>JBAQME010000307.1:0-2192 GCA_049302535.1 Methylotenera sp.
TGGGTGTGATGGAATCTGGTACCGTAGCTTTAAAAGCTAATATGGACAAAGCCAGTGAGCGTATCGAGGCATTGATAGAAACTCTGCCGTAAAGCAGATTTGAACATCACATTTTGAGTACAAACCAAATGAGTGAAATTAAAGGTGTAGATGTTAATATCATGGGTCGTGATTTCACGGTGTCATGTACGGATGAAGAGCGCCCTGGCCTGATTAATGCAGTGAATTTCCTGGATAAGAAAATGCGCGATATCCGCGATAGCGGTAAAGTCATCGGTGTGGAGCGGATCGCTATCATGACTGCGCTGAATTTGTCTCATGAACTGCTAAACAGTAAAAGCGGTAATATAGATGTGGGTGACATCAAACGCAGGATTGCGCTGATGCAAGATCAAATTGATCAGGCCTGCGCAGCAAAATAAATATTTAAATGTAGTAAAAAGTACGGGTTAAAATAGAGTAGAATTATCTCAACAGTTTTGTCTTAAAGATTATTAATCTTAAGGTGAAACGTCTGATTTCAAAGTTTGTTCTCTGCGGTTCGGTTTAGGCTAATAATTCCTTGAACTAGTCTATAGCATCGGTTTTGGTCATTCGAGTTGCTGTGCGCGCGCCCCCTATAACCTTTCTTGGGTTGAGTGTTCTTTTAAGAACCTCTTGGCGGGTGTGCCTAATGCGCTCTAGGCTGTTACCACTTGAGCCTTTTTGGTTCAGGATGCTGGTCTAGGCTGTTTCCGTGGAGAACTCCTGATTACATTCCGCACTAGAACCGATATTTTTCCGACTTCGCCTTGCCGTGTATATTTCTATCTTAATGCGTGATATTTCAAATCTGCCAGGCTGACGATTTCCAGGCATTTTTCATGGCAAGCTTCCAGAATCACCGGTGGGGCAAAACCTGCCTCCGAGGCTTCCAGCCAACGGCTAGCGCATAAGCACCAGCGATCTCCTGCATTTAAACCTTCAAAGCCATGTTCTGGTCGCGGTGTACTTAAATCGTTGCCGCATGAAATTGAAAATGCTAAAAACTCATCTGTCATCTGTGCGCAGACAGTGTGGCTGCCACTATCATCGCGCCCCGTTTCGCAACAGCCAGTTCGGGTGAAACCGGTAACGGGGTCTAAGCTGCAAACCTGTAATGCGGTACCAAGTACGTTTTTTGGTTGAGGTTTTGTCATGACGAAAATTCATTATTAGTGATTTGGTTATAGATTATCATAAGCAAATATTTTTTAACTGGAAATTACGATGCGATATTGGTTAATGAAGTCTGAGCCGGGAGATGTTTCTATCGATGATTTAGCTGGCTTTCCGAATCAGACCGTTGATTGGTATGGCGTACGTAATTATCAAGCCAGAAACTTTATGCGTGACCAGATGCAGGTAGGTGATGGCGTATTGTTTTACCACTCCAATTGTGATGTTCCGGGTATTGCGGGCATTGCAGAGGTAAGTACGCTTGCGTATCCGGATCGCTTTCAGTTTGTAAAAGGCCACAAATACTATGATGAGAAATCTACACCCGAAAATCCGCGCTGGTTTAATGTAGATGTGAAATTGGTGCGTAAAACGAGATTGTTGAGTTTAAAAGAAATGCGGGAAATTCCAGAACTCGGCAATCTGCGAATTTTGCAGCGTGGAAACCGCCTATCAATCACGCCGGTCGATCCAAGAGATTGGGCGTTTATATTAGAGAAGCTGAAATAACAAAACCCCGCATAGCGGGGTTTTGAATTGGAGCAACTTTAAATCTCAGCAATAAACTTATAAAGCTTTATCTAAACTGCCCATTGATTTTGGATAAGTGACAACACCCCAAGGCATTTTCTTATCTTCAATTTGTTTGGTCACTTCCAGTTTTTCGGTGTCGATCACAAATACTGCATCTGATTTACCGCAAGCTAATAAAATTTCTTTGTCGTCCGGTGTAAAACTAAAGTGCCAGCAACGGTTGCCTGTTGCAACGTCTTTGATTTTTTCATAAGTTTTAGCATCAAATACTTCTAAAGTTTTAGCTTTGTTGGCGGCGACATAAATGCGCTCGCCTTTGCGGTCATATGAAATGCCGTAAGGGGTGGCACCGGTATCTACGGTACGTAATACTTTAAAGTTTTTGTTCATTACCAGGAATTTGTTGCCATATTCCAATGTGACTATGTAGGTTTTGCCATCGGGAGATACTTTAACGCCGC
>JBAQME010000308.1:0-9989 GCA_049302535.1 Methylotenera sp.
TGGCATGTGGCGGTGCATTTTTTTTCAGCCATGCCAGTTCTTTTTCAAGCTGCGCAAATGCATTTTTACGTAATAAAGCAACCGCCAAACCATAATGCTCAGCCGCCTCATTGGTGTAACGATGCTCCCGGATATTCTGCTCAAACACATCAATTGCTGCTTGTTCCACGCCGAACATTGCACGTAATTTCGCGCGCACATACTGAAACTCGACACTATCTGCCACTTGCCGGTAAGGCATTTGCTCAACGCGATTCGTCACATCCGCAATACGTTCGCTCGTTAACGGGTGAGTACGCAGAAAACTGGGGGCACTACCTTCTGAAAAACGAGAACCGCGCTGCAAAGTCGTGAAGAAATTAGGCATGGCGCGCACATCAAAACCACCGCTATCCAATATTTGCAAGCCGATGCGATCCGCTTCACGTTCGTGCTCACGCGTATAATCAAGCTGGCTCTGCACGCTGGCTGCCGATACCGTTGTGAGCGCGCCTGAAGCAAGCTGAGGGTTTGAACGCGCCATTAACAAAGCGAGTGCGATACCCGCGATATTTTTAAAAGTATCAGATTTTTGTGACGCCAACATACGCGCCAGGTGGTGCTGCGTCACGTGGCCAATTTCATGGCCTAACACACTGGCTAATTCAGACTCGCTATTGGCTCCCAGAATCAATCCGGTATGCACGCCGATCACGCCGCCAGGCATCGCAAAAGCATTGATTGTGCTATCCCGCACCACAAAGAAAGTGAATTTTTGCCGCTTATCAGGACCGTTAGCAACCAACCTTGCACCTAAAGCCTGCAAATAGTCAGTCACTTCCACGTCCTGCAGCACGTCATCACTTACTGCAACTTCTCGCAAAATCTGCTCGGCAATTGCCTGCTCTTGCAATGGCGATAATACGGTCGCTGAAACATCGCCCAATTCAGGCAATTCATTTGCATATACAAAAGACAGGTGTAGCACTGAAACAAGTGCAAAAATAATAATTGTTAATTTTGATTTCATTATTGCTATGATAACGTTTGTAGCCATTCAGTTCATGGAAAAAATGCTTCTAAATATTACACCAGGTTTAATTATGCTGGGCCAAACTACCGCATGAAACCCAACCATCCGTCCCTTACACATTTTGACGATAGCGGCCAGGCGCACATGGTAGATGTCGGCGCTAAAACCGAAACCCATCGTATCGCCACTGCAACCGGTCAAATCAGCATGTTGCCGGGCACGCTTAAACTCATTCAGCAAGGCAATAGCAAAAAGGGTGATGTACTTGGTATTGCACGCATCGCCGCAATTCAGGCCAGCAAGAAAACCGCTGATTTAATTCCCTTGTGCCATCCGATCGCACTTACTCGCGTTGCAGTAACTTTTGATATTAATGAAGCTAATTCAAGCGTTTTATGCACGGTTACCAGTGAAACCTTTGGCAAAACCGGTGTGGAAATGGAAGCACTCAGCGCTGTGAGCGTGGGCCTGCTAACTATTTACGACATGTGCAAGGCAGTTGATCGCGGCATGATAATCAGCGATATTAAGTTGCTGGAGAAACACGGTGGCAAATCAGGAGATTGGGTTATTAACGAGTAAGCAGCAGCCAACTGCCACAATTTACACTTAACCGTGCACTACTAATTGTTCGAAGTCAGCAGCTGAAACTGGTTTGCTAAAATAAAAACCCTGGAAATAATGGCAACCAAAATTTTTCAACAGCTCAAACTGCGCTGATTGCTCCACGCCCTCTGCCACAATATCACAGTGAATTGTCTTTCCCACGGCAAGTACCATTTTTATAATGGCGGCGTCATTCGAGTCTGTCAAAACATCATGCACGAATGACTGGTCTATTTTAATTTGGGTAACCGGAAGTTTTTTAAGATATACCAGTGAAGAGTGCCCGATACCAAAGTCATCCAAAGATACCCTGATACCCATTTTCTTCAGCACTTTCATTTTATTGATCACATCATCGATGTTATCAATCACCGCAGTTTCGGTCAGTTCAAGTTTAAGTAAATCAGGATCAATTCCAGTAGCTGTAATAATTTCGCGCAACTCTTTAATAAAATTAATGTATAAAAACTGTTTTGCACTGATATTGACTGATAGCCTGATTTTATTGAGCAACGGATGGGTCTCCCATGCCTTAATCTGCTGGCAAGCCTGTTGCAATACCCAATGCCCGATTTTGATAATTTGGTTATTTTTCTCGGCAATCCGTATAAACTCTGTAGGATTAATCTCGCCCATCTTCGGATGATCCCACCGTAATAACACTTCCGCTGCGATGATTTTTTGCTCTACATTCACAATGCCTTGATAGTTAAGATGAAATTCATTATTTTTCATTGCTAAAGACAATGCGGATTCTAAAGCAAAGTGTTTTTCGATGCCCTCCTGTGTGAGCTCATCATAAAAATGATAGGTGTTGCGCCCTGCCGCCTTTGATTGATACATGGCCGTATCTGCATGTCTTAAATGCCCTTCAAAGCTTAGCTGGTTATCGTTAAACAAGGTGACGCCCAAGCTAGCGCTAGTATTAAATTCAAACAGACCCAAATGGTAGCTTGTGTTCAACTTTTCCAGTAATTTTTGCGCCACTTCACTTGCCTGCTGGTATGCCAGGTTTATATTTGCATCCAGACTTTCAAGAATCACAATAAACTCATCGCCACTGAGCCTTGCAACGGTATCACCTGCCCTGACGGTATGCTGAATTCTTTTCGCAACTTCAATTAATAATTGGTCTCCGACATCATGTCCTTTGGTGTCATTCAGTATTTTAAAATTATCCATGTCAATAAAAATCAGTGCGCAATATGTGTTTGCACGTTGGCTAATCAGTACCGCATGCTGAAAACGATCGACAAGTAAACGACGATTAGGCAATCCGGTAAGCACATCATAATAAGCAAAATTTTCTATCTCCTGTCTTGCCTTTTTTTGCTCGGATATATCACGAATAAAACCTGTTACCAAAGATAAGCCATCCTCTTTCAATGCCGTCAACGTCAACTCAATAGGAAATTCAGAACCACCCGAACGCATTGCAGACAGTTCTACGCGCTGATTAAAGATGTGTTTCTCACCAGTTAACACATACCGCTTATGTCCGGCATCATGGGATTGTCTTAGATTTGGCGGGATAATAATCTCGGATAAGGATTTGCCTATCACTTGTTCTTTTGTATAACCGAACATGCGTTCTGCTGCCGGATTAAATTCTACCAACAAGCCTGCATCATCAATGGTTACAATAGCGTCTAACGCTCCATCAACAACCGCGCGTAATTTTTTATCATTTTCGCGCGATGCCTTTGCAGCAAAATTTCGCTCGGATTGCAAAGTTGAAATCAACAGCATCGCCACCACTAGAGTGACCATAAATGTCCATAATGAAAATATACCCTCACCGACATCCACACTGTAAAAAGTACCGTAACCTTGTGCCGTAAACCAAACAGCAATGACACACAGGCTAATTACAACCACCGAACCGCCTACAACACCAAAATTCATCGAGGCCCAAATTAAAACCGGCAAAATCAAAAATGCGGTCAATAAAAATTGCTTATTGAGATCGGGGACCAATCTAACAACCAGAAATTCACAGCCAGCGAATAAAATCAGCCAAATAAGCAACTGGAATTTTTGATGGGCATTGGCTATTAACTTGTTTTTGCTGATATTCAATACTAGCGGTAACGCCAGCAGCACGCCTATGCTGTCACCCAGCCACCAAATAAACCAGATTTTGAAGATGTTATTAGACGTGGTTAAGCCACTGAGATACAGACTAAGTACACCGCCTACGGAAGAAATTGTCATGCCAAGCAATGCAATCAAAATCATCAGCACAATGTCTCGCTGCTTGATTAGATTGTGGTTGAAATGAAATTTTTTCAGCAAATAAGCGGTTAGGGCTGGAGCCAACGTGTTACCACAAGCAATTCCAAGGGAAGTGGTAACAGGCAGCCCTAGTGATGATTCCGCAAAAGTAGCTGCAATAAAAATGGCGGGCAGACTGATTTTTCCCCAGCGCATGATTGCCCCGACAGCAACCCCTGTCGGCAACCACAGCAGCGTGGCAACAGACTCTTTGTATGGCCCCAAAAGCCCAAGCTTTGCCGTTATAAAATACGCCAAAGCTACTAACGTAAATTTTAAGGTTAATGATTTAAGTGTCGTGAATGAATCTATAGCGGGGCTGTTTTGCATCACATTACTTGATATTCATGTCAAGCCCTGCCTGCACTAGCTCTGCCGCACGCAACACTGCACGCGCCTTATTTTGCGTTTCAATCCATTCACTTTGTGGAATTGAATCTGCCACGATACCCGCCCCTGCCTGCACATAGAGCATGTTGTTTTTAATAACGCCGGTCCTGATTGCAATGGCTACATCCATATCGCCATTAAAACCCAGATAACCGACGGCACCAGCATAAATACCGCGCTTGCTGGGCTCCAGTTCATCAATAATTTCCATGGCGCGCACTTTGGGCGCGCCGCTTACCGTGCCTGCAGGGAAGGTTGCTTTTATCACGTCAATCGCGTCCATGCCCGGTTTGAGCTTACCTTCAACGTTACTTACGATATGCATCACGTGTGAGTAACGCTCTATCATCATATTGTCAGTCACTTTAACTGTACCTGTCACCGCAACACGACCTACATCATTGCGCCCTAAGTCCATCAACTGCACGTGCTCCGCACGCTCTTTAGGGTCAGCCAGCAATTCTTCTGCCAGCGTAATATCCTGTTCACGGGTTTTACCACGCGGACGTGTCCCGGCAATCGGACGCGCAGTGACCGTGCCGTTTTCAAGGCGTACTAAAATCTCCGGAGACGCACCCACCACGTGATGATCGCCCATGTCGTAGTAAAACATGTAAGGCGAAGGATTCAGGCTGCGCAATGCACGGTATAACGACAATGGAGATGCAGAAAACGGTTGCGACATCCGCTGTGACAACACCACCTGCATGATGTCGCCATCTAGAATATACTGCTGCGCACGTTTCACGGCAGCTTTAAAGTTTTCTTCGCCAAACTCGGAAGTGGCTTCAGTCTTAGCGCTTGGAGCAGACTCAGGAATGGTGGCCGTTTTTCTGAGCAGTTTTAGCAATGTGTCTAAAGTGCTGTGCGCCTTCTCATAGGCATTGGTTTCATTTGCATTAGCGTAGACAATAAAATAGAGCTTACCGCTCAAATTATCGACTACCGCCAGTTGCTCCGAAACCAGCAACAGTACATCAGGGGTTTGGATATCATCCGCTTTTATTGTATTGGCTAAACGCTTTTCAATATAGCGCACGGTTTCATAACCAAAATACCCTGCCAAGCCACCGGTAAAACGTGGCAAACCTGCATAAGGCGGGGTTTTAAAACGAGCTTGATAACTCTTAACAAAATCCAGAGGATTGGTATTTTCGGCAACTTCAACTACGGTATCGCCTTCAAGCACCTGTATTTGCCTGCCATGCGCCACAATGCGTGTTTTAGCAGGCAAACCAATAATTGAGTAGCGGCCAAAGCGCTCACCGCCCTGCACCGATTCCAGCAAGTAAGAAAAAGGCTGGTTGGCTAATTTTAAATATAAAGATAGCGGGGTATCCAGGTCAGCAAAGGTTTCCAGTACTAACGGGATACGGTTATAGCCTTGTGCGGCTAAGGCATTAAATTCGGCTTGATTAATGGTATTAAACATAAACTTCCTATTCATAATTTTCTTTAATGGAACAGCATTACGCTGTCAGCATGCGTTGGCGCATATCTGCACCACATCAATTAGCTTTGCCAAGAGCTACGCCAACTAAAGATCTCACTGCAGAAATTACCGTGAAAATTATGATTAATTGCTTTCATATTTGAAGTTATGTTTTTATAAAATTTCAAGTTAACAAGTTGACCAAATCAGTTAAATCAGCGATTGTCGCATCTACTAAACTGGCGTCAATGGCTCTACCCTGATTATACCCATAGGGCACTGTCACAATATAGCAACCAGCCGCATGCGCAGCCGTTACATCTGTTATCGAATCACCTACCAGCATTGATTCTGTTTCCAATACGTTCAATTTTGCACAAATGTGTCGCAGTTGTATAGGGTCTGGTTTCTTTTTTGGTAAAGTATCCCCGGAAACCACAATTTCAAAAAAATCTATTAAGCCGCTTTCCTGCAATAAAGGCATAGTGAATTTTTCAGGCTTATTGGTCACACAAGCCAACCTGAACCCCTTATTTTTCAAGGCAGCCAAGGCATCTGCCACGCCGGCATAAGGCTTGCTATGTGTTACATTATTGGCATAATGCGCAAAAAATAAAGCCTGCGCACGCTCAAACAGCTTCTCATCAACTTCGCCAGACGATTTATCTGCGATACAACGTCTGATGAGCGCTTGCGCACCTTCACCGATATAACTTTCTATCTGCTGCTGCGGTAATGCTGGCAGATTCAATTCTGCCAACATTTGATTGACCGCAAAAGCAATTTCAGGTGCAGTATGAACAAGCGTGCCGTCAAGATCAAACATAACGGCTTTGACATTAAAAGCCATGATTATTTTTTTAAATATGTCCAAACACGCAAGACGCCAAAAAAACATGGCGCCTAAACGATGTTGGTTTTATTTTACAGTAGCTAATGATGCGCGGATTTCACCCACAACCGTGTTGTAGCGGTTAGGATCCGTATCTTTACCTGCACCAAAAATTGCTGAGCCTGCAACAAAGGTATCAGCACCGGCACGTGCGATATCTGCAATGTTCTGTGCATTAACGCCGCCATCAACCTCAAGCCAGATTTGACGGCCTGTTTTTTGGTAGTAAGCATCAATTCTTGCGCGGGCAAGTTTCAATTTTTCCAAGGTTTCCGGAATGAATTTTTGACCGCCGAAGCCAGGGTTAACTGACATCAGCAAAATCATGTCCACTTTATCCATCACATGGTCCAAGTAGCTTAGTGATGTTGCAGGATTAAACACCAAACCAGATTTACAGCCCGAATCGCGCACCAGGCTCAAGCTACGGTCAATATGTTCAGAGGCCTCAGGGTGGAACGTAATGATGTTGGCACCGGCTTTAGCAAAATCAGGAATAATGCGGTCAACCGGTTTTACCATCAGATGCACGTCAATTAATGCACCTACTTTTTTTGATGTTTCACGAATTGCGTCACACACCAGCGGACCAATAGTCAGGTTAGGCACATAGTGGTTATCCATTACGTCAAAGTGCACGATATCTGTACCGGAGGTAATCACATCCTCAATCTCTTGACCAAGTTTGGCAAAGTTTGCTGAAAGAATACTAGGGGCAATTCTAAAAGTTTTATCCATGGCGATGTCCATCAAATTAAAATATTTTTAAATACTAAACTATTATTTTAACTGTATTTCTTGCTTAACATAAGCCAATCCCTCAAAATTACACTTATGCAGTTATATGTTATAGGCGTGAACCACACGACCGCCCCCATCCAAATCCGCGAGCATGTTGCTTTTAACAGTGAACATCTTGGCAGCGCCCTGCGCGAGCTGACGCTGCACGGCGCTTCTGAAGCGGCTATTTTATCTACGTGTAATCGCACTGAGCTTTATTGCACTATGGATAATCCGCAAAAAGCTCTTGATTGGCTATCGCAATATCACAACCTGGAAAAAGACGCGATTGCGCCTTACATTTACACCCTGCCCAATGATGAAGCCGTGAAACATGCGTTCAGGGTTGCTTCCGGCTTGGATAGCATGGTGCTGGGCGAACCGCAAATTCTCGGGCAATTCAAGCAGTCAGTTAAAATCGCACAAGATGCAGGCACGCTAGGCACATTGCTGCATAAGCTATTTCAACGTACGTTTGAAGTTGCAAAAGAAGTGCGCACTAACACGGATATTGGCGCGAACTCGATCTCCATGGCAGCGGCGGCAGTCAAACTCGCGCAGCGTATTTTTGGCAACATCAGCGAACAAAAAGTATTATTTATTGGTGCAGGCGAGATGATAGAACTTTGCGCCGATCATTTTGCCGCGCAAAATCCAAAAAGCATGACCATTGCCAACCGCTCCATTGAGCGTGGCTCTAGTTTGGCACAAAAAATTAACGGGGAAGCCATTGTGCTGAATGACTTGCCTGCTCACTTTGCCGATTTTGATATTGTGATCACTTCAACTGCCAGCCCCCTGCCGATTATTGGCTTAGGTATGGTGGAAAGTGCAATTAAGGCACGCCGCCATCGCCCGATTTTCATGGTTGACTTAGCCGTACCACGTGACATCGAGGCTGAGGTTGCCGACTTGGATGATGTGTTTTTATACACGGTAGATGATCTGGCACAGGTCGTGTCAGACGGCATTGAAAACCGCCAGACTGCTGCTGTCGAAGCGGAAATGATCGTTACCAGTCGCGTAGAGAACTTTATGCAATGGTTCAAAAAACGCGATGCCGTACCAACCATCAAAGCGCTGCGAGACCAGGTAGAAGCAATGCGTAAAGCTGAAATTGAAAAAGCGCTCAAACAGCTGCAAAAGGGTGAAAGCCCGGAAAAAACCCTGGAGGCATTTAGTGTTGCACTCACTAACAAATTTTTACATGCCCCTAGCCACGCATTAAATCAGTCACATGGTGAAGATCATGCCAAGCTTGAAGACACCTTGAAACAACTCTACAAAATCCAAAGTTAAAGAAACACCCAATGAAACCAAGCATGATTACCAAGCTCGCCAACCTAAGCGAGCGCCTGGACGAAGTGAACCGCCTGTTAAGCAGCGAAGATGCTACTTCCAACATGGATAACTATCGCAAACTTACGCGTGAACATGCAGAAATCACGCCTATCGTTGAGCAATACCGTACGTTCGTACAAACTGAGGCTGACATTGCAGAAGCGCAGAAAATGCTCGGCGACCCGGAAATGAAAGAGTTTGCTCAAGAAGAAATAGAAGCCGGTAAAGCAAAGCTGGCAACCGTCGAGGTTGAACTGCAAACATTGTTGCTGCCGAAAGATCCGAATGATGAAAAAAATATCTTTCTGGAAATCCGCGCAGGCACGGGCGGTGATGAGTCTGGCTTATTTGCAGGCGACTTGTTCCGCATGTATTCACGCTATGCAGAACGTCAAGGCTGGAAAGTAGAAGTCATGTCTGCCAATGAATCTGAAATTGGCGGTTATAAAGAAATCATCGCCAAAGTCGTGGGTTACGGCGCATATTCCAAACTTAAATTCGAGTCTGGCGGCCACCGCGTACAACGCGTACCTGACACCGAGACACAGGGCCGTATCCATACCAGCGCCTGCACTGTGGCGGTATTGCCGGAGGCAGATGAAGTTTCTGACGTAGTAATCAACCCAGCAGATATTCGCATTGACACTTATCGTGCCAGCGGTGCAGGCGGACAGCATATTAATAAAACCGACTCTGCCGTGCGTATTACCCACGCGCCTACCGGCATTGTGGTTGAATGCCAGGAGGGACGCAGCCAGCACTCAAATAAAGCCCAAGCCATGCAGGTGCTAGCAGCACGCATTAAAGCCAAGCAGGTTGATGAGCAACAATCCAAAATCGCCAGCGAACGTAAAAGCCTGATCGGCAGCGGCGACCGCAGTGAGCGTATCCGCACCTACAACTACCCGCAAGGCCGCATTACGGATCATCGCATCAACCTTACGCTTTATAAAATTGATGCAATTACCGAAGGTGATATGGATGAACTCATCAACGCCTTATCAGCTGAACATCAGGCAGATTTACTTGCAAGCTTGGGTGAAGATAACTAAGTCTTGGTAAGATGACCATTCGCCAAGCCTTGCTTATGGCGCAAGCCGCACTCGCACAAACGCTGGATGCAAGCGAGGCAAAACTTGAAGCACAGTTACTGTTGCAACATGTGCTCAACGTCAACCGTGCCTGGTTAATTATCCATGATAGTGATGCCCTGCAAGCCAATGAATATTCCGACTTCAAGGCATTGTTGAATCGCCGGTTAC
>JBAQME010000309.1:0-13638 GCA_049302535.1 Methylotenera sp.
CGTATCAATGCTTTTGTGACAGAGCGTGACTGGGCGCAGTTTCATACGCCTAAAAATCTGGCGATGGCGATGATAGTGGAGGCGGCAGAATTAGTTGAGCAATTTCAGTGGGATACACCGCAGGAAAGCCAGCAATTAACCCCTGAAAAACGTGAGGCAGTGAGCCATGAACTGGCTGACACTTTTGTTTATTTGTTGCGTATTGCAGAAGTATTGGGAATTGATTTGATAGAAGCAGCAAATCAAAAAATTGAGCTCAATGCAAAAAAGTATCCCGCAGACAAGGCGCGGGGCAGTAATGCAAAGTACACGGCATATACGGAGAGTGAGCAATAAAAAAACCAGCGTTAAGCTGGTTTTTTTATTGCTTAAGGAAATCTATAGCACTGCTAACGCAGCATCATAATTAGGTTCGCTAGTGATTTCAGATACCAATTCACTATGTAAAACCTTATTGTTTTCATCCAATACAACTACTGCACGACTTGTCAGTCCTGCCAGGCTGCTGGATTTAATTGCTACACCATAATTTTCAGCAAAAGTGGCTGTGTTACGGAATGTAGAAAGTGTTGCTACGTTTTCAATACCCTCTGCCGCGCAAAAACGGTTTTGTGCAAAGGGCAGGTCAGCTGAAATGCATAGCACTACAGTGTTATTGAGTTTGCTGGCCTGCTGGTTAAAAGTACGTACGGATGTTGCGCAGGTTGGCGTATCGATACTAGGAAAAATGTTTAATACTTTGCGTTTGCCGGCAAAGTTTGCCAGCGTAACGTCTGCCCTGGTTTTGTCGGCTAGGCTAAAGTCTGGGGCGGTTTGACCCTTTTGCGGGAATTTTCCGCCAATCTCTACAGGACTGCCTTTTAGGTTAACTGTGTTTGTCATATGTCTGTCCTTTTATTGATGGGTGTTAGATTTGTTAGCAATAAGGCACTTAATGTGGACATCATAAAACAAAAATGCCCAGTTTGCACTGGGCATTTTGTAAATTAAAACCAATATAACCCTTTGTTTCAGTAGGGTCTTTTTGCTTTAGGCGATTAAGTTTTCACTTAAATAACCGATGGTCATGGTTTGGTTGTGCAGCACGCTGTCACTGGTATCCGGACGCGGTGCAAACTCACCGTATGAGTAGAAGCCGGTAATTGCTGTCTGGTTGCCTAGAATTTGCTGCACCAGTTTAACTTCGTCAGCCACTAAGTCAGCCATAACGCCTTTGCGGCCGACACAGCTTACACAAACAGCTAGACCGTTCTGGTTGAGATTGGTATTGTCGGCAACCAGGTGTGCTGCATCTCCAGCGCCTTCTACAAGACGATCATGCGTTGCCTGGCAGAAACGTACGGTTTCCCCCTCATCAACGTTCCCGGCAAAAGTCAGGCTGTTATTTTTAGGGTCGATTGCAAGGAGCGTGCGAATTTTTTCAATATCGCGTTTGCCTTCTTCAATAATGGCGAATGGGAATTTCAGGCCGCTTCCAGGCAGGTCTTTTGCTGAGTGTGAGCCAATATATAGGTTATATAACGGCAGTGCTGGCTTGCCATCAAGCTCCAACACAATATTTTTCTCGGATTTTGTTACTTTACGTGGCGGACCATAAGGCTTCCAACCTCTACCTACTCCGGTTGCAGCAACTAAATGATTACCATATAAGCCGACAGCAATGACTAATCCGTCAGTGATGGAATCATTGAAAAGCTGTACGGTTTTACTGAAATTAAAGCCATCACCAGCCATGCCACCCATGACAGGGATTTCACCGAGTACGCTTTTAAAGCCTTCGAGTAGTTCGGAGCCATTAACATTTAGGCCGTCAGAATACACAAGTACTGCTTTTAAACTATCGGATTTTAGTTGTTTAGCCAGGCTAGCAGCGGTTTCAAACGAGTTTTGCATTCCCGTCATTTTTGTGTGGGTAACACGCTGAATAGTTTTTTCCCATAAAATCGCGGTGATTTGTAAGCTATCATCAAATACACCAGAAGCCGTGATTTCCCCAGAGGTTGAGCAACCGATGATTTGTGCAGTTGGATAACGTTCTTTTAAAGTGTTCTGCAACTTAGCTTCACCAAAACGTTTTACTGAACCAAATACTAAAACCAGATTTGCCGTAGGCAATGGTGATGCGGCTGGTAGATCTTTTAACGTCATTTTGGCCGTTAATGATTCTTGTCTAACTATCATGCTAACCCCTTGGATTTCCGCTTAATAACATCAGAATTTTTAGAATAATATTTTTTATTACACATAAATTGTAAATAAATGTAATATTTATTATAGATTACCCGTTTGGGGAATAGGGGAAAAATATTATTTTTTAATAAAATTTTAATTGTTATTGCCTATTAAGTCAGTCTGTATATAAAATGAACTAAAAATAGTGCAAGAAAAAACGATATTTATAATAGATTGTTGCATTTAAAATATAAGGAGCTTACTGGTGACCCAGGAAAAGCCGAATCAAGAAAAGTTGACGCTAGATCAATTATCTAAAATCAAGGTGATGGTTATTGATGATAGCAATACGATTCGTCGTAGTGCCGAGATATTTCTTAAATCATCTGGTTGCCAGGTTATTCTCGCTGAGGATGGCTTTGATGCATTGGCAAAAATATCCAACGAACATCCCGATCTGATTTTTGTCGATATTATGATGCCTAGGCTGGATGGCTATCAAACCTGTTCCCTTATCAAAAGAAATGCGCGTTACAAAACAACACCGGTCATTATGTTATCAAGTAAAGATGGTTTGTTTGATCGCGCTCGTGGACGTATGGTTGGCTCCGACCAGTATCTCACCAAACCCTTTACCCAAGAAACGCTGTTAGATGCAGTACAAGTTTATGCTGCTCACAGCAGAGCCAATCAACAAGAGGTGGATTAAACATGGCAATACAAAATATTTTGGTAGTAGATGATTCTGCAACGGATCGGTTTTTTTTAACAGAACTGCTTGAAACTTCCGGGTATACGGTAACAGGTGCTGAAAGCGGTGAAGAGTGTTTGGCTAAAGTGAACGACAATCCGCCAGACTTAGTGTTATGTGACGTGGTAATGCCTGGTTTAACCGGGTTCCAGGTAACCCGTACACTTGGAAAGAATGCGGCCACTGCAAATATCCCGGTGATTTTATGTACTGGTAAGTCCCAGGCAACGGATTTAGCTTGGGCACTGAAAATGGGTGCAAAGGCCTGCATTACCAAACCCGTAGTTGGTGCTGAATTGTTGGCTTTAATCAAGAGTTTGGAATAGTTTAATTTTTATAGCGCCGTGTTTTGTATTAAAAATAGTTTCTGGTGATATTTTCTTGAATAATATTTTTGGGATTGATTAAATAATCGTGGCAAAAACTTCAAATTTACGTGAATTCCAGGAAGCAATACTTGCAAAACTTAAGGATGCAACCAGTCATGTAGGAGTTGAATCGTCATCTCGCTTGGGGGTGTCGGTAGGCTCTAAAAAGTTTTTAATCAATTTAAGCGAAGTGAAAGAAGTATTGCCGGTACCTCCGATTCTGTCTGTACCTTTAACGAAGCCATGGTTTTTAGGTGCAGCTAACGTACGGGGTAATTTATATAACATTACGGATTTAGCACAGTTTTTGGAAATGCCGCCAACACCTAAATCCATTAACAATCGAATTTTATTATTAAGCACGGAATCAACAACACAAGTAGCGTTATTGGTGGATAGTTTAGTTGGGTTGCGAAGTGTGCAGGGGATGCATTTACAGCCAGGCAGCAATGACTCTAATCAATTGTTCAGTAAGCAAACCTACACGGATGACGATAATAATGAATGGCTGGAACTTGATATTGAGGCGCTGGTGCACGACAAGGATTTTGTCCAGCCTACATAGGGATATTTAAGTAGCATTGAAAATTGCATTACTGCTGTCATTGCAGGTTAGCAGCAAATGCGCTGGTAAGTATTGAGTGATTCATGTGTAAGTGTTGTAAATTAAGTAACAATCGCAAGTGTTAAAACAATTTTTTAAATGTAGTTTGTGCATAATTCTGGTGTAGTGAAGTGACTGGCGTAGTGAAGTGATAGGGTAAGTACAATAATTCTTGGAATTGGGGTTCAAAATGGCATTAAATCTTGCAACTGTAAAAAGTCTGCCACCACAGATAGGTGCTCTGGTGGGTAATTTATTTCAGAACTTTAAAAACAAATTTTCCAATCTGGTGCCTGCTAAGAAAAGCACTTCGGATTCTGGAGCTTTGGGTGCAGGCTATCGTCAGCTCTTATTACAAATTGTGGCGTTTATATTGTTTGCGTTATTGAGTTTCTGGGTTATTAACCAGGTGCGGGTGAATGGTCCAATTTCCAATACTCTGAATGCATATCAGAATTTAACCGCCGATACCAATCCTCCGCCAATGTTCCCGCTTGATGCGTTTGCGTCATATAACGAAGCTTATGTTGCATCTACCAGCTTTAATAATGAGAAACGTGATAGAGCACTGGCAAATGCTGCGAAAAGTGAGGCTTTGTTTAAAGAGCGTTCTGAATACTGGCGTAAGAATCTTAATAACGAAAAGTTGCAGGCGCCTTTGGAGGCTGTGATTCAAGCAGGTTCAAACTTCTTTGAAGTGGCTAATAAACGCTATATTCCAGCGCTGCCATTGGGTACGGTTGCCGCTTCTGCACCGTTGCTGGATTTGACGGCGGCGTTTGAGGTAAGTAAACAGGCCGGTAATACCTTTACTCAAGAAATTCAAAAAGAAAATAACAGCCTGATTGAAACGCAAACGCGATTTATCCAGTTCGTGCTGTTAGGTTTGTTGGTACTCGGTTTGGTCTTATTGTTTTTGATGTATTTCTACGGTAAAAAACAAACAGCCCAGTCTGTTATTTTGACCAATCAGCTGGCAAAAGAAGGCCAGGATAACCAGGAAGCGGTTTTACAATTGCTTGATGAAATGGGCGACTTGGCGGATGGTGACTTAACCGTAAAAGCGGAAGTTCGCGACAATATTGCCGGTGCGATTGCTGACTCTATTAACTATACCATTGATAGTTTGCGAGACTTGGTTGTTGAGATTAACCATGCGACGGAGCAGGTGACCTCGGCAACATCAGTTGCGCAAGACACTTCTGAGCAGTTGTTAAACGCGGCGGAAACACAATCTGCGCAAATTACACAAACTACCGAAGCTGTAAACGATATGACGCGTTCTATCCTGCAAGTGTCCAGCAACGCGGCGCAAGCTTCCCAAGTTGCGCAGCGCTCACTGGAAGCTGCTATTCAAGGTTCACAGGCGGTACAAAATACAATTTCAGGGATGAACGAAATTCGTACGCAAATTCAGGAAACTTCTAAACGTATTAAACGCTTGGGTGAAAGCTCACAAGAAATTAGTGAAATCGTGGAGTTGATTTCAGACATTACCGAACAAACCAACATTCTGGCGTTGAACGCGGCGATCCAGGCGGCATCAGCTGGTGAAGCCGGGCGCGGATTTACGGTGGTTGCGGAGGAGGTGCAGCGTCTTGCGGAGCGTTCATCTGAAGCGACTAAACAAATTAGTGCAATTGTGAAGACCATTCAGACTGACACGCACGGTGCGGTGGCCGCGATGGAGAAAAGTACCGAGGGTGTGGTTGAGGGTGCACGCGTTGCCGATGCTGCAGGACAGGCGTTGAATGAGATTGAATCTGTGACTACGAATCTGGCGCACTTGATCCAATCCATTTCAACGGCAACCAATGCGCAAACCGACTCTGCTAAAACCGTTGCAAATAACATGCAGATGATTCAGGAAATTACGACACAAACTACCCAGGGTACTAAATTAACGGCGGATTCTGTGGGTCAGCTCAATTCATTGGCTGAGGAATTACGTGACTCAGTAGCTGGTTTTAAACTGTAACCTAAGCGATTGTATTGTTACATCATTGATACGTGTTTAATTTGTAGCGTGAGATAAATAAAAACTCCATGAAAAAATCGCATATAAAAATGGGAGCACGGAATGCCTGAAGCATTTGACACCGGCCCATTGTCTTGGGTTAAAGATGAAATAGATCAGTCACTCAAAAAAATCCTGGCTAGTTTTAATGAGGTAAATGAGAATCCAGGTGAATTTGCATCCTTAAGATTTACCTTGGCGTATTTGTATCAAGTAAGCGGTGCGCTGGATATGGTTGGTCTGGAAGGCTGTAAGCGCTTCTGCTCCGAGATTGAAAAACTCACAAATAAGCTGGAACAGCAGGTTATACCTGTAAGCCAGGAAGTGATGGCGCATTTAATCCAGGCTGTTGATGCATTGTCACAGTATTTGCAGGATCTATTGAATGGAATGCCTGATACGCCCATTCGACTTTATGCAAGCTTGAAACCCTTGGTGGAGGCGCAGGGTGAGTCGATAGATGAAAGTGAATTATTCTTTCCCGACACGGATAATAGTGCCCCTAAAGATTTGCCTGTTAACCCTATTGAAGAGACGGCAATTCCCATTTTTGTTGCCGATCAAAGAGTTATTTTCCAAAAATCACTTGTAGATTGGTTGCGAACAAAAAATGCTGCTGCATTGAATAGTATGCGTGAGGCGCTTTTAAATGTGCAGCAGGTGCAACTGAAAAATGCCCCCAAAACGCTATGGTGGACTGCAACAGCCTTTGCTGATGCGTTAACCCAGGACAAAATAGCAGATAATGCAGGGGCAAAAAAACTTTGCCGCAAGCTTGACCGTCAACTAGGCAATCTATCTTTGGGTGATGCCAAGGCCCCCTCTCAATTATTGCGTGAGTTGCTTTACTATATTGCAATAAGTGATCGAGTTACTGATGTAATTTCCCGTGTTAAAGACATATTTGAGCTGGATGAAGTCTTGCCGCAGCAAGCGTCTGGCGGTGAGAGCACGCCTTCTACCGCCGCAGAGCGTGCTGCTCTGGCGCAATTAATAGCTGACCTTCCCAGCCTGAAAGATCTGTGGTCGAACATCAGTGTTAGCAATCTTGATGCCTCTACCCCTGATTTAGAAGCTTTTATCAATAAACTTGAGCATATCATTGCGACTGTTCAGCAAAATATTTCCAATCAGAATGTAGTTAAATTATTTAACGCTACCTATGAGACAGTACAAGCATTACTAGTGGATAAACAGAAATTGAATGATGTGTCCTTGATAGAGATTGCCGCATCGCTAAATCTGCTGGAACATTGCTGTGGCCGTTATCAGCATCTTGATGTTGAAACTAAACAAAAAATCACAACGCAGACTTCGCGCCTCCAGGCTGTTATTGAGGGCATTGAATTGGCGCCGGCTGTTGATGCCTTTGCTACCAGCAAGCTTGATACTAGCGTGGTGGAGGCGGTCGCAAAACAAATTATTGGGGCTTTAACGATAGTGGAGAAAGCGCTGGATACCTTCTTTAGAAATCCGGCGAATCGCGATGTGTTGGATGAGGCGGTGAAACCTTTACAGCAAGTTGTGGCTGCATTTGATATGCTGGAAATGCCTATTCCAAAATCCATCGCTCAATTAAGTACAGTATTTGTTAATTTCTTTAAAAATAACATTGGTAACGCTGACGTTAGTGAGTCATACAATGCCAGCTTTGAACTGGTCGCTGAAAATTTAAGTATGTTGGGCCTCTACGCGGAAGAGCTGCCGAATGTTCGTGTGGAGTCTGATCGTGCGTTATCCGATGCGTTGCAACGCTTGGAGCAGGGCGCTCATGCTCTGAATTTGGCTGTAGATGAAAATATAGTTCCTGTTCCGTTCAAGCTTGATGTTGAAACTTCAAATGTCGAACAGGTTACAGCGGCTGCTACAACATTAGCCTCCGGCAAATCTACTGCGCCTGTATCAGATACGGTGGCAGACAAAGCGTTGGATGTCGAGCTTCAAGATATATTCCTGACAGAGGCCGAGGAAGTACTCGCCACGTTGGCGCAAAACTTACAAGCATTGCGTGTAAATGCAACTGATAGTGAAGCTTTAACAGAAGTACGTCGTGCGTATCATACGCTTAAAGGCAGTGGACGAACCGTTGGTTTGGTAGGCATGGGTGAAGTTGCCTGGGCAGTCGAAAGTTTACTGAATCTGGTGCTTGAGCGTAAAGCGTTCCCTACGTCGCCAATTTTGGCTTTTGTGGAGAAGGTCAGTGCGGAATTTGCAACCTGGGTTGCTGAATTGCAGAAAAATCAGGTCGTCAGCTTGAATCCGGGGCCTTTCCAGCAACAGGCGAAAGACCTTGCGGCAGAATTTGAGCATGATTTGGTCACAAGTAAACCGAAACCGCAAAAAGAGGAAGTGCTTATTGGCGGTACACGCAAACTGAGCCGCGCTTTCTTTGAGATTTTCCTGGCTGAAGCACAGCAGCATTTGCAAACTTTAGTTGAGGCGCAAGGCTCTTTAGTTGTGGATTCAGGTGAACTGCCGACAGCAGAAAGCTGCCGCGCCGCACATACTTTAGGCAGTAATGCATTGACGGCCGGGTTTAAACCGATTGGTGATCTGGCGCGTGCCTTGGAACATTGGCTGGACGAGCATAACAGTGCTTGGACTGAACAGCATATCGCGTTATATGGCAATGTGGTAAAAGCTTTAAGTGATGGCTTGGATAAAGTAAAAGCACTTAAAAATCCAAAATCAACACGTGCTTTAGTTATTGCGTTAAGCGAATCTACGGCTGTTATGCAGGCTGCTGCGGCGCAGCAAGCGGAAGCAGCAGTTCTTGAGGTGAAAGAAGCTGAAAAATCAGCTAAAAAATCCAAAGCCAAAACTGGAAAATCAAAACCCGTTAGCGATGTTGCACTAGAGTTGCCAGCTACCGCAGAATTGCCAACTGACGCTGCCTTAGTCAGTGAAGCCCAGCAGCGTAAAGATGCAACTGTGAATGAAGAGTTGCTGGTATTGTTCGTAGAAGAGGCCCGTGAGTTAGTTCCACAAATTGGTAAAGATTTACGTGGCTGGCGTGCTAATCCGCATGAGGCTGAGTATGCCGATTCATTACAGCGTGTACTGCATACGCTTAAAGGCAGTGCACGTATGGCTGGCCAGGCTGCGATCGGCGATAGCGTGCATGGTATGGAAGATCATGTGATACGGGCGCTGAAGCATAAAGTGACTGCGGATGACTTTGACAGCATGTTTGTCGAGTTTGACCGTATCAGTTATATGCTGGAAAACATTGCTAGTGGCGCGCAACCGGATAAACCTGCCGCTACTGCCGCTACTAAAGTTACAGTAGCCAAAGATATGATGCCCGCACGCCATGTTGAACGTAAGGCGCAATTCTTACGTATGCGCGCCGACGTTCTGGATCGGCTTATCAATGAGGCTGGTGAAGTTTCTATTATGCGTTCCCGTATGGATAGGGAAATGCAGAATTTTAAACAATCCTCTATTGATTTAACTGATAGTATCAGCAGGTTGCGTGCTTACTTGCGCGAACTGGAAATCGAGGCGGAAACGCAATTGCAATCTCGCATGAGCTTGCTGCAGGAAGCCAATGAAACTTTTGACCCGTTAGAGTTTGACCGTTTTACCCGTCTGCAAGAATTGACCCGCATGATGGCGGAAAGTGTAAACGACGTGGCAACAATTCAGCACGGCTTACTGCTCAACCTGGATCAGACTGACGCGGCGTTGCAACAGCAAAACCGCATGAACCGCGAGTTACAGCAAGGTTTGATGGGTGTGCGTATGCTGCCTTTCGCAACTATTTCCGAGCGTTTGCAACGGATTGTGCGCCAGACTGCAAGAGAGCTGAATAAACGGGTTGAAATGACCATTGAAGGCGAAAATATTGAGCTGGATCGTGGTGTGCTGGACAAGATGGGCGCGCCGCTGGAGCATCTGTTGCGCAATGCCGTTGCTCACGGGCTCGAGTCATCAGAGGAACGTATCAGGTTAGGTAAAGCCGAAACCGGGCATATCAAACTTAAAGTAAGTCTGGAAAACGATGAAATTACACTGGTCATTACCGATGACGGTTCCGGCATTAACCTAGCTAAAGTTAAACAAAAAGCAATTGAAAAGGGCATGTTTACACCCGAACAAGAGGTGACAGACCAGGCGTTAATGACTGTTATTTTTGAGCCGGGGTTTTCAACGGCCGATACCCTTTCACAAATTGCCGGTCGTGGCGTAGGCCTGGATGCGGTGCGTAGTGATATTGCTGCTTTGGGTGGTCGTATTGACGTTAGCAACGCCACCGGCTTGGGTGCAATGTTTAATATTTACCTGCCGGTGACGTTGTCAGTAGCGCAAGTGGTATTGGCCCGGGCAGGGCATAAAGTTTTTGCAATCCCTTCCGTGATGATTGAGCAAGTACAGAAACTTAAGCAGAATGACCTGGTCAATGCGTATCAAGCCAACCAGGTTGTCTGGGCGGGACGCGAGTATCCTTTACATTTCCTATCCAAGTTAGTCGGGGACACTGAGCATGTGGCGCAGTCGCATGCTTATACACCTGTAGCCTTATTACGCAGTGGTGCTTATCGTACCGCTTTGCATGTAGATGAAATTATTGGCAACTATGAAGTTGTGATGAAACCAATGGGCACTCAGCTTGCACACGTACCTGGTATGATCGGTGCGACAGTGCTTGGTGATGGCTCGATTGTATTGGTAATTAACCCGGTACAGCTGGCAAATCGTGAAGTGCTTTCGGTCGGCGCAATTAAAGTCACAACACATGTGCCAGTCGTTGAAAATGTGAAGAAAGTGGCATTGGTTGTGGATGACTCGCTCACGATGCGTAAAGTGCTCTCCCGCGTACTTGAACGCGAGGATTTTGAAGTGGTTACCGCAAATGATGGCATGGATGCCATTCAAAAATTGCAGGAAATCACGCCTGATATTATCCTGACGGATATTGAAATGCCTCGTATGGACGGTTTTGAGTTCTCGCGTTACGTGCGCGACAATCAGGCAACCTCAAAAACGCCGTTAATTGTGATTAGCTCACGAACTGCCGATAAGCATCGTAATGTTGCGACCGAATTGGGTGTTAATGCTTTCCTGGGTAAACCGGTACAGGACGAAGTGCTGATTGAGCAAGTGAATGCTTTACTTAAGCAGACTGCGTCATAAAGGCACATACGCATTCCAATCATTGGAATGCGTATGATTGATTGTAATTGGTTTATTAGTGGTTTTAGTGGCGCGGTTAATCCGCGTCATCTGAATGTCCATATGAAAGGGCTTCTCATGAAGCTATTTTATGTTGGAAACGCGTATGTTCCAGCTGCAAACGGTACGCTGGCCAGCCCGGAGCTAATCTTCCACCGTGCATCTTCTTTTATCAGCGTCAGTGCATAGCGAATAAGTGTCTCAATCTCTTTCCCTTCATTCTGGTAAGAAATCGGTAGCTCAATAACCACACTTGCCAGTGTTGGAGATGCTTCAACATGCAAGTAATGGTGTTCACCCCAGCGGATATTCGACATACTACCGAAGTCCCTGTTTAAGGCAGCGCGAACGTCATCCGGTGACCTGAAAATTTCATTGTCATTAGTCCCAAACAACAGAATTGGCGTTGAAGCTGCTATCGCCAGCATACAGTTTTCAATTTCCTTCCGTGAATAGCTGTCGAGATAATTCATGACAGCGTTCAATGCAGCTTTCTTTTCATTAGTCATAGTTATGCTCCTTTTTGGCCTAAATTCCAGTGCGCCCAAATTTCTGTGTGCCGGCAAATTCCAGTATGAAGGTTAGATAAATTTACTGTTTGAAAACGACTGCTGGCGTAATTGACTCGCCATAATTTTGGTTGATAATTGAGCTTTAATTGCATCATAGTCCGATTTGGTATTGAACTCAATTTTGGTTTGTAGTTTACTCGAGCTGTGCATCGTTACATTATGGATTTACGACCGCGCAGTTAATAAACGGGAGCTTTGGAAGAGTGGAATGAAAGACTTTTTGTTCAAGTATTACCATAGATTTTCCCAGCTAAAGTTGCTTCAATAAGGTAAAATTTACCCTATGCCAGAAACCAGTCAAACATCCTCAGTGTCACCTATTTTCGTTCATTTGCGCTGCCACAGTGAGTATTCAATTGTGGATGGCATTGTGCGTATTGATGACTATGTCAAACAGGCCGTGAATGATCAAATGCCTGCACTAGCACTTACTGATTTAAGCAATTTATTTGGCGCGATCAAGTTTTATAAAGCTGCTCGCGGTCAAGGCGTCAAACCGATTATAGGTTGTGACATCTGGCTGGAAAATACCATCAATCGTGACCAGCCCGCACGTTTGCTTTTGCTGTGTCAGTCACATGCCGGTTACCTGCTGCTTTGCCAATTATTAAGCCGTGCCTATTTAACCAATCAGTATCGAGGTCGCGCCGAGTTCAAACGTGAATGGTTTGTCGAATCCGGCACGGAAGGCTTATTGCTGCTGTCGGGGGCAATGGCCGGTGATGTTGGCCAGGCGTGTTTACAAGGTAATCAGGAGCTGGCTTGCAAGCTGGCAAGTGAATGGCAGAAATTATTCCCTGAACGATTTTATGTAGAAGTCCAGCGTATTGCCGGCGGGGCGCAACAGTCGAATGAAGAGCGATATATCCAGAATGCGCGTTTGGTTGCATGCCAACTAAAATTGCCGATTGTAGCAACGCATCCAATACAATTTACCACTACCGATGATTACAGGGCGCATGAAGCGCGTACCTGCATTGCTGAAGGTTATGTTCTCGCTGATACGCGTCGTCCTAAAAACTTTACGGCCGAGCAGTATTTTAAAACGCAGGCTGAAATTGCAACCTTGTTTGCTGATATGCCTGAAGCACTTGCCAATAGTGTGGAAATTGCCAAACGCTGTAATTTGAGTTTAACGCTGGGTAAAAACTACTTACCCAAGTTTCCAACACCTAATGGCGAGAGCCTTAATGAGTATTTGGTCGAAGAGGCTCGCCGTGGCTTAATCAAGCGCCTGGAGGTGTTGTATCCGGATGAAGCAGTACGTGACGGCAAGCGGCCGGCATATGATGCGCGTCTGGATTTTGAAACCGGCGTTATTAATCAAATGGGTTTTGCCGGTTACTTTTTGATCGTGGCGGATTTTATCAACTGGGCAAAGAATAATGGTGTTCCGGTGGGGCCAGGCCGTGGTTCCGGTGCAGGCTCTGTTGTGGCCTACAGCTTGGGAATCACCGATCTTGACCCCCTTGAATATAACCTGCTGTTCGAGCGTTTCCTGAACCCGGACCGCGTTTCCATGCCTGACTTCGATATCGATTTCTGTCAGGAAGGTCGTGACCGTGTCATTGATTACGTGAAGCAGAAATATGGTATTGATGCGGTTTCGCAAATCGCCACTTTCGGTACCATGGCAGCGAAGGCTGTGATTAGAGACGTAGGGCGTGTGCTCGATCTGCCGTTTAACTTTGTTGATGGCATTGCCAAGCTCATTCCATTAGAGCTCGGAATTACCTTGTCTGACGCCTTGGAAAAAGAGCCGCAGCTGGCTGAGCGCCGTGAGAATGAAGAAGAGGTGCGTGAGCTGTTAGAGCTAGCGCTAAGACTGGAAGGCCTGACGCGCAACATCGGGATGCACGCAGGCGGCGTACTGATTTCACCCGGAAAGATTTCCGATTTTTCACCGGTCTATTGCCAGGCAGATGGTGCAAGTTTAGTCAGCCAGTACGATAAAGACGACGTCGAAGCCGTAGGTCTGG
>JBAQME010000310.1:0-4738 GCA_049302535.1 Methylotenera sp.
CGGTAGTTTTAACGCCCAGGCGTAGACCTATTCCCTTGCCGCGGTTGGCAAGGAATTTTTCTACGCGGTCAGCTGCAGCTTGTGTCAGTGTAATTGCCATGTTGCTTTCATCAATTCTGTTAAACAAGTATTTTTTAAGGACGCAATTTTAAGCAGGTTCTTTTGCTGCCTGTTTTGCTCTAATGTCTGCTACAGCCGCTTTGATTGCATCTTCTGCCAATACTGAACAGTGGATTTTTACCGGCGGTAAAGCAAGCTCTTCTGCGATTTCAGAATTCTTGATCGCATAAGCTTCCTCAATGGTTCTGCCTTTGAGCCATTCTGTTACCAATGAGCTTGATGCAATCGCAGAGCCGCAACCGTAGGTCTTGAATTTAGCATCTTCAATGACGCCGTTATCATTAACCTTAATCATCAGCTTCATTACGTCGCCACAAGCAGGTGCACCGACCATGCCGGTACCTACTTGCGGGTCATTTTTGTCTAAAGTACCCACGTTACGCGGGTTTTCGTAGTGGTCCAGGACCTTGTCTGAATATGCCATTTTGGTTCTCCGTGTTATGAATTAAAATGCATCGCAAACTCTGCGTTGGCAAGCCTTGCCGTACTATTTGTACTGTCTGCGGCTTGCCGCCTTGATTTTGCTTCGCCTTTTAATTCATTTAAATAATATAACTACTAAAAAACGTCGACTTACTATTTTGACTAGATGGATGAGCATGAAGTTTAGTTTTTCTAAACGAATACTCTGACAACAAAGTCAGGGAAGCAAAGAACGCTTTCTAATGTGCTGCCCATTGGACTTTGGATATATCCACACCTTCTTTAAACATCTCCCACAGTGGAGACAGTTCTCTTAATTTGCCAATTTTACTTTTCATCAGCGCAATGGTGTAATCGACATCTTCTTCTGTGGTGAAGCGGCCGATTGAAAAGCGAATTGAGCTGTGCGCCAATTCATCGCTGCGGCCTAAAGCACGCAATACATAGCTAGGCTCAAGGCTGGCAGATGTACAGGCGGAACCGCTGGATACCGCAATACCTTTTACCGCCATAATCAACGATTCACCTTCCACATAGTTGAAGCTGATGTTCAAGTTGTGCGGCACCCGGTGTTCCAAATCACCATTCACGTAAACTTCTTCAATTGTTTGTAGGCCGTGTAACAATTTATCGCGCAGGCGGCGGATACGTGCATTTTCCACGTCCATTTCTTCGCGCGCGATACGGAAGGCTTCGCCCATGCCTACAATTTGATGCGTAGCCAACGTGCCAGAGCGCATGCCGCGCTCATGACCGCCGCCGTGCATCTGCGCTTCAATACGGATACGCGGTTTGCGGCGTACGTACAATGCGCCGATACCCTTAGGGCCGTATGTTTTGTGTGCACTGAAGCTCATTAAATCGACCGGCAGTTTTTCCAGGTCAATATGTACTTTGCCGGTAGCTTGCGCGGCATCCACGTGGAAAATCACATTGTTCGCGCGGCAGATGTTACCGATTGCTTCAATGTCCTGAATCACGCCGATCTCGTTATTTACAAACATGACTGAAGCTAACACTGTGTCCGGGCGAATCGCTGCCTTGAATTTTTCCAGATCCAGCAAACCGTTTGGCTCAGGCTGCAGGTAAGTTGCTTCAAAACCTTGTCGTTCCAGTTCACGGACGGTGTCGATTACCGCTTTATGTTCGGTGGCTACCGTAATGATGTGCTTGCCTTTGGCTGAGTAAAAATTTGCCGCACCCTTGATGGCAAGGTTATTGGATTCGGTAGCGCCTGATGTCCAGACAATCTCGCGCGGGTCTGCACCCACTAGCTTGGCGACTTCTTCGCGCGCGTTCTCAACCGCTTTTTCAGCAGTCCAGCCATAAGGGTGGCTGCGTGAAGCCGGGTTGCCAAAATGCTCTGTCAGGTATGGAATCATTTTGGCGGCTACACGCGGGTCTACCGGCGTAGTGGCTGAGTAATCCAAATAAATTGGGTGAAGTCCTTCGTCATGGTCTTTTAAAACTGGCATTTCTATTGATGCAGACATTGTCTTGATTATCCTTGCATATTTTTAAATAATATTCTTTAAAACTCAGGGGCAACGGCGTTTACGCAGCGATGCTCGCGAGTTGCTTTAATCTTAAAATTTCGTTCTTCAGTACATCCAAAAGACTGGTTACCTGTGCTGCGGCGTTTTGTGATCCAAAGCTTACACGCACAGCGCCGCGCGCTAAATCAGGGGTTACACCCATAGCCAGCAATACATGGCTGGGTTCGGTACTGTCGCTGGAACACGCTGACCCGCTGGCAACTGCAAAACCTTTGCGATCAAGTGCCATCACCAGGGTTTCACCTTCAATACCTTCGATTGCAAAAAAACTGGTATTGGGCAGGCGTGCTACCTGGCTGCTAAAAATTGTCACATTCAGCGATTTCAGGCCATGTTCAAATTGGTCGCGTAACGCCTGCGTATGTTTTGCAAAGTCCTGCCGATTGGCCATGGCTAACTCACAAGCCATGCCAAAACCTACTATCGCCGCGACATTTTCCGTACCGCTGCGCAAGCCTCTTTCTTGTCCGCCGCCATGCAGCAATGGCTGAATATCAACCCGTTTATCCAACACCAGCGCCGCTGCGCCTTGCGGGCCATGAATCTTATGGCTTGAGATCGTCATTGCATGTACGTTCAAATCAACAAAACTCAGCGGTAATTTGCCTAAGCCTTGCACTGCATCGGTATGCATTAATGCACCAGCTTGCCTTGTCATTTCTGCAATCGTGGCAATATCTTGTATTACACCGGTTTCGTTATTGGCTAACATAACGGAAACCAGGCTGGTCGGAACTTCAAGTAATGACTTCAATTGTGCGACATCCAGTTTGCCATGCTGGTCCACTGCAACTTGGCGGCTTTTACAACCCAGTTGCTGTAATGATTGTGCGGGCCGGCTAACACAAGGGTGCTCAATGGCGCTGTACAAAATCTGCAATCCTGTCTGGTTTGCGGCAATTCCTTTTACCGCAAAATTATTGGCTTCAGTGCCCGTCGCGGTAAATATCACTTGCGACGCATAGGCACCACAAGCTTCGGCAACCTGTGTTCTGGCATGTTCAATGGCTGTACGTGCAGACCGGCCAAAAATGTGGCGGCTGGTAGGGTTGCCAGATTGCCCGCGTAGCCAAGGCAACATAGCTTCCAGCACGCGGCTGTCCAGCGATGTTGTCGCATTATGATCCAGGTAAACACTAGTCATAGTTTCCGCCTAATGTGGCTTGGCAGGCCTAGGCCGCTGCCCCAACAGACGTTGTTTCATTGGCAGTATTGCAACTGCGCGGCGTAATCAATACTTTCTGCCCGTCTTGTTGTGAGGTAACTAAATCCGCAATGGTCACGCCAGCTAAATACTCTAAAATTTTAGTGTTTAATGCTGACCATAGGTTATGCGTCATGCATCGACCCTCTTCGCGGCAGTTCTCGTTGCCACCACACTGTGTTGCGTCGATTTGCTCATCAACGGCGTTAATAATTTCCGCTACTGAAATATCGGTATAGGCTTTTGCCAGGTTGTATCCGCCACCGGGGCCGCGTATGCTTTTTACCAAGCCTTGCCGACGCAGTTTGCTGAACAGTTGTTCCAGGTAAGACAGTGAAATATCCTGGCGCTCACTAATGGCCGCAAGCGTGACCGGCTTGTTGTCCGCAGTCTCTTGCGTTTCGTGTATTGCCAGATCTAGCATTGCAGTAACGGCAAATCGGCCTTTAGTTGTTAATCGCATAATATTCGACTTTATAAAATATCTATTGTGAGATTGGATTGTAAAATACCATACAAATTTAGTCAACTATTATACGTTTAGGTTCATTGGGGCTATTATTTACTTTTGTTCCTGTTTTTTGGCAGATTTTCCCGGAGCGAATTGCACATCGAAAGCTTCGCCTACTTCGGCGTCGGTTTCAATCGCCATGTTTAATCTGGCCAGTTGTTCCTGCAAACCTAATATTGCCTGATCTTGTTTGGTGGCGTGGTCTAGCAGCGAGTGAATGGCTTTGATCATCGGGTCATTTTCATCGTTGCCCACAGCGTAGGCAGCAAAACCGATTTTATGTGCTGTTTCTTCACGCTGCCTGGATTTTTCTTCTTCTAAAATGCGCGCAGGTATGCCAACTGCCGTTGCGTTAGCAGGCACATCTTTTACTACAACAGCATTGGAGCCGATTTTCGCGCCTTCGCCTATCGTGATTGGGCCAAGCACTTTTGCGCCTGCGCCAATAACAACGCCCGCTTCTAATGTGGGGTGGCGTTTACCTTTGTTCCAGGAAGTGCCGCCCAATGTGACGCCATGATACAGCGTGCAATCATCGCCGATGACCGCTGTTTCGCCGATGACAACGCCCATGCCGTGGTCTATGAAGACGCGGCGGCCAATGGTCGCACCAGGGTGAATTTCAATGCCTGTCAACCAGCGACCTAAATGGGAGAGAAAACGTCCTAACCAGAAGAAATTTTTCTTCCATAACCAATGGCTCAGTCTATGCATAAGCAGTGCGTGCACGCCTGGATAGGTGGTTAAAACTTCCCAATGCGTACGCGCGGCAGGGTCGCGCTCGAACACGATGGAGATATCTTCTTTGATATGATTAAACATAACGTGATTATGCCATAAATCTAATGTTGACTAAAATAGTTGGATTTGAAATTTTGAGCCTGTATTCTAGTATTTAGTGTGCTTTTTCGGTTCTAGCGACAA
>JBAQME010000311.1:0-3962 GCA_049302535.1 Methylotenera sp.
ACGGGTGAGAATCAACCTGTACAATCGCCTTGGTATGAACATTCATCGCCGTTAGCTTACCGCCCCACAAGCAGCCGGTATCCAACGCATATAGATTTGTTTTTTGCTGTAGACCCAACGCCGACCAATGCCCAAAGATCACCGGTGTATCTTGCGTTGCCCTGCCCGGCACCTCAAACCAAGGCATAAAGCCAGCCGGGATGTCTTTAAGCTCGCCTTTGAACTTGAACTCCATCAGGCCTTGTACGGAACATATTCTTAACCGCGTTGTGGCATTGGTAATGACACGCAGCCGGTCGATACCCGTTAACTCATCACTCCACTGGTCGGGTAAATTTCCGTACATATGCCTGAGAAAATATAAATAATCATCACTTTGCAGAGCGCACTCGACTTCAGCAGCATAGCGCAATGCCTGTTCAGCCGTCCATTGTGGCAGCAAGCCAGCGTGCACCATTAGAAAATCACCCTCTTGATACACGATGCGCTGGCGTCGCAACCAATTTAGTAAAACATCACTATCGTCTGCCGCTAGCAGCGCATCCAATGTATCCCCCTTATGTGGCGCAACAATGCCTTCAGCCACAACTAATGCGTGCAAATCGTGGTTGCCAAGTACGACCCTTAAACTATCCTGATGTGCATAACACCAACGCAGCACTTCCAGCGAACCGCTTCCCCTGTTGACTAAATCCCCCACCAGCCATAGCTGGTCAGATTTTGCATCAAACTGGATGCGTTGAAGCAATGCCTGGAAAGCATGGTAACAACCTTGAATATCGCCTATTGCGTAAGTAGTCACGTACTAATCACTTTCAAAAATTCCATCACAGGATGAATCAATAAAAAAGCCACTTAAATATTAAGTGGCTTTTAGTTGTTGCGTTACGCTACAAAATCATCTATTAAATTAGAATTTTGCACCTGCTGCGTTTGCCATATACTTCACTGCGCCTGCCACTTCAGCATCAGTCAAGCTTGGGTTGCCTCCTTTAGCCGGCATCATACGGATACCTTTAGTCGCATTGCCTACCAATGTTTGGTAACCTTGTTTAATACGTGGTTCCCATAGTGTTTTGTCGCCGAACTTAGGTGCGTTCATCAGGCCTGCTGCATGGCACATAGAACATACCGCTTTATAAACCTCTTCGCCGCTTTTACCAGATGCAGACGCAGGTGCTGCTGCAACTACAGCTGCTGGCTCAGCAGATTTCGCAGCAGGTGCTGCTGCGGCTGGCTCAGCCGGTTTAGCTTCTGGTGCCGCCTTTTTAGCAGCTGGTGCAGTAAAATTTGCACCTGACGCATTTGCCATATGGGCTACTGCATTTGCAATTTCGCCATCAGTTAACGCTGGGTTGCCGCCGCGAGCTGGCATTGAGCGGATGCCGTCAAGTGCATGCTTAACCAATAATTCATAGCCCTGCGCGATACGTGGCTGCCATTGTGCTTTATCGCCAATTTTCGGTGCATTCATCAAGCCCGCTGCATGGCACATTGAACATACCGCTTTAACCACCTCTTCGCCACTTTTTTCAGTCGCGGCACCGTTACCTGCCGCGGCTAACTCAACTACAGCCACGGGCTTAATATTTTCTTCAACTTTAGAAACAGCTGCAGTAGGTGCAGCAACATCAATCGTATCTGTTACGCCAAAAATTTTCGCTACCAACAAAACAAATAGGACAAAACCAATAATACCTACAAATGTTGCAAGCACGATTTGTCCAAATGAATAACCTTTAGCGTCACTATCTACATTGCTCATTACAGTTCGTTCCCGGAAAATAATTGTTAAAGGATTATTATACCTGCTCTTTAGCTTAAGACAAAAATGCGACTAGATGGAGATAAAGGAATTCGAGCTTAAATCAAACAATCAGTTAACTTGAAAAATGCCCATTGGTAAAACCGCATGTAACGCTTACTGTTTGCTATAATGCAACGCTCATATGCGCCCGTAGCTCAGCTGGATAGAGTGTCGGTTTCCGAAGCCGAAGGTCGTGGGTTCGACTCCCGCCGGGCGCGCCATATTTAATCAGACAAGCCAAGATAGTGCTCACTAACTTGGCTTTTTTGTGGCCCATTCATGGCCCTGCTATGGCCCACTAGTAGCCCATCTTTTTTAAGCCATATTGAAATAACAAGATTATGACCTTTAGTGTCTGGCCCAAATAGTAAGTACGTTCTGCCTACTCAATACCTAAATAAACTCGCGCCTTAATCTGGCACATACTCAAACAAATCTTCAATCTTACAATCTAGATAAACACACAGTTTATTTATTGTTTCCAAATCCACTCTAGTTGCCGTTTCCTCATACAGAAGCGTTATCGCGTTTCTATGTACATCGATAGCTCTTGACACATCAGCAACCCTTAGTTTTTTCTCACCCATTATTCTAGATAAGTGACATTTAATCATACCAACTCCATTTTTTCATTCTAAATGAAAATAATTGTTGCTAAGTGAAATTATTTCACATAGAATTACATTTAGAATGAAATTTGTATACTTAAAACGACAAATATTCATTCTACATTTATTAATAAACTTTAAGAAGGAAATAATATGTCTCAAACATACCTCACCACAGAACAACTTGCAGACCGAATTAACTACAACACTAGAACAATCCGCAACCAGCTCAAGGATAGCGTTTTACTTGAAGGCATTCACTACATTCGCCCATTTGGCAGAAGAAAGATTCTTTATATATGGGAGGCAATAGAAAACGAAATACTGACAAAGTCCGTCAGCTTGAATGCAATCCCTATGGCTAATGGAGGATACTGCAATGGCTAGTGTTCGAGAATATAGCGGTAAGTTATTTTGCGACTTTAGATACCAGGGTAAAAGATGTCGCGAATACACAGCTTTAGAAGACACTAAAGCTAATCGCCAGAAACTAACAAAGCTGCTTGAAAAAATTGAGGCAGAAATTAAGGAGGGGGACTTCGAATATCAAAAATATTTCCCTAATAGCAAAATGGCGAAGTTACTATCCGAGCTAACGGAATCGATTACTGGAGTAGATACTCAAAATATTGCTCCAGTAAGCCATAGCAACATTTACTCCACTATTCAAGCAAGCATTGCAACCAGCCCTCTTTTCAAAGACTTTGCAGAAAAGTGGTTTGATGAATGCAAGATTGGCTGGCGGCGCAGTTACATTGAAACGATGCGCAACACCATCGATAAACACTTACTCCCCTACTTCGGAGACAAGATGGTCAGCAGCATCCGTCGTGAAGATATTCTTGATTTTCGTTCTCAACTCGCCAAAGTACCTGGACGAAAAAGTCAAAACCTCTCAGCTCGACGCATCAATGCAATTGTACTGGGATTAAGACAAATTCTTAATGAGGCCGCCGACCGTTATAACTTTACCACACCAGGACAGAGAATTAAGCCTCTAAAGATTAAACGGCAAGACATTTCGCCATTTACCCTGGATGAAGTTAACCTCATGCTAAAAACAGAGCGTGCTGATTACCGCGATTATTTCATCGTGCGCTTTTTTACCGGGATGCGCACAGGCGAAATCCATGGACTGAAATGGAAGTATATTGATTTTAAATATCGGCAGATTTTGATTCGTGAAACACTAGTCAGAGATGAAATGGAAGAGGAAGGGAAAACGGATTTATCTATACGAGAAATCTTTATGTCTGACGTAGTCTATGAAGCGCTCCTTCGCCAGCGCGAGGTAACTTTCAAACACTCAGAGTTTGTGTTTTGTAATGCTTTTGGCAAACCACATAACCTGAATAATCTGACCAACCGTATTTGGTACCCAATACTCAGATACCTTGGTTTTGAGTTAAGACGCCCATACACCACCCGCCATACAGCTGCCACATTATGGTTAGCTGCCGGAGAAAACCCAGAGTGGATTGCAAAGCAGATGGGGCATGCTACCACCGAGATGTTATTCAGGGTGTATAGCCGTTATATACCCAACC
>JBAQME010000312.1:0-1689 GCA_049302535.1 Methylotenera sp.
TTAACCGGCAAAATCAAGGCAGGCGAGTTAGTTAACTTTGTTGCCGGGCAAGTTGGCGGCAAAGGCGGCGGCAAACCGGACATGGCGATGGCAGGCGGCACCGACGCAAACAACTTACCTAAAGCCCTGGCGAGTGTTGAAAGTTGGATCAAGGAAAAAATTTAAATTTTGCCCGATAATTTAAATAGGCGATAAAACAGTTTTTAAAGGAAGTTTGAATGGCTCTAATCGTACAAAAATATGGCGGCACCTCTGTCGCAAATCCAGACCGCATTCGCAACCTGGCGCGCCGCGTGGCGCGCTACAAGGCAATGGGTCACAAAATCGTAGTCGTAGTTTCTGCAATGTCAGGCGAAACCAACCGCCTGATCTCGCTGGCTAAAGAAATCATGCCGGAGCCGGATCCTCGTGAACTGGACGTGATGCTTTCTACCGGTGAACAAGTCACTATCGGCATGACAGCTTTGGCGCTGATGGAGCTTGGCATTAAAGCTAAAAGCTATACCGGCTCACAAGTTAAAATCCTTACTGATAACGCGTTCACCAAAGCACGCATCTTAAGTATCGATGAAGGCAACATCAAAAAAGACCTGGATAATGGTTACGTTGTCGTTGTTGCAGGCTTTCAAGGTGTGGATGCCAACGGCAATATCACCACACTTGGGCGCGGTGGATCTGACACAACAGGCGTTGCGCTTGCTGCAGCATTAAAAGCTGATGAATGCCAAATCTATACCGATGTTGACGGCGTTTACACCACTGACCCGCGCGTAGTGCCTGAAGCACGCCGTTTGAGCAAAATCACTTTTGAAGAAATGCTTGAACTAGCCTCACAGGGCAGCAAGGTATTGCAAATTCGCTCCGTTGAATTTGCCGGCAAATACAAAGTTAAATTACGCGTGCTCTCCAGCTTTGATGAAGAAGGTGAAGGCACACTGATTACATTTGAGGAAGAAAAAGATATGGAACAACCCGTTATTTCAGGCATCGCATTTAATCGCGACGAAGCCAAAATTACCGTGCTAGGCGTACCGGATCGCCCAGGCATCGCTTACCAGATTCTAGGCCCAATTGCAGAAGCCAATGTTGATGTGGATATGATTATCCAAAACACCGGCGCGGATGGCACGACTGACTTTACTTTCACCGTGAATAAAAACGAGATGAACAAGGCCTTGAGCATCTTGCGCGACAAGGTGCAAGGGCATATCGGTGCTCGTGAAATCAGCGGTGACGATAAAATCGCTAAAGTTTCCATCGTTGGCGTCGGCATGCGCTCACACGTTGGCATTGCCAGCAAGATGTTCCGCATTCTGGCTGAAGAAGGCATTAACATCCAAATGATCTCAACTTCAGAAATTAAAATCGCGGTTGTGATCGACGAGAAATACCTGGAACTTGCGGTGCGTGTTTTACACAAAGCCTTTGAATTGGATGCTGAATAATTTCAGCAAATGCAGCAACTTAACGTTGATTTTTAAAAGGGTTTAGCGTAGTATCACGCCCTCGCAACAAGCGTAATAGTAAGTAACGGAGAGCTGGCCGAGTGGTCGAAGGCACTTCCCTGCTAAGGAAGCATACGGGCTTAAATCTGTATCGAGGGTTCGAATCCCTCGCTCTCCGCCAAGTTTTATCAGGCAAACGTTATATTTTACTGGAATATTATTCAGCTTCTAGTATAATGCACGC
>JBAQME010000313.1:0-6894 GCA_049302535.1 Methylotenera sp.
ATTTAAATTATGGGTATGATTACGTGGTTGTAAAACTTATAACTATTATATATTAGGCATTAATTCAAGGAGATAGCATGAAAGCTTTATTATTAACAATCGCTGCTGCTGGTTCTATGTTGGTTGCAGCTCAAGTAAATGCAGCAGATGCTGCTGCGGCTCAGGCTTTGGCACAAAAGAGCGGCTGTTTAGCTTGCCATAGCGTTGATAAAAAAATCTTAGGCCCAGCCTATAAAGATGTTGCAGCTAAATACAAAGGCGACAAAACTGCTGAAGCTAAATTGATCGCAAAAGTTAAAGCAGGCGGTAGCGGTACTTGGGGTCCTATGCCTATGCCGGCAAACAGCCCACAGGTTAAAGATGCTGACATCAAGACAATCGTGGAATGGGTATTGTCACTGTAATCCACAGTACAGCTCAGAAGATGCAAATTAAAAGCCAGCTCAAAAAGCTGGCTTTTTTATTGCCTTTATCAGGTATGGTCTACGCATTTAGTTTTTATGGAGCAAATTTAGTTTGCTGTGGTGCATGGAGTAGGTAAAGTAAAAGGCGATACCTATCAATATCCATAAGCCAAATCTAATCCAGGTGCTTGTTGGTAAAAAGGTCATTAACGCGCCGCATGAAATGATGCCCAGTACCGGTATTAAAGGATTCCATGGGTTCTTAAACGGCCTATGAAGTTCTGGCTGGCGAATGCGCAATACGATGACACCAACGCACACCATAACAAAACTGGCTAAGGTACCAATGTTCACAGTTTCTGCCAATTCGCCTAAAGGAACAAAACCTGCAACTAACGATACAATAAAACCGCACATTAAAATGATGCGTGTAGGTGTTTGACGCTTTGGGTTAACTTTTGAAAAAACAGGTGAAATCAAGCCGTCGCGGCTCATCGCAAAAAGGATACGGGTGAGGCCGTAAAGTAATACCAGCAGTACCGTGATAAGCCCGGCAAGCACCCCTGTTGCCACTAAAGTGGATGACCAGGTATGTCCGTTTTAGTTAATGCGAATGCTACCGGTGATGATACGTTGAGTTCTGTATACGATACGATGCCGGTCAGTAAACCTGATACAACAATATAAGTAATGGTGCAAAAAGTGAGGGAAACGAGCAATCCAATCGGTAAATCGCGTTGCGGATTTTTTGCTTCTTCTGCAGCGGTTGAAACCGCATCAAAGCCAAAATAGGCAAAAAACACTAAAGAAGCACCTGCCAATACGCCAACGTTTTTGCCATTTTCCAGGGTGCTGAACCAGCCAAAGGGCATAAATGGTTGCCAGTTGTCTGTGTTGAGGTGTGCAGAGGCTAAAACAATAAAGATGGCGATGGTTGAAAGTTTAACAAGCACGATAATATTGTTAAAGCGCGCACTTTCTTTAACGCCGATAATTAACAAAATCGTAAGTGTCCAAATAATTGCAAACGCAGGCAGGTTGATGACTCCGCCCATGACAGGTGCTTTGGTAAGCGCATCAGGTAAATGTATATTAAAGTTGGTAAGGGTGTTGATAAAGTAACCCGACCAGCCATTGGCCACGGCAGCGGCACCAACACCGTACTCTAAAAGCAGGATCCATCCCATAGTCCATGCGATAAACTCGCCAAATGCCACATAGCTGTAGCCGTAGGCACTACCGGAGCCGCCGACTGAAGCAGCCAGTTCCGCATAGGCAAGTGCCGCAAACCCGGATGCGACCCCGGCGATAATGAAGGACAGCACAACTGCCGGACCGGATTGTGTTGCGGCGGCTATGCCGGTCAATACAAAAATACCGGTGCCAATTGCACAACCTATTCCCAAAAGTGCTAGGTCAAATGCTGAGAGGCATTTTTTTAGACCGCTGTCGGAGTGGGCGGTGATCGTCTTTGTGCGCAGAAGCTGCTTGAGCATATGAGTGTCCTTTTGAGTGCTTCTTTAAGATATTGGCGGTTAGAAATAAAGGTGGGTTAAACGATTAACCAATCGTAAACGATAAGATAATACTGGACAATGAAAACTCACCATATCGTTTTTGGTTTAGTTTTTGAACAGAGCCTAGCTATTAAACATAGCCTTAAGTGCTGCGATCATGTAGCCATGGTCAAGAACGCCAGCACTTTCCCTGATGCTGTGCATTGCCCACATTGGGGAACCTACGTCAACACTGGGTACACCTAAACCGGATGCCACGATTGGGCCGATAGTGGAGCCGCATCCAAGGTCGGTGCGGTGTGCATATTGCTGGTAGGGTACGCCTGCGCGTTCGCAAAGCGTAATAAAGCGTGCTGCCGTATCTGCATTGGTTGCATAGCGTTGATTTGCATTGGTCTTGATGACAGGGCCTTTGTTAACCAGCACATGGTGGCAAGGTTCGTAGGCAGCGGGGTAGTTGGGATGATAGGCGTGCGCCATGTCGGCGCTGATAAAGAAACTTTGCGCCAATGCACGTAATCGCGCTTCTTCATCCAGTCCGGTGCCGGCGGCAATGCGATTGATAATATCGGATAAAAAGCTGCCGCTCGCGCCGGTCGTACTTTCGCTGCCGACTTCTTCATGGTCGAATAGTGCGCAGATGCCGGTTGAATCCTGGTTTTTAGTGGCCAGGAGTGCCGTGATTGCTGCATGGCAGGAGGCCAGATTATCCAGCTGGCTATTGGCGATAAACTCCTGCTGGGCACCCCAGAACGACCCCTTTTGCGTATCGAACACATTCAATTCAAAGGTCAGAATATCCTGTGCTTCGATTTTGAGTGCCTGGGCAATATAAGCCAGAAATTGTTTATCTGCCTCAATGCCGTTTTTGCTCTCGGCAAAAAGCAGCGGTAGCTCCGTCTGTTTATTGAGTGTAAGGCCCTTGTCATTGACTTCACGATTCATGTGAATGGCCAGGTTTGGCAAGCGCATTAGCGCGTTATCAAACTTCAGCAGCCTGGTTTCATACCCATGTTTTGTGCGAACGGTGACGCGCCCGGCGATGCTCAAATCACGGTCGGTAAATGTAGCCAGAATCGGTCCGCCATAAACTTCAACGCCGATCCTTACCAAACCATCGCTGCCAAAAGCGGCTTGCGGCTTGAGTCGAAGGCTGGGGGAGTCGGTGTGCGCACCAACAATGCGAAAGCCAGTGTTAGTGATTGCCTGATTGCCGAGCGTAAAGGCAATGATAGATGCGCCGCCGCGTGTTACAAAATAGCTTTTGCCAGCTGCGAGCTGCCAGGATTGTGTCTCATCCAGTTGCGTAAAACCTTGAGCGAGCAGCTGTTGCTCGACACAATTAACCGCATGCCAGGGGCTTGGACTGGCGTCAATGAAATTGAGCAGGTCCTGTGCCAGTTCGTGCGCTTGTTTTGAAATTCGTGTCATTGATTGGTCGTTATCGCAGCAAGTTGTTATGTGTCCAGTTTAATATTCCGTAGACTATATTTAAGCCAGCCAGTCTTTTTCAATTAAAAAGTCTGTATATAGTTTTGATTCCGGGCTGCCGGCTTCCGGTTTCCAGTCGTAACGCCATTTCACAATCGGCGGCATGGAAAGCAGAATAGACTCGGTACGGCCATTCGATTGCAGGCCAAAAATAGTGCCTCGGTCATAAACAAGGTTGAACTCTACATAGCGACCACGTCTGTAAGCCTGGAAATCGCGCTCACGTTCGCCGTAAGGTGTATCTTTGCGGCGCTGTACAATTGGCAGGTAAGCTTGCAGGAAAGCATCACCGACTGTACGGTGAAAAGCAAAGCTTTTTTCAAAGCCTAACTCATTAAAGTCATCATAGAAGATGCCGCCAATACCGCGTGGCTCTTTACGGTGTTTTAGATAGAAGTATTCATCACATTCTTTTTTGAATCTCGGGTAGTAATCCGGGCCAAATGCATCCAGCGCAGTTTTATTGGTGCGGTGAAAATGTACGGCATCTTCTTCAAAGCCGTAATATGGCGTCAGGTCCATGCCACCGCCAAACCACCAGATGTCCTGCTCTGCGGCATTTTGCGCTTTTGCAATAAAAAAGCGCACATTCATGTGCACGGTAGGCACATATGGATTGCGTGGGTGGAATACAAGCGAGACCCCCATTGCTTCCCAGGGGCGGCCTGCCGCCTCCGGGTGCGCCACACTGGCTGCGGGCGGTAATTTAGTACCCAATACATGAGAGAAGCCGATACCTGCGCGTTCGAATACATTGCCTTCTTCCAGCATGCAGGAATTGCCGCCGCCGCCCTCAGGGCGCTGCCAGCTATCCTGCAAAAAATTCTTGCCGTCAACCAGTTCTACCGCTTCCACGATCTTGGCTTGCAGGTTTTGCAGGTAGCTTAAAACGGCTTGTGTATCCATCAATGTTCTCTTTCTAATCTACTAGCTAATAAAGAAGGGTAACGTTGTTATCGTTTGTGAGTGAATTGCTTATCCTTTGATTGCGCGGTAGCCAATATCTGTGCGGTACTGGGCGCCATCAAATTTAATTTCATCCAATATCTTATATGCCTGCTGCTGTGCAAACTTTACGGTTTCACCCAAAGCCGTGACGCAAAGCACACGCCCGCCGCTGGTGAGTACTTTGCCATCTTTTAACACGGTGCCTGCATGAAAAACATGCGCGTCAGTTAAATTTTTAGGCAAGCCGGTGATTTCATCGCCTAATCTCGGTGTGTCAGGGTAATTGGCTGATGCCATCACGACACCTAACGCCGTGCGTCTATCCCATTCCGCCTCTACCTGGTCCAGCGTGCCGTTGATAGCATGTTCAGCCAGGGTCACCAGGTCGCTCTTCAAACGCAGCATAATGGGTTGTGTTTCAGGGTCGCCCATGCGGCAATTAAACTCCAGGGTCTTAACGTCGCCATTCGGGGTAATCATTAACCCGGCGTATAAAAATCCAGTATAGGGGATGCCGTCTTTCGCCATGCCTTCAACTGTAGGCCTGATAATTTCGCGCATCACTTTTGCGTGAATCCCGGGGGTCACTACCGGGGCTGGTGAATATGCACCCATGCCGCCGGTGTTAGGGCCTAGGTCTTTGTCCAGCAAGCGTTTGTGGTCCTGGCTGGTCGCAAGCGGCAGTATGTTTTTGCCATCTACCATCACGATAAAGCTTGCTTCTTCACCTGTCAGGAACTCCTCAATCACCACGCGTGCGCCGGCGCTACCGAGTTTGTTGTCTGCCAGCATGGCGTCTACTGCTGCATGCGCTTCATCTTCGCTCATGGCAACTACCACGCCTTTGCCTGCCGCCAGGCCATCGGCTTTAATGACGATAGGTGCGCCCTGCTGCTTTATATAGTCATGGGCAAGTTTTGCGTCAGTAAAGGTTGCGTAAGCGGCGGTAGGAATGTTGTGCCTTACCATGAACGCTTTTGCAAAATCTTTTGAAGACTCCAGTTGTGCCGCAGCTTTGGTCGGACCAAATATCTTTAAACCGGCGGCACGAAATGCATCGACTACACCTTGAGACAGTGGCGCTTCAGGGCCTACGATGGTGAGATGGATATCTTCATCATCCTGTACAAATTTCACCAGGTCAGGCACTGATGTAACGGGAACATTCATCATGTCAGGGTCAAGTGCAGTCCCTGCATTGCCAGGCGCAACATAGACCCGGCTCACTTCTTTGTTGTGCGTGATTTTCCAGGCTAGGGCATGTTCGCGGCCACCGCTGCCAATAACTAAAATTTTCATACTCTCAACCCAAAAAGATTTAATCAGTGCCTAAAGTGGCGAACACCTGTTAATACCATCACTATGCCATGCTCATCTGCAGCAGCGATGACTTCTGCATCACGCATGCTGCCGCCTGGGTGGATCACACAGGCAGCTCCGGCTTCCACCAGCACGTCAATGCTATCGCGGAACGGGAAGAATGCGTCAGAAGCAACTACAGAATTTTTAAGTGACAAGCCGGCGTTCTGGGCTTTGATCGAGGCAATACGTGTACTATCTACACGGCTCATCTGCCCGGCACCTACGCCCAGTGTCATGCTATTGGCGCAGAACACGATTGCGTTTGATTTCACATATTTCGCTACACGCCATGCAAACAGCATGTCTTGTAATTGTTCAGGCGTCGGCTGTTTTTTGCTGACGACTTTTAAATCTGCCACGCTGATTTCATGGTTGTCTGCCGTTTGAATCAATAAGCCGGAACCGACACGTTTGCTGTCGTGAGAGTTACGGCCTTGCTCCCAAGGTGTGCTGCCGCCTTTGGGTAATGCGATTTTGAGTACGCGTACATTGACCTTCGCACTGAATATCGCCAATGCTTCGGCAGTGTAATCAGGTGCAATCAAGACTTCTACAAACTGTTTGCTGATGGCTTCAGCAGCTGCCTTGTCCACTATCGTGTTGAAAGCGATGATGCCGCCAAAAGCTGAAGAGGGGTCAGTCTGGAATGCTTTGCTGTAAGCCTCAAGCGCATCTTTACCCAATGCAACGCCACACGGGTTGGCATGTTTTACGATTACGCAGGCGGTCATAGCGCCAGCGGCGCCATTATTTAAAGGGCCAAAGCTTTTTACTGTTTCCCAGGCTGCGTCTGAATCGGCAATGTTGTTATAGCTTAATTCTTTACCTTGCAGTTGTTGCGCAGTTACCAGCGAACCTGGTGCCGGATTCAAGTCACGATAAAACGCTGCAGTCTGGTGCGGGTTTTCACCATAACGTAAATCCTGTAATTTCACGAAGCGGCTGTTGACCTGCGCAGGATAAGGGTTGCGGGTGCCATCTGAATTGAAGCTGGAGAGGTAATCGCTAATTGCGCCATCGTAATTGCTGATGCGGTTGAACGCAGCAACAGAGAGTGCGAATTGCGTGGCTTGTGATACTGCACCGCCGGTGCTTTGCAGTTCGCGTACTACATCTGCATATTGGCTGGCGTCGGTAAGCACGGCAACGTCTTTCCAGTTTTTTGCAGCAGA
>JBAQME010000314.1:0-1696 GCA_049302535.1 Methylotenera sp.
TTAACCGCCAAAAGTACTAGCCTTTGCGATGGTCGCAGGGATTTTTTGTGCAGTCGGCATATATGTAGAGTGAATGCTCGCGGATGCTAAAGCCCCGGTCTTTTGCAATGGATTGTTGGCGCTTTTCGATTTCATCATCACAAAATTCTTCAACATGTCCACATTGCAGGCAAACAATATGGTCGTGGTGACCGGTTTCGTTCAATTCAAATACTGCTTTACCACTTTCAAAATGATGGCGAATCAATAACCCTGCCTGTTCAAACTGCGTGAGGACACGGTAGACGGTTGCCAAACCTACATCCTCGTCTGAAGTGATCAGGATTTTATACACATCTTCGGCAGACAAATGCCTATCTTTGCTGTTTTCAAATAATTCTAAAATTTTAAGCCTGGGCAAAGTGGCTTTTAATCCGGCGTTTTTTAAGTCTTTTGGGTCATGCATTCTTTGGTTGCTCACAATTTACAATCTTGGTGTTTTGGCAATCTCAGTGTTTTGGGTTAACGGTCAACGTGTTATATTAACGCTAATTCAAATTAAAGTCATAATATGCGTTATATATTCATCTTGGTAGCATTGTTGTGCACATCCTGTGGTACGGCACTGCCTACTATAAAACCTTATAAGCTTGATGTGCAACAGGGCAATGTGGTGACCTCCAAAATGCTGTTGCAGTTACGTCCGGGAATGACGAAATCGCAAGTGCGCTTTATTATGGGCACGCCACTTATTCAAGACAGTTTCCATGGCAACCGCTGGGACTATTTTTACCAGATGCGCGAAAGTGGAAAAGTTAAAGAACAGCGCCGCGTGATTCTGGATTTTGAAAACGAATTGCTAAAAGCGGTGCGTGGCGACGTAATTCCTGCGGGCAGCGATCCAACTAAAACGGATGAAAGCAAAAGCAATACAGGAACAAGAGTAGTTACGCCAGTTAAAAAACCGGAAGAAAAAGGTTTGATGGATAAACTGAAGTTCTGGGAAAAAGATGAGGCAGCGTTGGCAAAAGAGGCTGCGGAAAAAGAGGCCGCAGCTAAAGCCAAGCTGGAAGCCGAAGAAGCCGCTAAAAATGCTGCAGCCAAAGTGAAAGAGAGAGCAGCGCCAGCAGCTGAGGAACCAAAATCACTGTTGGCAGTGCCTGTTGAAATGGCGACCATTCCGGAAGCTCCAGCTCCGGCGGTCGAATCATTGCTTAATGCCGCTCCGCCTGCTGATGCTGCCAAGGTAGAGTCGACAACAGTAGAGCCTGCTCCGGCTATTGCTCAGGTGGCACCGGTTGAGCCTGTGGTTGTACAGCAGCCCAATGAGCCGCTACCACCCACAGAATTACCGGTTAAAGCGCCATCATATGAACCCTCATCAGGTATGGTGTTTGACAGGAAAATGCGGTTCGGAACAGAGGAAACGGAGCCTGTGGTTGCGCCGACTGCAGTAGAACCCCGAGCAGGAAATAAAGTACCGCCAAAACCAAAGGATTTACCAGAAGAAGGCACTCCTGGATTTTTTGACCGGATGCTGGAAAAAATAGGCTTCTGATTTTTTAGTACGTGATAATTCACAGTGCATTGCTGTAAGGCGCTTTAAATTGGTTTAGGTCGTTTGGTTTTAAGTTATTAAAGTATAGAAAGTTACAGGTTTTTGAAATATGGTAAATCCATTAAAGGTCGTTATTGCCGGTTGTTCCGGGCGCATGGG
>JBAQME010000315.1:0-5437 GCA_049302535.1 Methylotenera sp.
TGCCTCATCAAGACTGTAGACGAAAAACGTGGGTTAATCTCGAACACGCGCGGCCCTTTATCGGTCAAGCTCAGCTGGATATTCATGCTGCCACGCAAATCAAGACCTTGTGCAATAACTTCGCACATGCGCGAGGTTTCCTCATCCTTGATTACTTTCGCCCAGCCAGTGAACCCTCCGGTTAGGCGTCGCAACATCAAAAGACTGGCAACCTCACCATCACGACGGCGGTAAACTGCACATGTTACCTCACGATCAGCAGGTTCCAGCAGCTCCTGAAAAATCGCATCGGGGTAGCGTTTAACAAGGTAATCCACATCTTCATCGTTACTAACAGTAAATACCGCACGAGACCCGGAGCCAAAACGATTCTTCAGGATGCAGGGAAAAGCAATCGGGCGACCCTCGCACACAGGCTTGGTCCAAGGCACCGGCACACCAAGACTGGTAAGCGCGTGCACTGTTTCTAACTTGTCTAGCCCTGCCCTGACAACTCGCTCTCCAGCGGTAATCCATTTTACTCCTGGAGTCAGCTCTGAAAATGGTAAAGCTGCACCTAACTCAGGCTCGGACATGGGAATCACCACATCGACAGAATATTTTCTGACAATGTTTTTTATCGCGTCCATATAATCAGGAGCGCTTGCACTTGGCACTAAATCAAACTGGTCAACAAACAAATGGCCTCCATGCTGGGCGTGCACATCAACTCCGATAAGCCGCAGATCGGGCCGATTTTCCCTAAGAATGGTCGCAACCCCCTGAGAAATATCGCCGCCAATGCCTGTAATAAGGATAACTTTAATCATTTACGTATTAGAACCTCTGCAAGATAGGGTAATTTAGGATGGCGTTGCTGGCATTCTCGCACAAGAGATGAAGAATCATATTGCTCACGACGAAATTCTAACTTTCTGCTCTCTGTGTCGAAAAGTGCCCAATACGCTCCCGGCTGATGGTTGCGTGGCTGACCTACTGATCCGGGATTAACTACCAGCGTTTTTCCGATGTTTTGCTGCATGGGGTAATGTGTATGACCTAGCACGACCAAGTCAAACTCCTGCATAGCACAGCGTTCCAACAATTCCGGCTGCGCATCTGGATAGACATATTGATCGATATCCCATGGAGCGCCATGACACAGCAAAATCCTGCATTCATCAATAACAAGCTCCAGCGGATGTGGTAAATTGCACAACTCATCAATCTGTTTCTCGCTTAGTTGCTCAAGGGCAGTACGCAAACCTGTACCGTAACGCGTATCCACTTGAACCAAGAATTCAGGGTCTTGCCGCGCAGTATTCAACATATCCTCATGATTACCTCGCACAATATGCCTATCCCATGTACTCAGCAATTCCAGTACTTGCAATGGAGAAAAGTAATAACCTACCAAATCCCCAGTAACAAGCAATTTTTCCGCCCCGTATGAAATTGCGGCAGCAAGAACTGTTTGCAGCGCATCCGCATTGCCGTGAACATCACCGAGCAAAGCTAACTTCACTTATTGCACCCTTTTTTAATATCATTCAACGCTTCTCTAAATCCGCGCGTCTTCGGTAAAAAAGTAGAGGGTGTTATAACTTGATTAAGTGCTTGTGGCCCATCCTTGATGACAGGATGCAGGCCTGGCATAAACATGTCGCAAACCTGTTGGAGCATGTCACTGACCGATACAATCTCATGTCCTGACAGTAAGTGCGTTCCCAATAGACGCTTCTGAAGCGTATAGACGATTGCCTGCGCAACGTCTTTTACATATACATAATTCCTTAGTGCCGTACCTGAGCCAATCTGCAACGGTGGTTCACCTCTGATTGCTCCGTCGATGGCACGGTTCAATCCCAAATGAGCGGGGCCATCGCAACCAAACACGCCAGCAATGCGGAGAACACTATACTTAACATTTGAAGCTGCGAGCAATTGTTCACCGAGCCATTTGCTTTTTGCGTAAGCCGTATCTGGACAAATTTGTGAGTCGGAATCAATTATCTCATTCCTTACACCGTGAACAATTGCAGCAGAAGCAAATATCAAGTGGGAATCCCAAAGGCTGGCCAGATATGCCAGACATCCTGTAGATAGTACATTGGGAACAAACATCTCAGATTCGGCCTCACCCGACCAACCAACGTGTGCGCCGAGATGTACTATGGCATCAAAGCGTGCCCCTTTTGCCAAAGCAAGAAGCGTTGCGGGATCTGCTAGATCGAGATAAACCGTTCCTTGCTCCATGGTTTTACTGACTAATCTTGAACCTTGCGTGACTTGCCAACCAGCTTCGGCCAAAGCTGCAACTGTCGCGCGACCGATGAAGCCGGTCGCACCAGTAACAAGCACTGTCCTAGTTGCTACCATCTAGTCCACTCCTATTGGACGCAGAAATGCGGTAATGTCCCTACCAATGCCTAATTTCGCAGCGGCCGACCAAAAAGTGAGTACATCCTCAATAGGCTGCTGGTGAATTAGGTTCTCAATTTGCACACGAGCTTTGTGCGCAGGTTTGCCTGCCGATTTATCACGTACATAATTCGAACCAGGGTGAAAAAGGAACCAGTCCACGGGAAAATCGCCAAGCATCTCTACGCATTTCCAACCAGTCTCGTTAGCGACGTTTGTCAAACTAACATGGTCGAAGTAGGTTAAATGGTCTGGAGGTGCCACCCAAAACGCCCCATCAATATGCTGGTTGTCCAGTGCGCCACGCTGGATGATGGAACAGTCGTTCGGTACCGTTACCACAGCAAGCCCACCCGGAGAAACCAGCGTTCGCAGTGATTTAAGAAGATCGAGCGGATCAATAACGTGCTCTAACACATTTTGCAGCCAGACTACATCATAAGTCTGGCCTGTGGCAATCTCAGCTTTCAACAGCGCGAAGATATCCCCTGTCACCAAAGCATCCATACAACCCGGATTTTTTGATTCAACTCCTGCTGAACTAAAATCAATCCCTTTTACTGACCAACCTTGTTCGCGGAAAAACGCCAGCGCATAACCTTCACCGCAACCCACATCCAGCAGCCGCTTGACCCCGTTATTAAATGAAGAAAGATGACGTTGGAGAACAGATGAGCGCTGCTCTAGTTTTGCCCTGAAATACAACAATTCATCCTTGGTGTACTCTAATTCATAACTGCCTTTGGCCTCTTGATAATATTTGTCAGCATAATACTGATGTAGCTCTTGTGATGTCGGCTTTGCAGCTATCTCCCAGAAGCCCAATGGGTGTTTTTTGAGTCGTTGATCCATTAATTTTTTTCCTTAAACCTATACCTGACCCCGAAACATAGCATGATTGGAGGTGTTAACCGTTTCTGATTCAAAAATAAGACGTAGCATCACATTCGCTAAAGATGCAGAACCGGGCTGCAGCACTCCTAAGGCAGTATTACCGATCTGCCTAACTTTCAGTGAATCCTCAAGCATCGCAGTAATAGCTTGGGCATAATCTTTCGAACTAAGCTGATCAGACCATCCCAGATATTCAATCGCCCCAATCTCAGCAACATCCTTTGTAGTGCGCTCTTGATTAGCGGCAAAAACTACCGTTATAGTTGGCAGTCCCAGACAACATCGCTCCCACATAGCTGCACCGCCAGCACCGATGCCAATATCCGCATTTAATATCAATTCAGCCATATTGGATACTTGACAGTGAAAAGTCACATTCGATAACTCATCACATAATGTCTGAATTATATTTCGATTAGGATTGGCAGATCCGACCACAACAACCACATTAATATCTGGCCTATCCAGAAACTTTAGAGCTTCCACTACTTTTTGAGTCTGGTTGGTTGGATCGCTACCACCAAAAAAGACTAGAATGTTCCGTACAGTTCCATCTCTTGTTCTAAGCCTTTGCCTGGCTTCAGCAAATTCTGGCCGCAGCAACACATACTTTGGTCCCAATAACGTAATGCACTTATCTGGCACTAATCCCTGATAACGTTGATCCTGATCACGGTAATAGTTTTGGTCAAGCAACAAATCACAATCGTGTACCCTGTTCGCAAGGTCATCAATCACCATAATCTTGCGTGCATAAGGACGTAGCATGCGTTCCCATGCAGTATCGAGTTCATAATGATCCACGACCAACCAATCAATCCCATCTGAAAACAACCGCCCAGCCGCATCCATCGTTTCCTTGGCATCAAGTTGCTGAGGGAATTTATCGGCTTCAGTCATTGGTAATTTGGCAAACCGATACCCGCGAGATTGCAACAAATCAAACATCGCACCCGGAATATCCCGGCAGACAAAAGCAACTTCAGTCCCTTCGTTCCGTAACTGATCCGCCAAAGTCAGGCAACGCATCAGATGTCCGCTGCCAATAGCCACTGATGCATCTGCTCGTATGAGAACCTTCATATTGACCATGAAAATATGTATCTCACATCAAGGCTCTGTAAAGATCAGGCAACCGATCCTGACGGGTAGAGAAGCCTCGTCTAAAATCTAGCAGCTCCTGACGGCTTATTTCGTAAATATCCATCTCATCTTCTGTGAGAACGGGTTCGATGAACTCCCCATTTGCATTCACAATCACGGAGCTACGTTCATATTCCAAACCGTTTCCATCTACCCCAATACGGTTCACGCCAATAACAAAGGCCTGATTCTCTATGGCGCGCGCCTGAAGCAAAGTTCTCCAGTGAGCAACCCTGCGTTTCGGCCAGTTAGCGATATTAACAAGCACATCGCAATCTTTAGCCAGCGCACTATAAAGTTCAGGAAACCTCAAATCGTAGCAAATGGAAAACCCTAACGTAAATTCAGGCATATTCATTTTTGCCAGCTTATTGCCCGGCTGAAAAAATTGGTCTTCCCCCGCGAAGGAAAAAGGATGAATCTTGAAGTATCGAGCCTGCTCTATTCCATCGCTGGAAAAAGCTACCAGCGCATTGCCAGCTTTATCTCCAGCCTGCAGCACCACACCCGCCACCATTGCAATTTGATTTGCGCGAGCTATTTCAGAAAATGCTTGAATAGATGGAGACTGCACTGCATCCTCAACTGAGGATGCAGTATTCATGGAGAAACCTGTAAGCGTCATTTCAGGAAAAATAACCAAATCAGCATCCAAGCTCTTGGCTTGTGCCGTTAGCGCCTTACAACGTTGAAGATTTGCGGTTTTATCTTCCCATTTTTGATCCAGCGAAACTAATGCAATCCTCATGCGTAACTCTTTGAAGATTAAATTTTCTTACGGAAAACAGCTTTAGCCGGCCTTCCGATCAACAAATGATCTGTATTACCCTGATTGATCGCTTGTTTGTAAATTGAACATGACTCATCAAATGCCATCACGAAATGATCTAGTTCAGCTTGTTGGTGAGACCATGTTGTATAAAGTAGGCCTTGAAACAACACTCCTCTTGCAATCATCTCCTGCATCATCAATGTTCTGAATGAGTCATCGGCATTACCC
>JBAQME010000316.1:0-5081 GCA_049302535.1 Methylotenera sp.
CACCAAAGCAGGTAGTGGGCAGGCCTTTGTGTTCTTCGTAAATCAGGCGCACGCGTTGTCCTACGGTTTGATTGATTTTTTCTGCAATTTTTTTGCTTCTGACGGTAAAAGGGAATTTTTCTGCCTGCGTGCCAGGCATGGAGACCAGGATTAGTTCGCCTTCATAGGTTTTGCATATCCAGCCTTTTTGCGAGAGTTTCTGCACATAGCCGGCACGTTCCCCCGATGAATAGGTCCAGGTCAGCGCTGCCCAGACGTAAACGGCAAAGATCCCGATTGGTATTATCAATAGCCATAAAGAATATTTTAAAAGTTTAGCCAAATTACTTAACATCCCAATTACCTTTTAAATACTTACAAGAGCATGTATTTTACATACTCATCGTTTCTTACTATATTAAAAATTAAGAAAAATATTCTTGTTGTTTGTTAAACTCATTTATTAACTGGTAAATATAAATAAATTATAAAAATATGCTAGATCAATCTTTATCTGCTGAAAACTTCGTAAAAATCTTTGAAGATGAAAATCGCAAAGGTAATGACCTAGCTTCAAGGTTTATACCTACCGTCAAAGAAATAAACAATCAAATTCGCAATGAAAGAAATAAGTTAATTAAAAAGAAAAGCGGATTGAGCAAGCCTGATAAGGATGTGGTGAGAGCCAAAATTACAGAACTAAAAAAAGATAAAGATACAGAATTAAACTTGTACTTTGAAAAGCTGGCATCTGAAGCCACACTAAATACAAAAGAAAATTATAAAATCAATCTAGAAAAAAATACTTCAATTGCATCAAAGCCAGTTTATTTGATAAAAAAAGATGATGCTGTTAGCTACTTCATCATAAAGCAACTGCAGAGAAATATCCGTAAGCTATATAAAGTAAAGCAAAGTGACAGACATCAAATAGTTTCTCAACTTTCCATATTACTTAACAACAAATTCCCTAAGCATTTAATTCGTACAGACATTCAAGAGTTTTATGAAACAATACCTCACGACAAGCTACTTGAAATCATAGACCACGAAAACTTGTTGAGTTTTACCTCTAAGCAATACATCAAATCGATTTTAAATGAATATAGAGTGCTATCTGCAAGCGACAAGGGTTTACCTAGAGGGGTGGGTGTTAGCGCATATCTCGCAGAGCTTTATATGCGTGATTTCGACAGAAAGATTAATTGTGATGATGAGGTGATTTATTATGCTCGCTATGTAGATGATATTGTAGTTTTATATGCGCCAAAACCAGATTCTAATATGAGCGTTAAGCGTGCTCAAATTGCCAAGGTGGCTGTAGAAAATGGCCTTGTGATAAACAGAGAAAAAACAAAAGTATTTCCACAAATAAAAGATAAGTTTAAGTTTGATTATTTGGGCTATGAGTTTAATTTTGATAGTAAAAATAGTAAAAATATTTTTTTAGATATGAGCCAAAGAAAGCTCGAAAAGTATAAAAATAGAATTGATAGAAGTTTTGAGAGCTATATTAACGCTACATCAAAAAGAGAAAAGTTAGCTAGAAAAACTTTAATATCAAGAATCGAATTTTTGACTTCGAACACCAAATTATATGGTAATAAAAATGGTACTTTAATCGGAATTTATTTTTCAAATAGGTTAATTAACATAGCAACCCATCTAATTGAGCTAGACAAGCATCTCATCACCAAAGTCAGTCAGTTAAATTCACTACTTATTCAAGCTAAGTTTGAAAACTTGTCATTTAAAAAGGGGTTCGATAACAAAACCTTTCATAAATATAGTACACAAGCTATACAAAAAATAGTTAAGGTTTGGGATTGATATGGCTAAAAAAATAAAAATTAGAACGAAAAGCGAGAGAGTACTTTTATCCGATGTGCTACCTTATGAAACACCAGCCACATTCTCAAACAGACATTTTTATGATTTTTTGGTTAGCAATAAAATTAATAGCGAAACACTTGGAGCTATTAAAAAAAACTTTCCAAAACCTTTTATGCAAGAACTTATTAAATCGTTTTTTGTTAATGATCACAAAAACTCCCCTTTGCCCTTTAACTTTAAAATTAGCCATAAAGAAAATGAATTTAGAGAACTCTCTATCTGTCACCCAGCTAACCAAATCAAAATAGTAACGTTTTATGAAAAGTATAAAAACCTTATATTGTATTACTGTAATCTCAGTCCGTTTTCCATACGGAAACCAGTAAGAGTAGCAAAATATACTTATTACAGCGACAAAAAACATATAAGAAAACAATCCAATGAAAGTTCTTTATTAGAAGAGTTTGATAAAGAATATAAAAACCAAAAAACGTTTTTTGTTTACAAAGACTTCAGCAATGTACATAAATTTTATGAAGACACAAAATTTCACCGATGCGAGAAGAAATACAGTCATTTACTTAAACTAGATATCACAAAATGTTTTGACAGCATTTATACCCACTCTGTTACTTGGGCATTGATAAGTAAAGATGCTGTTAAACAAAATAAGGATACCATCGAAATCTCAGCAAAAACTTTTGGTGGTGAGTTTGATAGATTAATGCAAGAGGTTAATCACAATGAAACAAACGGCATCATTATAGGTCCTGAGCTTTCTAGAATATTTGCTGAATTGATATTGCAAGCTATTGATGTTGCAGTTGAGAAAAAGCTTCAGTCTGAGAAGTTAACGCACAAAGTTAACTATGAAATATTTAGATATGTTGATGATTACTTTGTTTTTTATAATGAAGAGCAACATAAAAAATTGATTGTTGAAACATTACAACACGAACTTAAAGTCTACAAATTATCCTTAAATTCTAGCAAGGAAGAGAATTACAAAAAGCCAATCATCACAGGAATTACAATTGCCAAGGAAGCCATTAACAAGCTTTTAAGAGAAAAATTGCAGTATGTAGTTGAGATTAAGGCGCCGGAGATTGATTATGTTTGTCCTCACTCAAAAGGCTGTACAACAAACCCATCAGTATGCAGAACAAAGTCAGAAAATTGCACCGGCGAGCCTAAAAGCAAGATTTATATTCAGTCAAAGAATTTAATTACTGAATTTAAAACGATTATTAAACAATGTGACATCGAATATAAAGATATCATCAATTACACGTTGATGCTGATTGAAACCTATAGCAACGAGATATTGGAAGAACATAAAAATTATTTATCTCGATATGATGGGTTTGTCGATTGCGAAAGGCATCATTCTGATCCTAGTAAACTAAACTTAGATGAATTACAAAAAAAGCACAAATTTAATAAAGAATTGCAACTTATTAGAGCAATGATAGAAATAGTTGAGTTTACTTTTTTTATAGCATCTGTTTCACCGAGGGTGGCAACGACTATAAGATTAAGTAGAATTTCTTCGCTATTTATTCAATATCTAAATAACAACAAAGAAAAAATTAACGATTTAAAACATCAATTGTTCAAAGTAATCTCTGACAATCTCACACTCATTTTGAAGAAGAATAAACTTAACAAACATACCCAAGTTGAAACACTTTATTTGTTATTAACGATCAATGAGCTGGGTAAAAATTATCGACTTCACCCCTCGGCTTTAATGAGTTTTCTCAATATAGAGCAAGACAAAAAAGGTAAGTTAAAGTCAGAAGTTGACTTTAATTATTTTTCTATAACTGTCGCATTAATGTGTACCAAAGACTTAACATTGTATGAGAAGATAAGAAAGCATATAGAACAAGAAATCATTCGAAAATTTGAAACGCAAAAATCAATGATTCACAAAAGTACTGAACTGATATTGCTCATGTTAGACATCTTGTCTTGTCCATATATCGAAACATCAACAAAAACTATGCTTTTAAGTATTTATGGAATTGATGCTTCGCTGCATAACAAAATAATTAGCTTCAGAAAAACATGGTTTATTGATTGGAAAGGCTTTAATTTGCATAAAGAGCTTGATGCAAAGCGGAGTAGGGAGGTATATTGACATCGTAGTGAAGTTGAAGAAGCTATGCTCCAAAGGTTGTAAAAAACACACACATGCTAATATCTAAGGCGTAATGCGTTAGAGGAAAAAGGGTGGAGCTAACCGAGTATCCCAACTTCACTGCTTCAATAATTATTTTATATGAATAATGTCACTATTTTATGCCCATCAGCCCGTCTGGCGCGCAGCATCCAAAGCGACATCGCACAGCAGCAGATTCAGGTAGGCAAGGCGCAGTGGTATAGCTCTGATGTACAGACCCTGGCGCAATGGCTGGAACGTATTATTGAAGAAGGATTGCTCACCGGTGCTATCAATGAGCAGTCGCCCCCTTATGCATTAAGCGCATTCAACGAACAATTGCTGTGGGAAGAGGTGATCACGCAATCACTTAAAAAGAATGCCTTTGGCGAGTTGTTTGATATTTCCGGTTTGGCCAGTGCTGCGATGGAGGCTAACCGTTATCTGGTTGCATGGAATTTGCATGTGCCGCGTGAGCATCAGGCGGAAGAAACACGGCAGTTTCTGCATTGGCAGCGTGCGTTTCAGCAGCGCTGCCGGGAGCTCGGCGCATTGGAGAGTGTGCGTTATATGGACTGGCAGTTAGCGCATCTGGAGCAGGGCGCGGGAGAACTGCCGGCACATATCGAATTTGGCGGTTTTGACCAGACCGCACCACAGGAACAGCGTTTGCGCGATATTCTAGCCAGCCGTGGTGTGCAGGTTGCCGAATATAAAACCACCGCAAATATGCCGGCACAGACACAGCATATTCAGCTGGAAACTCAGGAGGCAGAGTGCCGTGCCGCCGTAGCCTGGGTACAGCAGCGGCTGGCGGAGAACCCTGCCGCGAGGCTTGCCATTGTGACCCCGCGTTTGAGCGAGGTAAGAAACCAGCTGGCAGACCTTCTGGATGACGTGTTTTACCCGCAGAGTATACGTCCTGGCCTGGCAGATACACCGCGTCATTATAATTTTTCTTTAGGTACGCCATTGATTCAGCAGCCTGTTATTCAGGCAGGTATAAATCTGCTGCGGCTGATGACAGTGCATCAGTTACAGCAATCCGATGTATCCGCGCTGCTGCTTTCAACGTTCTGGTCTGCCAGCAGGCAGGAGGCTGATG
>JBAQME010000317.1:0-1759 GCA_049302535.1 Methylotenera sp.
TACTGGTAAGCACTGTAAGCCACTATTGAACCGAGTATCACCAAAAACGACAAGGCACCCCAGGACTTTAAACTGACGGTTTGCGGCCAAGCTTCACCGCCTACGGCGCTAGCTACCAGCAATGCCATGCCACCCACCAACATCTGCGCCGCGCTTGCCATCAACCCCTGCGGCATCGCCAGACGTTTACCCCAAACCGAACCGAATGACCAACTTGCCGCAGCGAAAATCAACAGGAAAGCGCTCATAAAATCACCACGGAAACTACCGCCGAGATTCAGCATGGCAATGCCAACAAAACCGATTGCAATACCTGCCCATTCTTTGCCGGATATTTTATGTCCCCAAATCGAGGAAAAAATTGCCATCCAGATCGGTGCCGTTGCAATGGAAAGTGCCGCGACGCTGGAAGAAACCGTTTGCTGTACATAACACACCGTGCCATTACCCAAGGCTGGCAATAACAAGCCTACCGCACCCGCCCCTAGCCACTGCTGCTTGCTGGGATTGGGCGCCCCCAGATAACGCATCACCGCATATAAAATCGCGCCCGCTGTGGTGAAACGGATACCTGCCATTAAAAATGGCGGGAAACTTTCAATACCGAATCGAATGGCAAGATAAGTTGAACCCCAAATGAAATAGGTGCAAAACAGAGCTGCAACAATAAGCAAGGTTTGCCGGGCTTTAGGCATGAAAGCTTTCTGGGTTTTTCATTTGGATAAAGTTAATTATATTCTCAAGTTGAAACGGGACATATGAGACCTGCCAGCCATTTCATTGTTAAATCAAGCCAAGACAAGGCGCACGAGCGCAGACAGTACATTCCGTACGGCAAGGGAGTGCAACGCCGTATTGGCTTGATTTTACGATGAAATCACACCTGAGGGTGCGCGCGTTCGAACTTACTATGAAGCTTGTTTAAACCATTCAAATAGGCTTTGGCTGACGCAATCACAATATCGGTATCAGCACCCTGCCCATTCACAATACGCCCGCCCTTAGAAAGGCGAACAGTCACTTCACCTTGCGCATCGGTACCGCTGGTAATGTTGTTCACAGAATAAAGCAACAACTCAGCACCGCTATTCACAATATGCTCAATCGCTTTAAATGTAGCATCTACTGGACCACCACCATCAGCCTCGGATTTCTTCTCGGCACCGTTATCGGAAACTGTGATAAAGGCGTGCGGCACTTCACCTGTTTGCGATGCCACCTGCAAATATACCAATTTATAATTTTCAGTAGCCTCTGAGACAAACTCATCACTCACCAATGCATGCAAATCCTCATCAAAAATTTCAGATTTTTTATCTGCCAAATCTTTAAAGCGCGCAAAAGCCGCATTCAACAAATCTTCAGTTTCGAGCTCAATACCCAATTCTTTCAAACGCGTTCTAAAGGCATTACGGCCCGACAATTTACCCAAGGTCAATTTATTTGCGTTCCAGCCCACATCTTCCGCGCGCATAATTTCGTAGGTTTCGCGGTGTTTCAATACACCATCCTGATGAATGCCGGACTCATGTGCAAACGCATTCGCACCCACAATGGCTTTATTGGGCTGTACCGGGTAACCGGTAATGGATGAAACCAATTTGCTGGTAGGCACAATTTGTGTGGTATCGATACGCGTAGTCAAATTAAAAATATCGCTGCGCGTTTTAATCGCCATCACGACCTCTTCCAAACTGGCGTTACCCGCACGCTCGCCCAAACCGTTAATCGTACATTCCACCTGGCGTGCGCCACCCAT
>JBAQME010000318.1:0-11078 GCA_049302535.1 Methylotenera sp.
CAAAAGGTAAACTGGTAGAAATACCATTTGGATAAATCTCATTGGTATTTAAGCCTTCTGGTTCCAAAAATATCTGGTGCGATTCTTTGTCGGCAAAACGATGGATTTTGTCTTCCACACTTGGACAATAGCGCGGACCTACACCTTCAATCACACCTGTGTACATAGGTGAGCGGTCTAAACCGCTGCGGATAATTTCATGGGTACGTTCATTGGTATGTGTAATCCAGCAGGGGAGCTGTGCCGGGTGCTGCGCCGCATTACCCAAAAATGAAAACACGGGGACTGGGTCGTCACCGGGCTGTACCGTCATCACACTGAAATCGATAGTACGGCCATCAATACGCGGCGGCGTACCTGTTTTTAACCGACCGGCAGGCAACCCAATTTCGCGTAGACGTGCAGCCAATGAGATAGACGGCGGATCGCCTGCGCGGCCTGCACTGTAATTTCTTAAACCTACATGTACCAAACCACCCAAGAATGTACCGGCCGTGAGTACCACAGATTTAGAGGCAAAACGTAAACCTAGTTGCGTCACCACGCCCGCTGCACGCTCGCCGTCTAAAATAATGTCATCAACTGCTTGCTGAAATAGCCAAAGATTAGGCTGATTTTCTAACCTATGACGTATAGCCGCTTTATATAAAATCCGGTCCGCTTGCGCACGTGTGGCACGTACTGCCGGACCTTTGCTGGAATTTAAGATACGAAACTGAATGCCGCCCTCATCAGTAGCAGCCGCCATCGCACCACCCAAAGCATCCACCTCTTTAACCAAATGTCCTTTACCTATGCCGCCAATACTCGGATTGCAAGACATTTGCCCCAAAGTTTCGATATTATGCGTGAGCAATAAGGTCTTTTGCCCCATTCTGGCGCTCGCAAGTGCCGCTTCGGTGCCTGCGTGACCACCACCCACCACGATTACATCAAAAATATCAGGAAAATTCATGTTTTAACCACAAAAAACTATAGAGCTCAAAGAGTTGGAAGTTTAACGCAATCTCACCGTTAGGTCATGTAAAATGACGTTTTAAATTGTTGTTTCACGTGAAACAATCCCCAAATTACAACAATGACACAATTTCTTAACAAAATTGGCATAAAATTCGCTCAATATTATTTAACCTATGTTAAATTAGTTTAGAATTAAGCACGTTATAATAACCAAGAACCCGACTCTTTAATTATCTATACTCTGGAGAATCAAATGAAACACTTAAATATTGTCTTAGCTACCCTGTTGGGCCTAGCTGCATTTTCAGCACAAGCTGACGTTGCAAGCGCACAAAAATTAGCAGACAAATACACTGCCATTGCTAAAAGTGTAAACGCAGACTTTACTGGTCCTTCAGCTGCTGACGGCAAATTCTTTTTCAATCGTAAAATTAAATTGGCTAGTGGCAAAGAAACCTCCTGCTCTTCATGCCACACTTCAAACCCTGCAAGTGAAGGTAAAAACATCGTAACAGGCAAGTCAATTGCGCCATTGTCACCAGTGGTAAACTTCAAACGCTTTAGCGATATTGATAAAGTTGAAGACCTCTTTACACAACATTGCAACGACATTATTGGTAGCGATTGTACGGCAGCTGAAAAAGCAAACTACATCACCTATTTATTAACTGAAAAAACACCTTCATCTAAAAAATAATTCCAGTAAATTATTGTAGTGCGTTGAATTTACAATAAATTCAACGCTGTAAATTTAAAGCAGTGTTTCACGTGAAACACTGCTTTTTTATGCCAAAATTTTATGACTTTATGAGCTTTTTCTACTTTGGTCGCTATAGATAACGGACTTGTGTACACCGATGTCGTTCAAATAAAAATGTCACGCACGTTATACGTTATATAAGTGATATCCGCTATATTAGCTAAAGCTTGGTAAACAGATTATTGTATGGTGTAGTTAAAATATACCGCAGATTCAACGCGGTCATTTAGAACCGCTGCAGTTGCGATTTAAATCTCATATCGATATTTATCACAAAGTTCAGGCCATACGCATGGCCAACATCATTACACCAGAATCATAAATTGATGCATTTTCAATGGCATTCACCTTGTTGCTTGCAATTATATGGGAAGCAGCGCAACTGGAATAAAGTCTAGATTTCGGATAACGCTCTTAGCAGGGCCGGATCTTGCGACTTTTGTTGTTTTGATTCAGCAAATTATGCTGAACTGATTTCACAAACCTTTTTGTGGTTTCTCGAACACAATTAATCCTTACCAATTTTACCAACTAATAGACTTTAGCAAAAAAATAGTACGGATTTTAATCCCACCCCAAGAAAGCATCATGTTGTGCGCGCGGTTTTATTGCTGAGAAAAGTATAGATTGCATTTGTATTGTTTCACGTGAAACAATACAATTAATAGCTCCGTAGTTAACAATAATTTACAATCAATCAAGCCTGTACTATAGACGTAGCATAATTACACACCTATAGTATGAACAGCGATTCATGCAAATACCACAATGCTTCCACCAATCATAACGGTAAGGAGAATTTAATGGCGGGTAAATTCGAATTAAAAATAGCTAAAAGCGGTCAATTTCACTTCAGTTTATTGGCAAACAATGGCCAAGTTATTTTGCAATCTGAAATGTATGAAAGCAAAGCCAGCGCACTTAATGGTATTGCATCTATCCAAAAAAATGCAGCAGATGATGCACGTTATGAGCGTTTGGTTTCAAAATCAAACAAGCCGTACTTTGTACTTAAAGCTGCCAATCAACAAATCATCGGCCAAAGCCAGCAATATGAAAGCGAGGCAGCAAGGGATAACGGCATTGAATCCGTCAAGAAAAATGCACCAGATGCTACAGTGATTGACTTAACAGCTTAAAACTAACGATAGTGAAGTTAAAAAAAAGCCGCATATTGCGGCTTTTTTATTATTTACCAATACAAAACTTGCTAAAAATCTCCCCCAGCAAGTCATCAGGTGTAAATTCTCCGGTAATGCTACTCAACGCTTCTTGTGCCAAACGTAATTCTTCAGCCACTAACTCAGCCGAACTCATTTGACTGCTTGCCAATTGTAAATGTGCGCCTACTTGCGTTAAAGCTTCCAGATGTCTGGCGCGCGCCATAAAAACACCTTCGGAATTATTCTGATAGCCTGCAAGTTGCAATAACTGCATTTTAAGTAAATCGATACCGACACCGGTTTTGGCAGATATATAAATATGCGTTACATGATCTTTTTCTTGGACTAACGCTGGCTCATTAGTCACATCAATTTTATTGTGCACCCAAATTTTACGGATTTCTTGCGGCAAGCGGGCTAAAATCGATTTTTCCGCATCAGTAATACCATGAGCTGCATCTACCAATAATAATGCGATATTGGCCGTTTCTGTAGCTCGCCAAGTTCGGGCAATGCCGAATTTTTCAACTTCATCATCAGTTTCACGTAGGCCAGCCGTATCTATCACATGCAGCGGCACTCCATTAATTTGTATTGCATTTTTGATGGTATCGCGTGTGGTACCCGCAATTGAAGTCACAATCGCAACTTCTTCTCCAGCGAGTTGATTCATCAAACTGGATTTTCCAACATTGGGTTGGCCTACCAAAACGACATTGATACCTTCACGTAATAAGCTGCCTTGTTTAGCTTTAGCAAATACTGATGCCAGTTCGGCAATAATGGCATTCAGTTTCTCTGCCACACGGCCTTGCGTGATGAAATCAATTTCCTCTTCAGGAAAATCCAGGCAGGCTTCTACATACATGCGCAGATCAATCAACTTAAAGAGCAGGGCATTGATACGCTGTGAAAACTCACCCGATAAAGAGCGCACAGCACTTTTGGCAGCCTCTATTGTGGCGGCATTAATTACGTCAGCTACAGCCTCGGCCTGCGCTAAGTCTATTTTATCGTTAAGATACGCACGGCGCGTAAATTCGCCCGGTTCAGCCTGGCGTGCGCCTAGATCTATGCAACGCGCCAATAAAATCTGCATCAGCGCAGTACCGCCATGCGCTTGTAGTTCCAGTATATCTTCACCAGTATAAGAGTATGGATTGGGATAGAAAATGGCAATGCCACGGTCAATCAAGTCACCATTAGCCTGTTTAAAATCAAGATAGGCTGCGTGGCGCGGAGCAGGACAATGTCCGAGTATCTCAGTAGCGATAGCCTTACTTAACGCCCCTGAGACGCGGACAACACCAATACCGCCAGCACCACTCGCTGTGGCGATAGCAGCAATGGTATCTATAGAATTAGTGGTGTTCACCAGGTTTTTTAATATGACCTTGTTTTTTAGCCAACGCATCAGCGTGAATCATTTTGTTCACATACCATTGCTGGGCAATAGATAACACGTTATTCACTAACCAGTACAATACCAAACCGGCTGGGAAGAAAAAGAAGAACACACTGAATATCAGAGGCATCCAGGTCATAATTTTGGCCTGCATTGGGTCTGCTGGCTTAGGATTCAGCCTGGTTTGCACAATCATGGTTGACCCCATGAGAATCGGCAATATATAGTAAGGATCTATTGCTGATAAATCCTTAATCCAGCCAAAGAATGGTGCATGGCGTAATTCAACCGAACCTAGCAACACCCAATAAAGTGCAATGAATACAGGCACTTGAATCAATATCGGGAAGCAACCGCCCATAGGATTGATTTTCTCTTTTTTATAGAGATCCATCATCGCCATTTGCATTTTTTGGCGATCATCACCAAATTTCTCTTTCATTGATTGTAAACGTGGCGCCAGTTCGCGCATTTGTGCCATGCTGCGGTAGCCTGAAGCAGAGAGCTTAAAGAATGCGGCTTTGATTAATATTGTGAGCAATATAATTGCCACGCCCCAGTTTTGCACCAGCGCATGTATTTTTGATAATAACCAAAATAATGGTGATGCAATGACTGTCAGCCACCCGTAATCAACCGCATACTCCAGCCCGGGTGCCGTTGCCTTTAAATCATGCTTGGTTTGTGGACCAGAAAACAAACGTGCCGGAATAGTTAAATTTGCACCTGGCGCTATCGTGCTTAACGTGCTTTTGGTACCGATTCGATAAATATTATCGCTCAGCTTCTCCGTATAAAACTTACGCGCCAAACCTTCTTTAGGAATCCAGGCACTAACAAAATAGTGCTGCAACAAACCAACCCAACCATCATTAGCGCTGATATTGAGCGGTTCTTTCTCCATATTTTTAAATGCGAGTTTTTTGAATTTTGTTGCTTCTGTGTAATACGAACCACCAGTAAATGTCGGCATCAATTTAGAACCTTGGTTAGATTCACTGTCATGCACGATTTGATAATAAACGACCGGTGTAATAGCTGCTGTTGAGCCATTTTTAACTTCATAATTGACATCAATGTCATAACGATTGCGGTGAAATGTATAGACTTTATCAACTGTTACACCATTATTCGCCCAGCTCAGACGCACTTCCAGACTATCTTGACCATCTTGCATTTGATAGCTTGTTGCACCGGTAGTAAATGCTGCATTGTGTGAAGGCAGATCTGTACCAATCAAACCCGTTTGTGCGACATAAAGCATCGGTTTAGCCGCGTCGTCTAACAAGACAAAATTCGCCTGCTCGTTATCAGAAGCACGATGTTTAAGTAACTCTAAACGACGTAAATCACCACCAATGGTTTCAATATCTGCTTTAAATAAATCAGTTGTAACATGGATACGCTGACCTGTTTGCAACTTATAAGCACCATCTATCGGTAGATCAGCAGGACTTGCAGCATGTGCATTAACACTTTGGTTTACCGCTGCTGGACTGGCAGTAATCTGCTGTGCAACTTCAACTGGCGCATGTTGGCGCTGCCAAGCGTCCCACAACATCAAAATAGACATGGAAAAAATAACAAACAGCACTAAACGTCTTGTATCCATAATGTTTTATTGGCAATCTTTTATATAATTTACTTTTAAGGAATAGGATCGTGGCCGCCGGCACACCAAGGGTGGCAGCGTACTAATCGGTGAACAGTATAATAAGTGCCACGAAGGGCACCGTGTTTTTGAATAGCTTCTAATGCATATTGTGAACAAGTAGGATAAAAACGGCATTGTTGACCAAAAAATGGACTTAAGACCAATTGATAGGCTTTAACAATCCAAATCAGTATGCGTGCCATCATCATTATCACCACTTATAGTATCTGCAATTACTCATCTGCTTGCGTTTGTATGGATGAATTTAACTGCGAACTCATTTGTGTGCGCTGATTTATTTTTAATATCAACGCATCAAACTCTTGTTTAATTTGAACAAAATCTTTTTTTTCAAATGTTTTTTGCACACGAATCACCAGATCAGCATGATTAATCACATGCTGCTGTGTTCTAAAAAACTCACGTAATACTCGTCGCATATAATTTCTATGCACTGCTAATTTTGCAATTTTTTTTCCGACTACCAAACCAAGACGTGGATGTTCTAACGTATTGGGCTGATAGTGTACCGCTAAAAACTTTGCAGAAATGCGTTTGCGGAAATTAAAAACGGATGAGAATTCATCCGTTTTAATCAGCTTAGCTTTTTTTGTAAATCTAAGCGTAGGCACTGTTATCAATATAATGTTTAAACTTTAAAGATAATGCAGTGATATAACAATAAAGCCCCACAGGAGCTTTAAAATTACAGACCCAGGCGTGAACGACCTTTAGCACGGCGAGCTGCAATCACAGCGCGTCCACCTTTGGTTTTCATACGTACTAAAAAGCCATGCGTACGTGCACGACGTGTTTTAGAAGGTTGATATGTACGTTTCATGTAAATCTCCAGCTAGCAAAATGCTATAAAGGGCGTTATTAAACCCGATAACACACTATTTTGTCAACGTTTATTTAGATTTAACCGCCTTTGTTAAAGGTAAATTAAAACAACTTTAAAATTAAAAAATTTATATTAGCAAATTATCAAATTGCCTGTGGATAAGTTGTTCTAAAACAGCTAGAATAAACCGCTTGATGCTCCGATATAATATTTACTAAAAATATTATTATTGTAAATAAAAACAACAACTTAAACAACCAATCACTTGTAATTTAACGATTTAATCGTAATTACACTAAGAGCTTAAGGTAAATCGTCACAGATGGAAAATTTTTGGCCTGCTTGTCTCAGCCGTTTTGAGAAAGAGCTTTCTGCACAACAATTCAATACTTGGATTAAACCACTTCATGCCGATGTTAATGGTGATGCAGTGCGCATTAGTGCGCCTAATCGCTTTGTAATGCAGTGGGTAAAAGAACGTTTTCTGAAAAAAATTGAACAATTTGCCCAAGAGTTACATTTAGCTAATATACAAATTGAGTTAGTTCTAGGCGAGGAGAACTCAAAAAACAATAAAAATCTTGAATCCGTCAATAAAAATGGCGGCATCGAATTAAAAACGTCATTAGAACAAAACGTTAAAATCAATTTAGCCAAAACGTTAGCTACATCAGCCAACAACCATTCAGCTGCTTCCAATCCTAATAATCACAATAAAAAAAATGAAGGTTCGGGGCTTAATCCCTCTTTTAACTTCAATAACTACGTCACAGGCCGCGCCAACCAATTAGCACGTGCTGCAGCCATACAAGTTGCAGAAAACCCCGGTAGTGCCTACAACCCTTTATTTATCTATGGCGGGGTAGGGTTAGGTAAAACGCACTTATTACAAGCTATTGGCAATGAGTTAAAGCAACATAACCCCGATGCAAAGATACGTTATTTACATGCTGAACGTTATGTTTCTGATGTAGTAAAAGCCTATGAGCATAAAGCTTTTGATGAGTTTAAACGCCAGTATCATTCACTCGATTTGCTGCTGATTGATGATATTCAGTTTTTTGCTAAAAAAACGCGTACACAGGAAGAGTTTTTTTATGCTTTCAACTCTTTAATTGAAGCTAAAAAACAGATTGTCATCACCTGTGACACTTATCCAAAAGAAATTGCAGATGTAGATGAACGTTTAAGAACCCGTTTTAGCTGGGGGTTAACGGTTGCCGTCGAACCGCCTGAACTTGAAATGCGCGTTGCTATTTTGTTGAAAAAAGCGGAAGCGGTAAATTTGAATTTACCGGAAGATGTAGCTTTTTTTATTGCAAAACAAATACGATCCAGCGTTCGTGAACTGGAAGGTGCACTTAATCGTATTATTGCGATGGCTAAATTTACTGGCCACAGTATTGATGTAAATTTAGCTAAAGATGCATTACGTGATTTAATTGCAGTACGTGGCAGGCAAGTCACCATGGAAAATATTCAAAAAACCGTGGCTGACTATTACAAAATTAAAGTTGCTGAGATGTACAGTAAAAAACGAACACGTAATTTTGCACGGCCCAGGCAAGTAGCAATGGCTTTATCACGTGAACTGACCAATCATAGCTTTCCTGAAATTGGTGAAGCTTTTGGTGGCAGGCACCATACAACAGTAATGCATGCATGTGATGAAATTGATTTATTAAGACAAAACGACCCTACAATAGCAAGAGATATTGGTTTTTTAGTACAGGTCATTAGAGATTAATATTGCTTTTTATGCTTTAATTTTTACTGCAAAGGTTAAGGGTAAGTTGTGGATAGAAATAGCATAAGGTTGTGTTTAAGGAAATTAAAAAATTTACTCAACAAACCATCCACAGTAGATTATGTCTTTACCAAGACAAAAGAACATGAAGTAAGCTGCTGATTTATAATTAAAATAAGCAGTTATACACAAAAATATGCACTATTATTATTGTTATTATTTATATATATATTATTTAGGTTATAAAGATGAATATACAAATCAACCGTGAAACCTTATTAAAACCACTGACTTCTGTAACCAGCATTGTAGAAAAAAGACATACCCTACCTATATTGTCTAATTTATTACTGGAAGCTAAACAAAATAAAATTTACCTCACGGCAACAGATTTAGAAATGCAAATTTCATTGTCAGTTGATAGTGCGACTGCCGGCGATTTTTCTACTACCATTTCCGCTAAAAAATTACTCGATATTTGCAGATCTTTGCCTGATAGTTCAGATATTAATATGGCAACCAATGATAGCCGTATTACATTAAAGGCAGGAAAAAGTCGTTTTAACTTGCAAACTTTGCCAGCAGCGGATTATCCTGTCATGACAAAAACTGCTAGTGAAGCTACATTGGTTACAATAGGCCAGCGCCAATTGAAAGAGTTGTTAAAGCAAGTTGAATTTGCAATGGCACAACAGGATATTCGCTATTATCTTAATGGTTTATTATTTGAGGTAATTGCTAATCGCTTGAATATTGTGGGTACAGATGGCCATCGATTAAGTTTTACTTCATGTGAATTAAAACAAAATTATGAAAAACAGGAAGTGATTCTGCCGCGTAAAACGGTAATAGAATTAATCAAATTACTGGATGATAGTGAAGATGATGTAAACGTTGAAATTTCCAGTAATCAAGTGAATTTTAGTTTTGGTAATATTAAATTAATCTCCAAAGTGATTGATGGAAAGTTCCCGGATTACAATCGTGTTATACCAACCGGACATAAAAATACATTTTTAGCAGAACGCTTGAATATTTTATTGGCGATGCAGCGTGCGTCTATTCTGTCTAATGAAAAGTATCGCGGTATCCGTATGGTGTTGAGTAATAACAATTTAAAACTCATTAGTACCAATAGTGATCAAGAAGAGGCTGAAGAAGAGTTGGAAATTGATTATAACGGTGACAGCCTGGATATTGGTTTTAATGTTACTTATTTAATTGATGTATTAAATAATACCAATAGTGATCAAGTCACTTTTTCATTTGCAGATGCAAACAGTAGCTGCCTGATTACCATACCTACCAATGCAGATTATAAATATGTTGTAATGCCAATGCGTATATAAATACAAATAAGCATTGTTTCACGTGAAACAAAAATTTTAATCAAAAGATATTCAATATAAAGACTAAACGGCATGACTGATAAAAAAGTAACATCACCTGAATACGATTCATCAAGCATTAAAATCCTTGAAGGTTTGGATGCGGTACGTAAACGTCCTGGTATGTATATTGGTGATACGTCCGATGGCTCCGGTTTGCATCATATGGTGTTTGAGGTGCTGGATAACGCGATTGATGAAGCACTGGCAGGCCATTGTGATGATATTAAAGTAATTATCCATCCGGATAACAGTGTAAGTGTTGCTGACAATGGGCGTGGTATTCCGACCGATATTAAATATGACGATATAAAAGCGGTGAAACGTTCAGCGGCAGAAATTGTAATGACGGAGCTGCATGCAGGCGGTAAGTTTGACCAAAACTCTTACAAAGTTTCCGGCGGCTTGCATGGTGTGGGTGTTTCTGTAGTGAATGCGCTGTCTGACTGGCTTAAGTTAAAAATTTACCGTAATGGCAAAGTGCATCAAATGGAATTTCGTCGCGGTGTAGCAGTAGCACCGCTGGTGGAAGTCGGCACAACAGATAAAACGGGGACGGAAGTTCACTTTTTGGCGTCAGTAGAAACTTTTGTTTTAGTTGAATACCACTTTGAGATTTTAGCGAAACGTATCCGTGAGCTTTCATTCTTGAATAATGGTGTCAAAATTGAGTTGATTGACCAGCGCAATGGTAAAAGTGAAAATTTTGCCTATTCAGGTGGCGTAAAAGGGTTTGTGGAATACATGAACCGTACTAAAACGGTACTGCATCCTAAAACTTTTTATGCGATGGGTGAAAAAGATGGCATGACTATAGAGGTTGCCATGCAGTGGAATGATTCATACTCTGAGACTGTGCAATGTTTTACCAATAATATTCCCCAACGTGATGGTGGTACGCATTTAACAGGTCTACGTACAGCCATGACGCGTACATTGAACCAGTATATCGAGCAAACCGAGATGGCCAAGAAGGCTAAGGTTGAAACTACCGGTGATGACATGCGCGAAGGTATTACCTGCGTATTGTCAGTAAAGGTGCCTGATCCCAAGTTCTCATCACAAACCAAAGATAAACTGGTTTCCAGTGAAGTACAGCCGGTGGTGCAAGAGGTGGTTTCGGCAAAATTGGCAGAGTTTTTGCAGGAAAACCCGGC
>JBAQME010000319.1:0-27451 GCA_049302535.1 Methylotenera sp.
TTCGCCACGTTTTGCATGAGTTCCGGCAGTTTTTGTTTCACTAGCGCAAGTTCAGGTTCCGGTACTTCCAGCACCAATTCATCATGTACCTGCATGATGAGTTTACTTTCCAGTTTTTCATCTTTCAGCCATTTATCTACAGCAATCATGGCCAGTTTAATGAGGTCGGCCGCGGTGCCTTGCATAGGTGCGTTAATGGCAGCACGCTCTGCGCTAGCGCGGCGCACACCATTGGCGCTGTTGATTTCCGGCACCCAAAGCCTGCGGCCGAAGTAGGTTTCTACATAACCTTTTTGTTTGGCGATTTCACGCGTGTTTTGCATGTACTCACGCACACTGGGGTAGCGTGCAAAGTAGCGTTCAATGTAGCTTTGTGCTGCACTGCGTTCGATGTTCAGGTTCTGCGCCAGGCCAAATGCGCTCATGCCGTATATCAGGCCAAAGTTGATGACTTTGGCATAGCGGCGCTGTTCGTTATCCACATTTTCCCGTTCTACGCCAAAAATCTCGGCGGCAGTGGCGCGGTGAATATCCTCGTTGTTGGCAAACGCTTTCAGCATGCCTTCATCTTGCGAAAGGTGCGCCATGATGCGCAGCTCGATTTGCGAATAGTCGGCGGAAACAATCATGCTGCCTTTGGGGGCAATAAATGCTTCGCGGATGCGGCGGCCTTCCTGAGTTCTGACCGGTATGTTCTGCAAATTAGGGTCTGAGCTTGCCAGCCTGCCGGTAATCGCTACCGCCTGGTTGTAGCTGGTATGAACGCGCCCGGTGGCAGGGTTAATCATGCGCGGCAGCTTATCCGAGTAGGTGGATTTGAGCTTGGCCAGGCCGCGGTATTCCAGCAGTACTTTCGGTAACGGGTAATCCAGCGCCAACTCCTGTAACACGTCTTCATCCGTTGAAGGTGTACCGCTCGGCGTTTTTTTCAACGGTTTGATGCCAAGCTTACCGAATAAAATTTCCTGCAGTTGTTTAGGCGAGCTTAAATTGAACGGTTGTCCTGCCAGTTCATAGGCCTGATTTTCAAGAGTGATTAACTTCAGGCCGATTTCGTTACTTTGCGCGTTGAGCATGTTGGCATCAATCAGTACCCCGTTGCGTTCGATGGTGAATAGTATATTGGATACCGGCATCTCAATCTGACTGTAAATGTAATCCAGCTTGGCATCTGCCGCAATTTGCGGATACATGGCCTGATGCAGTTGCAGGGTGATGTCTGCATCCTCGGCTGCGTATTCGGCGGCAACTTCTACCGTCACCTGGTTAAAGCCCACCTGCTTGGCGCCTTTGCCGGCCACTTCTTCAAACGAGATGGTTTTAATGCCTAAATGGCGTTCGCTCAAAGCATCCATGCCATGTGTTTTGTGCGACTCAAATACATAAGATTGCAATAAAGTGTCGTGCGCAATGCCGTTTAATGTGATGTCGTGATTGGCTAATACATGTTTATCGTATTTAAGGTTCTGCCCGACTTTCTTGATGGAAGGGTTTTCCAGAATCGGTTTTATTTTCGCCAGTGTGGCAGCGAAATTAAGCTGTGCCGGGGCATCGAAGTAATCATGTTTTAATGGTAGATAAGCCGCGCTACCTGGCTCGACACTGAATGACATGCCCACGAGTTTTGCTGTCATAGGGTCAAGAGAGGTGGTTTCGGTATCGAAGCAGAACAGGCTTGCTGCACTTATTTTTTTGAGCCAGCGGTCTAAGTGCTCCTCACTTAAAATGGCCTCATAGCTGCGTGAGGTATTGGCAGTGTAATGAGCAGTGGCAAACATGTCCGTTGTGTGCGCCTGCTGTGGTTCAGCACGCGCAGATATCGCAGTCGGCACGCTGTCTGGCATCTTATCCAGTTCACGCCGCCAGGATTTAAAATCAAAGTGGTCGAACAGCGCGGCTAGTTTTGCTTTGTCCGGCGGTTGCGGGGCTAGGTCTTTAAGGTTTTCCCGAATCCCCACATCGCAGCGGATGGTAATCAGTTCGCGTGCGGTGGGCAGCCACGGCAATGCCTTACGCAGGTTTTCACCCACCACGCCGCTAATTTCATTGGCATTGGCAATAATATTTTCAAGCGAGCCGTATTGTTTTAGCCATTTGACGGCAGTTTTAGGACCGACTTTTTCCACGCCCGGCACGTTGTCCGAGGTGTCGCCAATCAGCATCAGGTAATCCACAATCAAACGCGGTGGAATGCCGAACTTTTCTTCCACGCCGGCAATGTCGAGCTTTTCATCGCCTTTTCTGAACGCGTTGGGCATGGTGTTGACGATGGTGATGTGTTCGTTCACCAGCTGCGAGATATCCTTGTCGCCGGTCGAAATAATCACGCGCATGCCTTCGCGCTCGGCCTGTTTGGCGAGTGCGCCAATAACATCGTCAGCTTCTACGCCTTCTTCAACAATCAGGGGCCAGCCCATGGCCTTGATGGCTTCGTGCAGGGGAGCAACCTGGCTGCGTAAGTCATCGGGCATGGAGGCGCGATTGGCTTTGTATTCCGGGTAAATATCGTCCCTGAAGGTTTTGCCTTTGGCATCAAAGATGCACGCGCTATAATCTGCCGGGTAGTCTTTGTGCAGGCGCCGTAGCATGTTGAGCACGCCCTGAATCGCCCCTGTCGGTTCGTTCAGGTGGTTTCTTAAGTCAGGCATGGCGTGAAAAGCCCGGTAAAGATAGGATGAGCCGTCCACTAATAACAATGTTTTCATGTAAAAATCCAAATTTTTCGAGCGGCGCTGTCGGATAGCAATTTTAGTTCGGCCAGCCTGAAGCAAATAGTTGTGATTTGTTGTTGCCAACAGTTTTTTAATTGCTAACATGATAAAACATATGAGGCGCGATAGAATGAAATTTCAGGCAAATTTGTTTTGTGCCTGATATTGCCTGTCTGACCAATTTTGTACTTGATCAATAAAGGTTGCTAACGATGTCAGTTGATAAAAAAGTTCCGAAATTTAATCATTCCGAGGAGAAGGATGCTCAACACGGAGGCCATGCCTCATGGCAGGCCTTTGAAATCATGGCGGAGTTCGTGAGTGCCACTGAGCGTCTCAAGGAAATTACGCCGGCAGTTTCTATATTTGGCGGCGCACGCATCCAGCCGGATAGTCCATATTACAAATTGACAGAAGAAATTGCACTGAGGCTGTCTAATGCCGGATTCAGCGTGATTTCAGGTGGCGGTCCCGGCATCATGGAGGCCGCAAATAAAGGTGCTTTCGGAGGGCATTCGCCGAGTGTAGGCCTTAACATTGAGTTGCCCCATGAGCAGACCATGAATCCCTATCAGGATATTAGCCAGAATTTCAAACACTTTTTTATGCGCAAGGTCATGTTTGTAAAGAACGCAAGCGCGTACGTGGTGTTGCCGGGCGGCTTTGGCACACTAGATGAGTTAATGGAATGCATTACATTGGTACAAACGGGAAAAACCTTGAAAATGCCGATCATCCTGGTGTGCGAACCGTTCTGGCGCGGGCTTATGGATTGGATCAAGACGACACTGGTAGATGAAAAAATGATTTCGCCCAGTGATTTGGATTTAATCCAGATTATTGATGACCCGGAAATGATCGTTGCGGCGATATTCAAGCATTATGAAACCAGAGGATTTAAACTGTTACCAGATGAAGAACGCGTTCAGCTTTATTTGTAACGAAAAGCGTTATATTGCGTTATATTTGATAAAATAAATCCCTGAATGTGGTCATACTTTAAAAGGTAGGTGTTTGGCAAATGTATAAAAATCATAAAATGATAGGAACCTTGCTGTTGGGGTTGATGCTTGCGCCTATGTTGGTACAGGGTAAAGACCGGCCCGCGGACTTACAGCCTCTGGAAGACATTCCGCCACCCACTATCAGCAATGAAGCCGAACCTGATGAGCCGCAAATCACCATTATTAAAAAAGAAGGTGAAACGATTGAGGAATATCGAATCAATGGTCAGCTTTATATGCTGAAAATCACGCCGGCCCATGGTGTGCCTTACTACTTACATAAAGAAGATCAGGATGGCGGCTGGACTAACACTGGCCCCAACCCGCCTCTGAGCATTCCTAAATGGACTATATTCAGGTTTTAGGATGCAACTTATTTAAAATGCTAATAAAAATAGTGTGATTAAAGAGGGCGTAGACCCTCTTTAATTATTAAGCTTTGGTTAGCGTTTCACCCTCAATCATTCCAATTTAAATATTTCACATATGTCTGTTTTTACCTCAGTTAGTATTCAGCAATTACAAGCATGGCTTCAGGATTATGCAATTGGAGAACTCGTTGAATTAAAAGGTATTTCTTCAGGCATCACCAATACCAATTACTTTGTCACCACGACACAAGATAAATACGTGCTCACCTTGTTTGAACATAACACAATGGATGAATTGCCGTACTTTATTGATCTGATGAGCCATCTTGCGATGTATGGTGTGCCATGCCCGCAGCCCATCAGTAATCAAGCGGGCGTTAGCTTGCACATGCTCAATGGCAAGCCTGCCGTGCTGATCAGCTGCCTGAAGGGACGGGATGTTGAAGTGCCCGGCGTGAAGCATTGTGCGGAAGTGGGCGCGGTGTTGGCAAAAATGCATATTGCCGGGCAATCGTTTGCGCAAACGGCTTATCAGCAACACAGTAACCCGCGCGGCGCAGCTTGGCGCGCCAGGACTGCACAACAGGTCATGGCACATCTGTCGCAGGCTGATCAGCAATTATTAACCGATACTTTGGCATTTCAGGCCGCACTTGATACTACGCAATTGCCCAAGGGTGTCATTCATGCGGATTTATTCCGTGATAATGTGTTGTTTGATGGCGATAAAATCGGCGGCTTGATAGATTTTTACTATGCCTGCTACGATGTGCTGGCATACGACTTGGCCATTGCGGTTAATGATTGGTGCGTGCAGGCAGACGGTACGCTGGACACAGCGAAATTAAACGCGATGCTGGATGCTTATCAGTCAGTCAGGCCGTTTACCCAGGCTGAACATGGCGCATGGAACAGTATGCTGCGTATTGCAGCGTTGCGCTTTTGGCTGTCGCGTTTGTATGACCAGATTAATCCGCAAGCGGGTGAACTGACGCACGCAAAAGATCCTAATCATTTTAAAAATATACTTAAGTTGCGTACAGAGCAGCGCTAATGTTGACCAGTGGCGACTAAAGTAACGAAGGATAAGAAATATCATGGCAGAAGATTTACAAAATTCAGTACCGCAAGTTAATACATTGCAAGTTAGACAGGTGCCGGTAAGCAATGCGTGGTCCTGGATTGTGAATGGTTTTTACCTATTTAAGGCTAACCCAGCCATGTGGATTATTTTGCTGGTTATCTATCTGGCAATCATGATACCTGTTTCGTTATTGCCTGTTGTGGGTTCCGTAGTGAGCACCTTGTTAGCCCCTGTGTTTGCGGCAGGGATGATGTGGGGTTGCCAGGCATTGGTGCGGCATCAGGACCTGGAAATTAATCACCTGTTCGAGGGGTTTAAACATAACACATCACAGCTTATTGCCGTGGGTGGTATTTATATGGTCAGCTTGCTGGTAATTGCTGTATTTGTAGTGCTGGCGCTGGACCGGGATACTGTAGAGCTGCTGGTTAAGGGCAAGGATTTAAGTCCTGAACAGGCGGATGGCATGATGATCCCTATTTTAATTGCAATGCTTTTTATTATGCCCATTCTGATGGCATATTGGTTCGCACCGGTATTAGCGGGTTTGCATAATTTAAGCGCAGTAGATGCCATGAAATTAAGCTTTACTGCCTGTTTGAAAAACATGCTGCCTTTTCTGTTGTATGGTTTTATTTTTATGGCGCTGCTGGTTATCGCCATTATTCCAGTTGGTTTAGGTTTGCTGGTGGTGATTCCCATGATGATGACAAGTTTATACACCAGCTACGTGGATGTGTTTAATATTGAGCAGCCTGAGGATTTGGCGAGCTAGCATTAAAAACCTGCTAAATAGGCTCAAGCTTTTAAACCGGATTCAGCTTTAAACAGGATTAAGTTTGGCAAACTCCAGTGCCAGCCATTTTAAACCTTCGCGTCCGAAATTCACCTGTACACGCATATCATTGGCGTTGCCTTCATAGCTGACCACAACACCGTTACCAAATTTAGCATGCGCCACTTGTTGCCCGATTTTCCAGGGCATGGCGTTCTTTTGATTGCTGCTTTGGTGCTTGCTCATCATGGCAGGCAACTCGCTGTAATCACGATTGCCGCCGGATTTGGCCACAGGTTTGCTATTCAAGTGTTTGAGAAGCTCATCGGGGATTTCATCCAGAAAGCGTGATGGAATACCGTAGCGCACTTGCCCGTGCAGCATACGGCTTTGCGCATGGCTTAAATACAGACGTTGCCGGGCGCGCGTCACCGCCACATACATAAGGCGGCGCTCTTCTTCCAGACCGTTAGCCTCATAGGTACTTTGTTCGTGCGGGCACAGGCCTTCTTCCAGACCACTGATGAAAACGGCTTTGAATTCCAAGCCTTTGGACGCATGCACGGTCATCAGCTGCAGCGCTTCGCGGCCGACATCGGCCTGGTGTTCACCGGCTTCCAGGCTGGCATGGCTCAGGAATTGTGTCAGCAAATCCTGTTCTGTTTCACCGTCCACATTGTTATGGTTGCCAAAGTCCTGTTTAGTAAAAGCCACTGCCGCAGTGACTAACTCTTCCAGGTTGGCGATACGGTCTTCACCCTCTTTTTCATTCTGGTAATGCGCCTTTAAGCCGGACAGTGTGGTGGCGAGTTCGGCCAATTCAGACAAGCTGATGCCGTAAGCTTCATCCACCATTTGCCGGATCAGTGCAACAAAGCCCTCAATGCCCTTGCCGCCGGGTTTACCATTACCGACTTTATTCACTGCCGCCTGCCACAGGCTGCAATCGTTGGCACGGGCGGCTTCCTGCAGTTGTTCCAGGCTGCGTGCGCCAATGCCGCGGGCAGGGAAGTTAATAACGCGCAGCAGTGCAGTGTCATCGTTGGCGTTGGCAATCAAGCGCATATAAGCAAGCGCGTGTTTGATTTCAGCCCGCTCAAAAAAGCGTAAACCGCCATACACTCGATAAGGTAAATTGGCCGAAAACAGCGCATGTTCCAGCACGCGGGATTGCGCGTTGGAGCGGTAAAGCAGGGCGATTTCACCTAGCTCCACGCCTTCTGCATGCAGCATCTTGATTTCATCGACAATAAACTGCGCTTCATCGTTATCGTTATAGGCTTGGTAAACGCGTACCGGTTCGCCAGCGCCAGCCGACGTCCATAGATTTTTGCCTAAACGGTTTTTATTGTGCGAAATAATCGCATTGGCGGCGTCCAGAATATTGCTGTGTGAGCGATAGTTTTCTTCAAGCTTAACAACGTGCTGGATGTGAAAGTCGGTTTCAAAATCACGCATATTGCCTACGCGTGCACCGCGAAAACCATAGATGGACTGGTCATCGTCACCTACAGCAAACATGCAGTTGTTTTTGCCAGCCAGCAGTTTTAGCCACTGGTACTGCAGACGGTTTGTGTCCTGGAACTCATCCACTAATATGTATTTAAAGCGGTTCTGGTAGTGCTGGCGGATGTTTGCATCCCGCTCCAGCAGCTCATAACAACGCAGTAATAATTCGGCAAAATCCGCTACGCCATCACGTTGGCATTGTTTATCGTATTCTTCAAAAATTTCACGCAGTTTTTGCGAGTGCGGGTCGTAGGCATCAACAGCGTGTGCACGCAAGCCTTCATCTTTACAGCTATTGATAAAATTTTGTACTTGCTTGGGTGGAAATTTTTCATCATCTACGTTTAAGAGTTTCATTAAACGTTTAATAACTGCTAGTTGATCTGCAATATCTAAAATCTGGAAACTTGCAGGCAGGCCGGCCTCACGGTGATGTGCGCGTAGTAATCGGTTGCAAAGCCCATGAAATGTACCTACCCACATGCCGCGCGTGTTGATCGGCAGTGAAGCGGTAATGCGGGTAAGCATTTCTTTTGCCGCTTTGTTGGTAAAAGTGACTGCCAGCAATCCAGTTGGGGAAACTTGTTCGGTTTGAATCAGCCATGCGATACGTGCGGTGAGTACGCGCGTTTTTCCACTGCCTGCGCCAGCCAAAATCAGCGCTGACTGCTGTGGCAGGGTGACCGCTTCAAGTTGCTTATTGTTGAGCCCGGCTAGAAGCGGATCTTTTGTTGTGGCATGCTGAGATTGGCTATTCATAGCCCTTATTCTAGCATGACTCGCTATAGCTCATTTTTCTCAGTCCCTATTTTTACTTACTCATTTTCAGAGCGTGTATTTGCATAGCAGCCGCGCTAAATAACGCAATAGGCAAATAAAATATGTAGGTGAAATTTTTTTGGAACTAAATCTTGATTGAGTTAGTCAGAAGTACAGATAACGAAAGTTATCTTTCCGCTTCTTTCCTCCCTGAGCGGAAGCCTTAGACGATGAGGCACTTTTTGACCCCGATTTCTTCCCCTTAATCGGGGTCTTTTTTTGCCTGCTATATTTGCAAGGTCTTTAGAGTGAACACAGTATAAACGCAAATTTCATAAATTGTAAACAGTTTGTAAATTTTGTGTAAGTATCGGAAATAACTATTTGAAATAATTGAATTTAAGTTTTAAATAATTAAATTTTGGTGTAGTTTGTTTGCTATGAATCATATTATGTTTCCTACTCTTTTTATCTCTCACGGTGGTGGACCTTGGCCGTATATTGAGGATATGCGTCAGCGTTTTGCAATTACGGCTGCAGAACTGGAAAGGTTGCCGGCGACGCTGCCGGCAAAACCGAAAGCCATATTGGTGATTACCGGCCATTGGGAAGCACCGCAATTTACGGTATCTACGGCCGAGCATCCGCCGATGGAGTACGATTATTACGGCTTTCCTGAACATACTTATCATGTGAAATACCCGGCATCCGGCAGTCCTGTATTGGCGAAAAGAGTCCGTGAGTTACTAAGAGCAGCGGGGATTGAGAGTAGCGAGGATGATAGCCGTGGTTTTGATCACGGTACTTTTGTCCCCTTGATGCTGATGTATCCTGATGCGGATGTTCCTGTGGTGCTGCTTTCAATGAAGTCTACTTACGATCCGTTCGAACATATCAAACTTGGCGAAGCACTTGCACCGTTAAGGGATGAGGGGGTGCTTATTATCGGCAGCGGGCTGACTTACCACAATATGCGTGGTTTTGGCAGGCCGGCGTCGTTTGAGCCTTCTGTGCAATTTGAGCAATATCTGTATGAAGCTATTTCAAATCCGGATACTCATCAACGTAATCAGGCGTTAATGCATTGGGAACAAGCGCCGTTTGCCCGATTAGTGCACCCTAGAGAGGATCATCTGATACCATTGATGGTAGTGGCTGGTGCGGCAGGAAGCTGTGTTGGTAAACGTATTTTTACCGATACGGTGTTTGAGGTTGTGATGGCTTCTTATCAGTTTGGTTAACTGAAGGTTAAAATAAAAAAGCCTCGCAACTGCGAGGCTTTTTTATTAGAGCTGGAATTCAGCTTCAGTTCGAAAGTGAGGCTAGGCGGCTAGGAGTTTGCGACGCAGGCAGTATGATTTATACGACCAGGAGCAAACGAGGACGCCAACAACGCCTCACTGATGAAATGAAGAGTGAATTTACATCATACCGCCCATGCCGCCCATACCACCCATATCACCGCCACCCATTGCTGGAGCGTCATCTTTAGGCAGTTCAGCAACCATGCAATCAGTTGTTAGCATCAAGCCAGCCACTGAAGCTGCATTTTGCAATGCTGAGCGTGTAACTTTAGTTGGATCCAGCACACCCATTTCCACCATGTCGCCATAAGTCTCATTGGCAGCGTTGTAGCCATAGTTGCCTTTACCGGCTGCAACGTTGTTCACAACTACTGAAGGCTCAACACCGGCATTTTGTGTGATTTGACGTAATGGCTCTTCAACCGCACGCAATACGATTTTGATACCGGCTTCCTGGTCAAGGTTGTCACCTTTAACTTTAGCGATTGCATCGCGGGCACGAATCAATGCCACGCCGCCGCCGGCAACAATACCTTCTTCAACTGCTGCGCGAGTTGCGTGTAACGCATCTTCAACACGGGCTTTTTTCTCTTTCATTTCGATTTCAGTCGTAGCGCCAACCTTGATCACTGCAACACCGCCAGCTAATTTAGCAACGCGTTCCTGCAATTTTTCACGGTCGTAGTCGCTTGTCGCTTCTTCGATTTGTGTTTTGATCTGTGCGATACGTGATTTGATGTTGCCTTCATGACCAGCACCGTCAATAATGATGGTGTTTTCTTTGCCTACTTCAATGCGTTTTGCAGAACCCAAATCTTCAAGTTTTACGTTCTCAAGTTTCAGGCCAACTTCTTCAGCAATTACAACGCCGCCAGTCAAGATCGCGATATCTTCCAGCATGGCTTTACGACGGTCACCGAAGCCTGGCGCTTTAACAGCAACAGTTTTCAAGATGCCGCGGATGTTATTCACCACCAATGTTGCCAATGCTTCGCCATCTACATCTTCAGCGATAATCAACAATGGACGGCCGGATTTAGCTACTTGCTCTAAAGTTGGTAATAAGTCACGGATGTTTGATACTTTTTTGTCATGCAATAACACGAATGGGTTGTCTAACAACGCAATTTGACGTTCCTGGTTGTTGATGAAGTATGGTGACAGGTAACCGCGGTCAAACTGCATACCTTCAACCACGTCCAATTCGTTGCTCAGACCTGAACCGTCTTCAACAGTGATCACGCCTTCTTTGCCCACTTTGTCCATTGCATCTGCAATGATCTGGCCGATTGAGCTGTCAGAGTTAGCTGAGATAGAGCCAACTTGTGCGATTTCCTTGCTGGTTGTACATGGTTTGGATTGTGATTTCAAATCAGCAATTGCTGCTTCAACCGCTTTGTCGATACCGCGTTTCAAATCCATTGGGTTCATGCCCGCAGCTACAGATTTCATACCCTCGCGGATGATCGCTTGTGCTAATACGGTTGCAGTTGTAGTACCGTCACCAGCGATGTCGGAAGTTTTAGAAGCCACTTCTTTCACCATTTGTGCGCCCATGTTTTCGAATTTGTCTTTCAATTCGATTTCTTTAGCTACTGAAACGCCATCCTTAGTGATAGTAGGTGCGCCAAATGAGCGCTCCAACACTACGTTGCGGCCTTTAGGGCCTAACGTTACCTTAACTGCATTGGCGAGAATATTTACGCCATTAGTCATTTTTTGGCGGACTTCGTCCCCGAATCTTACGTCTTTAGCTGCCATGTTAAATTCTCCTGTGTTCTTAAATAACCCTGTGTTCTTAAATAACTAGGTAGATTAAGTTGAAATGATTCAACTTTTTCCTTCCGTCGAAATTATTCGACAATTGCCATGATGTCTTCTTCACGCATCACCAATAATTCTTCACCATCCACCTTGACGGTTTGGCCTGCGTATTTGCCGAATAATACTTTGTCACCGACTTTAACATCCAGTGCAATAGTTTTACCGCTATCATCTTTTTTACCGTTGCCAACAGCTTGCACAACACCTTGGTCCGGTTTTTCAGTTGCGCTGTCTGGAATTACAATGCCAGAAGCGGTTGTACGCTCTTCTTCAGAACGTTTTACAATGACGCGATCGTGTAATGGACGAATTTTCATTCAATTTCTCCCGATGAGTTATGCTACTAATAGTTAATAAAAAATTGCATAGGCAATGCAGCATTTTAGCACTCCTATACCTCGATTGCTAACATTGGGTTGATTTAGGCATTTTCAAGCGTTGGACTTAAAAAAATTGCATGTTTTATATAATATGCAGGTTCGATATGTGCAGTTTCACCGATATAAGGTTTCATCATGGAATATACAAAACTAGGTAACTCCGAACTTAATGTATCTAAAATTTGTTTAGGTACCATGACTTATGGTGACCAGAACACCGAGGCGGAAGCACACGCACAATTGGATTATGCAATTGGACGTGGTGTTAATTTTATTGATACCGCTGAAATGTATCCGGTACCGCCCAAAGCCGAAACCTATACGCGTACCGAGACGATGGTCGGTAATTGGCTTAAAAACCAGCCACGCGACAAGATTATCCTGGGCGGCAAAGTGGCCGGACCACGTCGCGGCATGGACTGGATACGTGGCGGGCCGCCTTCATTGGACCGCGCTAATATTCGTGCCGCGATCGAGGGCTCGCTTAAGCGTTTGCAAACGGATTACATAGATGTGTACCAGCTGCACTGGCCTGAGCGTAATGTGCCGATGTTCGGGCAATACCAGTTTGACCCGATACAGGAGTTGGATGCTGCCGGGCAGCCGAGGCAATGGCTAAGTATTCGCAATCAGCTGGAAACATTGGCAGAACTGGTCGCCGAAGGCAAGGTACGTTACATTGGTTTGTCAAACGAGCAGCCGTGGGGTTTGATGGAGTTTTTGCGTATTGCCAATGAATATAATTTACCACGTGTAGCCAGTGTGCAAAATTGTTATAACCTGATCAATCGCGGCATGGAATTTGGCATGTCGGAAGTGTTGTATCGTGAAAATGTCGGCCTGCTTGCCTATTCTCCATTGGCTTTCGGGCATTTAACCGCAAAATATGTAGATAATCCGGAAGCAAAAGGCCGTGTGACCATGTTTTTAGGGTATGCGCAGCGCTATAAAAAACCGAATGTTTTTCCTGCGAGTGCGGCTTACGCAAAGCTTGCCAGAGCGCACGGCTTAACGCCGGTGCAGCTTGCCTTGAGTTTTGTTTACCACCGCTGGTTTGTTAGCAGTACTATCATCGGTGCAACAACGATGGCGCAGTTAAAAGAAAACATTGATGCTTGGGATAACAGGCTTTCACCGGAAGTGCTGGCGGAAATCGAGCACCTGCATTTGACCATGATGAACCCGGCGCCTTAGGCTGGGAGAAATCAAGGCTTTTGTTTTTTGCGAGATAGGCCTGCGCCAACTATGACGCAGGCCAGGCCAGTGCCTAAGCCCGATAATACGATACTTGCCATGTGGTTACGTACGAATGGGATCTCGCCAAAAAAGTAGCCTGCCAGCATCAGTGCACCCACCCAGAAGGTAGTGCCAATGTTAGCGGCAATAACATATTTGCTGAAAGGCATTCTGCCCACCCCCGCCAGAAATGGCGCAAAGGTGCGAATCACTGCAATAAACGGTGATATGAACAGGGTCGCCTGCCCATATTTCCTATAAAAAGCGCGCGTCCGTTCCAGTGCTTTTTTGTTCACCCAGCGATATTGATTGGAGTCTATCTTTTCGCCAACGGCAGCACCAATTTTATAGCTTACCAAGTTACCAAAAAAAGCGGCAATAATGAGTGTGGCCATCATCCCTGGTAAATTGAGTGAACCGAGCTTGCAAAAAGAACCCGTGATGAAAATAAGTGGGTCGCCCGGCAGAAAAAATAGCGGTAGAAAACCAATTTCAGAAAATACGATGGCAAACAAAATGATGTAAATTAAATTGCCATGAGCAGCGATCACGCTGCCTAACTGGGTATCAAGACTGGTAAAAAAGTGTAGAAGATCCATACGTTCAGTCCTGATGCGTTAAAGGGTTACAGCCGTTTTGCGTGAAAGTGAACTGGCTGTGGCTGCGGCAGCTGTAATACCGGTTTACGGATTTTACCCATCACGTGCATCTCGCACGGTTTGCAGTCAAATTTCAGGGTGAATCGGTCATTGCCGTTAATGAGTGTCATCGGTTCTGCAGTAACCGTACCCTGCACGCCTATCACGCCTTTTGCTTCTTTCGGACATAAGCCGTGACTAAAGCGCAGGCAGTGCTTGGTAATCATCAGCGGTACTTCGTCCAGTTCCTTATTTGCTTCATAAGCTGCCGCGATCAGTTTTACGCCATGTTTCCGGTAAAAAGCACGCGCCTGCTTGTTATAGACATTGGCAAGGTAAGTTAATGTGTCTTCCGGGTATATCGCTGGCGGTTCAACTGCTGCACGGCGGACTGGGCGCTCGTAGCCTAAAGTGCGTGTTTCTGTCAGTTGCTCGATTGCATCTCGTCGCAGGTTGTTAATGATTGAAGCTGGAATAAACCAGGGTTGGCTGGTTTGCAGTGTGATAGATTTGGCAGCAAAGTCAGTGCCGCCAAGTTTGTTCAGGTTCTCGCGCAGGCTACTTTCCGCTTTATCCAGATTCTGCGCTATTTGTTTCTCAGCTTCACATGCGGCAGTGGCGCTGAAATGATCATCATCGATTACCGTTAGTGCAAAGCCGTTTGGTGTTTCGTAAAAAGTGATGTCTACAGGTATCTTGCGCTGGGCAGAGTCTTTTTCCAGCAGGCGCATAAAGGCATGGTCACGGTTTCTGAATACGGTCATGCCGCGGCGCATGTCTTCCGGCATTTCATTCGGGTATAAGCGTTTGCCTTCTACCGTATTTACGCGCAAGCCCACCAGCTCTTTGTGTACATCAAAAAAGCACACGCCGTCGCCATTATGCAGTTCGATATTCGTTTCTACTTCAAAGTAATCTTTGCCGACTTTGGTGACCTTGCCTAACTCCTCACCTGAGAATTTAGGCGTATCGAAGGCGCCAATGTCCGCCTGGCGCCCGTGCGCAAAGTAATCGGTGGCGCTGCGGTTAAAGGTTTTTTCCGGCTGCGGGGTAAAGGTGTAGGTGCAATGGCCGGATGATGGCTTCGCTAATTCTGGTCTGGATTCCAAAATCTCATCCAGCAACTCACGATAGTGCGCGGTGGCATTTTTAACATAAGGTAAATCTTTGTAGCGACCTTCAATTTTGAATGAGCTGACACCCGCGTCAATTAAGGCACGCAGATTGGCACTCTGGTCATTATCCTTCATTGATAAGAAGTGCTTGTCTTTGCCGATGATGCGGCCTTTCTGGTCTTCCAGCGTGAATGGCAGACGGCATTCCTGTGAGCACTCGCCGCGGTTGGCGCTGCGGCCGGTATGGGCGTGGCTGATATAGCATTGCCCGCTGAAGGCCACGCATAATGCGCCATGGATAAAATATTCCAGATTGCAGCTGGTGGCATCCGCGATTTTTTTAACCGTGTTTAAATCCAGTTCGCGCGCCAGCACCAGTTGCGAAAAGCCGACCTGATCCAGGAATACGGCTTTTTCAACCGTGCGGATGTCGGTTTGGGTGCTTGCGTGCAGCTGAATCGGCGGCAGGTCCATCTCCAGCAAGCCCATATCCTGAATAATCAGCGCGTCTGTGCCAATCTCATAGAGTTGTTGCACCAGCTCACGTGCACCTTCCAGTTCGTTATCATGAAAAATGGTATTCAATGCTACAAATACCTCGGCATGATAGCGGTGCGCGTGTTTTACCAGACGCTCAATGTCGGCTACCGTATTAGGCGCCTTGGCGCGCGCACCGAATGCAGGGCCGCCGATGTAGACTGCGTCGGCACCATGGTTGATGGCTTCAATGCCAAAATCTGCATTTTTGGCAGGTGCAAGCAGTTCTAAGTGGTGCCTGGATTTGATGTGGCTTTTTTGCATGGAGCTATAGCGTGGAATTATCGTGAGCCTGAATTTTAGACTAAACAAGGGCTTATGACGATATTTGATTTAATCACCAGTCAAAAACATCGTACAATTCAGATATGAGTAATCAAGATCTTTTGAAGCGTAGCCTGCAGGCGGTATGGCACCCATGCACACAAATGAAATTGCATGAAACTTACCCGCTTATCCCGATCCAGCGTGGCGACGGTGTTTGGTTGTATGACGCAGATGGTAAGCAGTATCTGGACGCAGTCAGCTCGTGGTGGGTGAATCTGTTTGGGCATAACAATTCGCGCATTAAGGATGCAATCAAGCAACAATTGGACTCGCTTGAGCATGTCATGCTGGCTGGTTTCACACACGAGCCCGTGGTGGCTTTGTCTGAAAAACTGGCCAAGCTTACTGGTTTAGGTCATGCGTTTTATGCTTCTGACGGCGCGAGTGCCACTGAAATTGCGCTGAAAATGAGTTTTCATTACTGGCGTAACATTGGTAAATCCGGCAAGACTAAATTTATCAGCCTGCAGAACAGTTACCATGGCGAGACCTTAGGGTCCTTAGGCGTGACGGATGTTGCTATTTTCAAAGATACCTATGCGCCTTTGTTGATACAGTCAGCGCAGGTGCCGAGCCCGGATTCCAGGCTGGCGGAAGCAGGGGAAAGTGCAGAGGATTTTGCTCTGCGCTGTGCGGAAAAGTTAGAACAATATGTTGCGCAGCATCACGCAGAACTCGCTGCTTTTATTATTGAGCCTTTGGTGCAATGCGCAGCAGGTATGGGTATGTATCATCCTGTATATTTAGCCAAGGCGCGCGAGATTTGTACCAAGTATGAAGTGCATTTAATTGCCGATGAAATTGCTGTGGGTTTTGGTCGCACCGGAACCATGTTTGCGTGTGAGCAGGGTGCTATTAAGCCTGATTTTATCTGTTTATCCAAAGGGATTACCGGGGGCTATTTGCCCTTATCCACGGTGTTGACCACAGACAATGTTTATCAGGCGTTTTATCATGACGCTACAATTAAAGGTTTTTTACACAGTCATAGCTATACGGGCAATCCACTGGCATGCAGCGCGGCTTTGGCGACATTGGCAATATTTGATGCTGATAATGTGGTGCAGAAAAACAGGGAAAAATCAGCCCTGATAGTGGAAAAAATGCAAGTGCTCACTGACCTGCCAATCAAGCATTTACGGCATCAGGGCATGATATTCGCTTTTGATGTGTCAACGCAGAATGCGCAGTTCTCCAAGCAGTGTTATCAAGTCGGAATCAATCGAAGTCTACTGCTGCGCCCAATTGGCAACACCGTATATTTTATGCCGCCTTATACCATCACTGCGGCGGAAATTGATTTTATGATAAACACCGCATATGACGTGGTTACAGTAGCGGCATGATATCGCGCATCATTTTTTTAGGTTCAATGCTGCTTGCCAGTTTTTATGCCAGTGCGGAACTTCCGGCCAGCGTGGCCGAAGCGTTGAAAAAAGCAGGCATTCCACAGCAGAGTGTGGGGGTGTATGTTCAAGCCGTTGAGAGTAGCACCCCGATTCTCAGTCAGTACGCAGAACAGGCGATGAACCCGGCATCGGTGATGAAAGTAGTCACTACCAACGCCGCACTGGATTTACTCACACCAGCTTACCGCTGGAAAACTGAAATATATCGTGACGGCAATTTGGCAAATTGGGTCTTGCATGGCAATTTAATCATCAAAGGTTATGGCGACCCAAGTTTTAAAGCGCAGGATTTCTGGCGATTGTTAATCAGCCTACGGCAGGCTGGTGTAAAAAAAATTAACGGTGATTTGATTATTGATAAAAGTTATTTCGCTAATAATATTGGTAGCCCAATTAGTTTCGATAATGAAAAATGGCGCGCCTACAATGCGATGCCAAGTGCGTTTTTGGTGAATGGCCGCAATACAAGTTTTAAATTCACTGCCAATGATGAAGGTGTCAGTGTTACGCAGGAATTTGAATTGCCTGAGGTAATCATTGTTAATAAGCTTAAGCGTGTGCAGGGCGCTTGCGGTGAATGGCGTAGCCGCATGACATATGATGTTCAGCCTGATGAAGATCGCGCAGTCGTTACATTTGGCGGCGTCTATGCAGCCGATTGCGGAGAGCGTTTTTTAGAGCTAAGCCTGTTTAACGATGAAAAATATGCATTTTTTACATTCAAAAAATTATGGCGTGAATTAGGTGGTGAGTTTAATGGTGCGCTTAAACTACAAGAGACACCGGCGACCGCGGTGAAAGTGCTGGAGCAATTTTCTGAACCGTTAGGCAGTATCGTGCGCGACATCAACAAGTGGAGTAATAACGTCATGGCGCGGCAATTATTCTTAACCATCGCCGCAGAAAAAAACGGCGCGCCTGCCACAGAAGCTAAAGGGGTCAGTGCGATTCAAGCCTGGCTGGTTGCCAATGGGCTGAAATTTAAGGAACTGGTCATTGAAAACGGATCGGGGTTGTCTCGTATTGAGCAGATAAGCGCAGAACATTTAGGCCAATTGCTGGTGCGTGCCTACAATAGCCCGGTCATGCCGGAAATGATGGCTTCATTGCCCATATTATCCCTTGATGGAACGATCAAGCAGCGCTTAAAAGACAGCCCGTCTAATGGCCGTGCCCATCTTAAAACCGGGTCAATCGATGGTGTCAGCGCGATTGCCGGATACATGCTGGACGCTAACGGCCATCGCCATGTGTTGGTGATGCTGGTGAATCACGCAAGGGCAGCGGCAAGTAAAAACGCGCAGGACGCCTTGATAGAATGGGTGCATCAGCAGCCATAAAGCTATATAGTTGCGCTCATTTGACTAGGTTTTACAGTATCATTACGGCTTACTTTTAAATGCTATATTTAGGGTCAACATGAAATTATTGAGTACATTATTAGCGGGTATTTGTTTCTTGGGTTTAAGCGCATGTCAGGCTGAATCCAATACGGCAGATGCAGAAAAAACTACAGCAAAGGGAGCAACAGCAATGACGGAAAAAATTACAGAATTAAAGAAAATTGACACGCAAGTGGGCACTGGTCGTGAAGCGGAGCCAGGCTTTAACGTGACCGTGCATTACACCGGCTGGCTATATGACGCGGCGGCCAAAGACGGTAAAGGCAAAAAATTTGACAGCAGTTTAGACCGTAACGAGCCGTTCAATTTCTTTTTAGGTGGCGGCCAAGTGATTCAAGGTTGGGATGAAGGTTTTGCCGGCATGAAAATCGGCGGCAAACGTACTTTAATTATCCCATCAGAAATGGGCTACGGCGCTCGCGGTGCCGGTGGCGTGATTCCTCCAAATGCGGATTTGATTTTTGACGTGGAATTGTTAGCTGTTAAGTAAATCAATCTGGGCGTCCTGTGATGAGTATTCAAACTGTGGTGCCCATTGGAGAGAATTATGCACGTTAGAGTGAAATGGATTGATGGCGTCAGTTTCGTCGGCGAATCTGAAACCGGTCATGCCGTAGTGCTGGATGGCGCACCTGAAAATGGTGGCCGTAACATCGGCATGCGCCCGATGGAGATGCTGCTGATTGGCATGGGTGGCTGTACGTCATTTGACGTGGTCGCCATACTTAAAAAAGCACGTCAGCCCATTATGGGCTGTGTGGCTGAAATTGATGCTACCCGCGCCGATGAAATTCCTAAAGTGTTTACCAAGATTCATGTGCATTTCGTGGTGACGGGTGACAACTTGAATCCTGCGCAGGTGGAGAGAGCAGTAAAATTGTCTGCTGAAAAATATTGCTCAGCCTCAATTATGCTGAGCAAAAGCGTGGAAATCACACACGATTTTGAAATCAGGCCGGTATCAGTTGAAATTTAATGGCTAGATGAGCAAATCCTGATTCAACCTGGCAGGAACCGAATTCAAGTTTCTGCCAGGTTAAGTCGGGTATCGTTTATTTAATGTTCTTGATGGTCGCGATTTCTTTGATGACCACCGTCTCGATGGTCACTATCCCTGTGACCATATTCATCTCCCCGTCTTTCATGTCGGCCGTTGTCGTGGCCATAGTGAGGATTGTGGTAGCAACCAATAAGGCTAGCTGCAGATATGGTTAGCAATAATATTAAGATCGTTTTCATAGGTACCTTTCAGTGACTTTTGTTAGCAATATTGATGACTAATAAACTTATTATTTCTAAGTTTCTGATTTGTTTGTTACTTGCCTTCTGCAATTTTCTTTAGATTTTCCAAGCCGCCTTTGTAAACGCCGGTGACAGTTTTTACTGCATCATCATCGCTTTGTCCTGCTGCAGGATTGTCTGAGAGATCTTTGCGTTTAAAATTTCCCTTCCAAACGATGAGTGATTTTCCATCTTTAGCTTCAGTAACCGTTAGTGTGGAGACGTAGTTACTTACCGGTAATACGCCTTCGATAATTTCATATTCATAGTTTTTTTCCTTGAATTTGTAGTCAAGCAACCTTTCTTTGATAGTGCTGCCATCTTGTAGGGTTAGCAGGCGAACAGCACCCGCTTTATTGTTATAGCCTTCAACAATCTCTGTCTTTTTTACAGCCGGGTGCCAAGCACCCATGTCACCAAAACTATGTAGATTGAACCAAACGGCACTGGCAGGAGCATTGACTTCAATTTTTTCTTCGACATTCAGTGTCGTGGCTTCATTGGCAAATGCAGTAAATGGAATTACAAAGGCGCTGGCTATGAGTGCGGTAACGAGTTTATTCATCAGGACTTCCTTCAAAAGTTAATTGAATACGTAAATAGGTACGTGACAGTCGCACATGTTTGAAACGTTCAGTGCGACTTACCTTCACTGATATGGTAGTTTTGAAATCTTAAGAGCGTCTTAAGACGAAGTTAAAGTCTGCGGCTTATATGGCGTGCAGTTTGTGAATAGATGAATTGGTAAATGCGCGTAACAGGACTAATCTTGTGTGGGAATACGAGTTTGGTGATGCGGCATTGAAGTGTGCAACCGTTATGTGGATTTATCAAACGGCGTGGATATAGCTGAGGGCTAACGCAAACTTAACTATTTGTTTCAATTACCTTTACTGAAAGCGGTTGTTCGTTTTCCAGGATATTCAGCAGCCTATCTACGTTGGGATGTTTGCCCGGGCAGTTTTCAGCATCTTCTGTGTGTTCGGCGTAAAGGCTTAAACCTTCAACTGCGGCGTCCAATGATATTTCACCATACATGCGTGCCAAGTGATAATACACTTTAATTGAGCCTTGGCTGCCGGGTTTATTTTCAATCACGCCAGCTGAACTGCCGTCTTGGTTGTAAAGCTCAATACGCTCTACGTGGGAGGCATCGTCAAGCGTTTGAAGTACATCACTAAATTTTTCCATTCGATAGTTACCTTAATCAATTACGTGGGCATATTGGTAATATGCATTTAAAACGAAATGTTTTTAAAAATGATACGTAGAAGTTGTCATCAGTTTTGACATCTGCTTCATGCAAAATTTAACAGGTGATGGCAAATCTGCTGCACCATGTTGTCTTGCATCCATTGCATGTTTGGCTTCATCTACCTGCATTTGTTTGATGATTTTACGCGATTTTTCGTCAGTTTCCGGCAGTTGGTCGAGATGGCTCGCCAAGTGCGCACCTACCTGTTTCTCGGTTTCTTCCAGAAAGCCCAGACTCCATTTATCACCTAATGCGCCTGCAATAGCGCCAATCGCAAAAGAGCCGGCATAGAACAATGGGTTAAGTATGCTGGTACGCCCGCCAAGCTGATGAATGCGTGTTTCACACCACGCTAAATGTTCGGTTTCTTCACGCGCTGCCTGTTGCATGGTTTTGCTAGTCGCGGCATCTTGGGCAGTGAGTGCCTGCCCACTATATAAAGCTTGTGCGCAAACTTCACCCGTATGATTGATGCGCATGAGGGCACTTACATGTTTCTTTTCAGCATCGTTTAAAGCGGCTTCAGCTACACCTGCGTCAGGATGCGCACGCTGGCTGTGCGGTTTAGCAAGGAGCGTGCGCAACCCCGTGTCAAATTCGCTAATGATCTTGTCTATAGTCAATGTGTGTTGCATGGTTATATTTTACGCTTAAATATCTTTATGTAGCCAGTAGTTGGAATATATGCAACAGGTCGCATATATTCACACGCCCAACCCCATTTGTTTGGCAATGATTTGTATCGGATGCAAGACTTGGACATTTAAATTTTGTGCACGTAAGCCATTGGCAATATGCAAACTACAGCCAATATTGGACGTGGCGAGAATAACCACATTATTAGCAATAATTGCATCCAATTTGTCATTAAGCAGCTTGTTTGCCATATCCGGTTGCGTGATTGTGTAAGCTCCGGCTCCACCGCAACATTGTCCATTGCCTGGTAGTGCCTGAATATCAGCATCGGGGATTTTTTTAAGTAAATTGTAAACGGCTTGATGGCTTTTTAATACGTTGCGCAAGGAACAAGGGTCTTGCACGTAAATACGTTCTTTAAGCGTGGCTACACGGGCATTTGACCAATCACATGTTAGCAAAAAAGCACTGATGTCTTGAATGTTATGCCGTGGAAGGTAATCTTTTAAACCCGCGCCGCAGCCGCTGGCGGCGGTGAGCATTGGCAGGCTCTGGTCAAAGCTTGCGGCATTGCGATTGACTAACCTGGAAGCTTCAGCGCCATCCCCCGCTTGCCGTGCAATACCACCACAACAAGTTTGGCTGGCAGGGACATGCACATTAAACCCAAGCTGGTTCAGCACGTAAATGCCGGCAGTCAAAGTCTGGCTATCCAGCGCACTGCTTGCGCACCCTAAAAACAAACTGACATCACCCTGGTGTGAGGTCGCTGCAGGATAAAATGCTTTCCACCGCACGGGCCTGGCTATTTCCGGCAACATTTTTGTGCTGGGTAGCAGACGTTGTAGCAAGGCTTTAAGTTTGAGTTGTTGTAATAGCCAAAGTGGCCATGTAAGCAGATATGCAACATAACGCGAGCGGACAAATGGCTTGGCCAGTATCTGGCCCAAGCTTTTTTTCCGGGTGTACAGCGCGCGTGCGGTATCGACCAAAGCGCCATAATTTACGCTATTAGGGCAAGCTGATTCACAGCTGCGGCAACTTAAACATAAATCAATATGCTCTTTAAAACGGTCATTATTGGGCAATATGTCTTGTGCTACGGCGCGCATGAGTTGAATGCGGCCACGCGGTGAGTCTGCTTCGGAACCTGTTTTTCTATAAGTGGGGCAATGCGGCAGGCATAAGCCACAGGCTACGCATCGGTCAGCTTCAACAATCAATTCTTTAACAGATAAAGTCATAACGTGATTATAAACGTTTTCAATTAACGCATTTGCTGAAATAGGTTGTCCGGATTGAAGATATTAAGTTGAAGATATAAAAAAACCGCCTGGGACTCAGGCGGTTTAAATTTACTTCATTTAATATTAATTAGTTTTAGCCGCCTCCAGCTTAGCTGGCGGCTCAGACTTAATTACAGGCAGTCCCTTGAGCAGGTTCATGGCTTGTACAAATTGAACATCATCTTTACTTGCAGGTTCAATCGGGGCTGTTGGCTCTGCAAATTTTTTCTCATTCAATTTTTCTTTATCTTTGGCACCATTACCGATTGCAACGGGTTTGCCAGACTCGTTTGCTTTCGCATCCTTTGGATTAGCCCCATCTTTAGGGTTGGACAAGTGGTGTGTCAGATCCGCTTCATGGATGTTGCCGGACTGGTCTGTACCATCCTCAACAATGTAATCGGGCACGATACCTTTTGCCTGAATTGAGCGGCCTTTTGGCGTGAAGTAACGCGCAGTAGTCAGTTTGATTGCTGCGCCATTATTCATTGGCATAATGGTTTGTACAGAGCCTTTGCCAAAGCTTTGTGTGCCAAGCACTGCCGCACGTTTATGGTCTTGCAGTGCGCCGGCTACAATTTCAGAAGCGGATGCAGAACCACTGTTGATTAATACTGCCATCGGTACCGTTTTTAAATCTTCCGGCAAATCGCGAATGTAATCATTTGCAGCGCCACCACGGGCGTAATTTTCAGGTATAGCGGTTAATTGCATTTTTGAATCCGGTGCACGGCCTTCAGTGTAAACCACCAACTCACCTTTAGGTAAAAAGGCGGCAGCAACACCAACGGCACCATTGAGTAACCCGCCCGGGTCATTACGCAGGTCTAGAATAAAGCCTTTGAAAGGGCCTTTGTTCTCGGCATGCATGGTCTTAATGGCTTTTGCCAGATCTTCACCGGTGCGTTCCTGGAACTGGGTAACTCTTGCATAGGCGTAGCCGGGCTCGGTTAATTTATATTTCACGCTTTTGTTTTTAATGATGGCGCGCGTAAGCGTAAATAACAGTGGTTTGTTTTCATTTTTACGAACAACAGTTAAAACAATCTGCGTATCCGGCTTGCCACGCATGTGTTTTACCGCATCGTTTAAGGTCATTCCTTTTACGGGAGTCTCATCAAGTTTTACGATGAGATCGCCACTTTTTAAGCCGGCTGTATAGGCTGGGGAGTCTTCAATAGGTGAAATGACCTTGACCAGTCCATCTTCCATACCAACTTCAATCCCCAAGCCGCCAAACTCACCTTGTGTGGCTGCTTGCATATCTTTAAATGCGTCCGGATCCATATAAGATGAATGCGGATCCAAGCCAGTAAGCATGCCGCTAATGGCTTCTGAAATCAGTTTTTTGTCTTCTACGGTTTCGACGTAGTCGCTCTTGATTTTCCCGAAGACTTCAGCAAATGCACGCAGATCATCCAGCGGAAGCTGTGGCCTTACCATTTTTTCTGCCACTGCAGAATACGTCAGGCTTAACATGAGGCCAAGCAGCAAGCCTGAACCAACAAGTCCAATTTTTGTAAAACGAGGATATTTATTTTCTACTTGCATGTATGATTGTTCCCAACAAATGAAACTACATTTAGTCTATAAGCTAATCTAATAAATGTTGCGCATTTAACAAATTCTATGAGTTTCAAATGTATGATTAGTTTCAGACTTAACTGATTATATTATTTACACTGCATATTAAACTATATCAGTCAGGACATACAAATTGAGCACAAATATCGTTGAAATTACTTATTGCACACAATGCCGTTGGTTATTGCGGGCAGCATGGCTGGCGCAGGAGCTGTTAACAACGTTTGAGCAGGATTTATATAGTGTCGCACTAAAGCCGGGTACCGGCGGTATTTTTGATATTACACTTAACCAGCAATTGATTTTTTCACGAAAAGCCGCCGGGCGCTTCCCCGAAGCTAAAGAAGTAAAGCAGTTGATACGCGATTGCATCGATCCGACACGGGATTTGGGTCATAGTGATAAGACTCATAATGATAAAACCTATAGTGATAAAACTAAAGTTTAATCTTGTAATCATAGCTTTTGAAATTAGCAGTTTGATTTAACCGCAAGTAGCTGTTTCTTGCTTTATCAACGCCCTTAAGAAGGAGAGCTAATATGTCAGACCGTAAAGAAAATAATCCAATAGTGAGCGCATTGAATACTATTTTGGAGCTTGAGTTAGCAGGGGTAGTCAGATATACCCATTATTCCTTAATGGTGTTTGGATATAACCGAATCCCGATTGTGTCGTGGTTACGTAGTCAGGCTACCGAGTCGCTTGATCATGCGAATAAAGCCGGTGAGATTATTACGCACTTGGGCGGTCATCCATCATTATTGATCGGGCCATTACTGGAAACGCACAATCACGATATTGGCGATATTCTGCGGGAATCTTTAGCACATGAAACGACTGCGCTTAACGCCTACAAAGCTTTGCTGAAATTAGTAGAGGGAAATTCCGTGATGCTCGAAGAATATGCCAGGGAGCTGATATACCAGGAAGAATTGCATTTGGGTGAAGTGGACAAAATGCTGCGTAAGCCCGGCGATTTGGCGAAATTTCATAGTTAACATTTCATAGTTAACCAAGCTTGATACGTGGTTTGGCAGCCTAACAAGAGGAATTAACAAGCAGCGCGACTGCTTGTTAATTCCTCTTGTTTCCTGCTTCAATGCGTTGAGCGCCATTAAAGCGTTTTTCCCAATAACTGCTTTGCATGTTTTCCACGCGTATCTCGCCACCGCTGCTTGGTGAGTGGATAAAGCGGTTGTTGCCTAAATAAATCCCTACATGTGAAAAAGTTGATCTCAATGTGTTAAAGAACACCAGGTCGCCCGGCTGCAATTCGCTTTTTGGAATGGTTTTACCTAGCTGGCTAATTGCGCGTGCGCCATGTGGCAAGGTTAAATTAGAGGCTTGCTGGTAGACGTAGCGCACAAAACCGCTGCAATCAAAACCGGTTTCAGGTGAGTTTCCGCCATATTTGTAGCGGATGCCGGTAAGACTTAAGGCGTTGACTAAAACTTCACGTGCACGTGCCGGCCAATTCTTTTCATCAATATCTTCAGTGCTAAGTTTGGTAGCCTGCGCTTGCTGTTCCATTTCAAGCTCTTCTTTAGAAGGCGTGGTCGGGTTGGCAGCACAGGATGTGCTTACCAGTGCGAATAAAACGCAAATCAAAAAATATGGGCGGACAAATTTAATCACCGTCGCATTATAGTTAACTTGGCATAAACCATCAAATATGATTTTCGGTGTCTAAATTCACGCTGTTTAATTAGAGTGCAGAGCGCCAAGTCGTGGGATAATTGCGCTTCTATGAGTGAATACAGCATCCGCCAGGTTTTTGAAAAAGATGGGATATTAGCCGCACATATTGCGGGCTACCATGAACGTACCCAGCAGCTGGAAATGGCGTTGGCGATTGCGGATGCGATTGAGCACAATACCCAGCTGGTGGCAGAAGCCGGTACCGGTACCGGCAAGACTTTTGCCTATCTGGTCCCGGCGCTGCTTACCGGCGGCAAGGTCATCATTTCAACGGGTACCAAGAATCTGCAGGATCAATTATTCAACCGCGATCTGCCTAATGTGCGCGATGCACTTAAAGTGCCGGTCACCGTGGCAATGCTCAAAGGCCGCGCCAATTATGTGTGCCATTACCATCTGGAACGCGCGGCAAATGAAGGGCGGTTTGCCTCACGCGATGATGCAAAGTACCTGCATGTCATTAAGAACTTTGCTGAAAACAGCAAGACGGGCGATAAAAGCGAACTGAATAGCGTGCCCGAAAACGCCTCTATCTGGGCCAATGTGACCTCAACACGTGATAACTGTTTAGGCGGCGACTGCAGTTTTTACAAAGAGTGCTTTGTGATGGAAGCGCGTAAGCAGGCCCTTGCTGCCGACGTGGTAGTGGTGAATCATCATTTGTTTTTTGCTGATGTGATGCTGCGTGATGAAGGTGTAGCCGAGCTGTTACCCAGCGCCAACACCGTGATTTTTGATGAAGCACATCAATTGCCCGATGTCGCCGGGCTGTTTTTTGGCGAGGATGTATCCACGAGCCAGTTGATTGAATTAGCACGTGATTGCACTGCAGCGCACCTTAGTGCAGCCAAAGACTGTATTGAATTGGGTGAAACAATCCCGCTGCTTGAAAAAGCCTGTAAGGATTTTAGATTAGTGTTTGCCTATGAAGGCTCGCGGTTGCCAGTGCAAAAAGCTTTGGCGTTGAAGGGTTTTCAAACTGCGTTTGACCACATGCTAAATCAGTTACAGGCATTGGCAGCGGTGCTGGAAACACAGGCAGCACGTGATCCGTTATTGGAAAAGTGCTGGCAGCGCGCTATGGCTTTACATGACTTGCTAAGCCGCTGGCAATCTGCCGAGAACAATAATCTGGTGCGTTGGGTGGAAGTGTTCACACATTCTGTGCAGTTGCACGCCACACCGCTCAGCGTGGCAGAAGGTTTCGGCAAGCAGCTGAATGCGCAGCCGCGCGCCTGGATATTTACATCTGCCACACTCGCGGTTAAAAACGATTTCAGCCATTATCTGGCACAAATGGGCTTGCAGGCGGCCAGTACGGTTT
>JBAQME010000320.1:0-1816 GCA_049302535.1 Methylotenera sp.
GCATCAAGGTGTTTTTGCGGATTATTAAAAGAAAAACGAAGATGTTTCGGGATTAGCGACTTACCCCCCTGTTGCGAGGCAGGTTCCTGTGGCACAATCAGCATCATTGCTATCAAAACTGGCAAAAACACGAGTGTTGCTATAATCATGCCCACTTGCAGCACGGAAAGTGTTTTGGCTTTCGCCATATTATTTGAGACTAAAATGATATTCATGCTATCCCTGATCCTTACAGGCAATTTATAAACTGCCATGCAACGATTCAATACAATACTAAAACACCCTGAGCTAAACGCGCTCAATGCACGTAACCAGCAAACTCAAACTGCGCAAAAAATTTGGGAGGCGATTGCTCCTGATAACCTGGCTCAATTTAGCCATGCAAGCAGTATTAAAAATCAGCAATTCACCGTGTTTGCCGACAACAACGTCGTTGCAGCAAAAATCAAGCTTTTGCTACCTAGCCTATTGATTAAGCTACAAAAGCAAGTGTGTGAAGTTACTGCAATTCGTGTAAAAGTGCAAGTAAAATCTACCCCTCAGCCCAAGCTTAAACCTCGAAAGAAACTTAGCCCCATGGCTGTCAGTCAGCTGAAACAGCTCGGTAAAAAATTATCCGGTACTGCGCTAGGCGATGCCCTGGACAAGCTCATCAAAACGGCTGATTGAATCAGCATTACTGCATACCCAGCCCCGCTTACCTGCTATTGTTAGCACTGTTTAATAATGCAATAATGAACCCCGTTACAATTTATTCACATTGCAAATTTATTAAGGGATAAACGCGACAACATTTCATTTTTACGGCATTTAGTTTTTCTGCAATAGTAGGCTTTACCAGATTCAGCTTTATCAGCAACAAATGTTTAGTACTTGGTTTCAATTCATACTAGTTTTATTTTGACGTTTTACGGCAAGTTTTTAAATAACGTATTTGATAAAAATTTAGATAGGGAGAAGTCATGTCAGTTGAACTAACGGTTGTCATCGGCGCCGCAATTTTAGCGGTTCTGTATGGAGCGGTAATGAGTAAATGGATTTCAGGTTTACCGGCAGGCAATGCGCGTATGCAGGAAATTGCCAGTGCAATTCAACAAGGGGCAGCAGCTTATTTGGCCCGTCAATATAAAACCATCACCATCGTCGGTATTATCCTGGCAATCTTAATCGGTATTTTTCTCAACAAAACGACTGCTATAGGCTTTATCGTTGGTGCTGTACTTTCAGGCGCCTGCGGTTTCATTGGCATGAACGTTTCCGTTAAAGCCAACGTGCGTACGGCGCAAGCGGCAACCAAGGGCATTGGTCCGGCGCTTGATGTGGCTTTCAAAGGTGGTGCAATCACCGGCATGCTGGTGGTTGGCTTGGGATTACTCGGTGTCGCCGGCTTTTATGCCTTTTTAGGCGGGGAAGCAGCAACTGACTTAAATCCACTCATTGGCCTGGCTTTTGGCTCTTCACTTATTTCAATCTTTGCCCGTTTGGGCGGCGGCATTTTCACCAAGGGCGCCGACGTAGGCGCTGACCTGGTTGGCAAGGTGGAAGCCGGCATTCCTGAGGATGATCCGCGCAACCCCGCTGTAATCGCTGACAACGTAGGTGATAATGTAGGCGACTGCGCAGGCATGGCGGCAGACTTGTTTGAAACCTATGCGGTTACCTTGATTGCTACAATGGTACTGGGCGGGCTACTTATCACAACGGCGGGCGCCAACGGCGTACTCTACCCATTGATGCTGGGCGCTGTGTCTATTGTTGCATCAATTATTGGCTGCTTCTTTGTAAAAGCGTCGCCAGGCATGAAAAATGTCATGCC
>JBAQME010000321.1:0-5618 GCA_049302535.1 Methylotenera sp.
TCTCGAACAGGGCCGTGAAACGAACCAGCGCCAATGATAGTATGCTCTTCGCATGCGAAAGTAGGTCACTGCCAAGCTATTTATACCCAAACACCCCTCCATGCATATGGTGGGGTGTTTGTCTTTGGACCTCGAGTTGGCACTTGTGCTGACTCTATAATAAAAAAGCTCACTTAATTGTGAGCTTTTTTGTATTTAATAACAATGCAAGTAAATGTTATTAATCTAAATTCATCCTTCCAACAGATCTTTAATCATTTCGATACCGAACCCGACACCAAAACCATTGGTGTCGCTATTTATTGCGCCTAAGCCGCCCTTGCGGTTGGCTGACGATAGGTCGGTATGTATCCAGGCTATGTCCTGTTCCAGGAATTTACCTAAAAAACGGGCTGCGTGAATGTGATCACCGCCACCTTCAAGTGTGCATTGTTTAATGTCTGCTATATCACTATCTAAATCACTATCGAAATCGTCGTCATATGGGAATGCGACAATACGTTCGCCTGCTGTTGCTCCGGCGTCTACGGCTTTGCAGGCAAGTTCTGGGCGGTTACTGATAACACCGCTCATGCGATCACTTAACGCGGAAATCATGCTGCCGGTAAGTGTAGCAAAATCGATGATGGCATCAGGTTTTTGGCGTGATGCAAGTGTGAGCGTATCAGCAAGCACCATACGTCCTTCGGCGTCAGTATGCACAATTTCTATCGACATACCATTGAGCGCTGTGACCACGTCATTTTGTTTGTAGGCATTGGGACTAATATGGTTTTGGGCGATAGCCAGCCAGCAATCAAGTTTCACCGGCAGCTGCATCTGGCTGGCAGCCAGAAGAATACCAAGCGTCACTGCAGAGCCGTTCATATCCTCGTGCATGCCAAGCATATATTTGGCTGGCTTGAGGTTGTGCCCACCAGTGTCAAAACAAATGCCTTTACCAACGATTGCAATTTGTTTTTTATAATCTTTAGGTCGATAAGTGAGGTGGACTATAGCCGCGTCTTGCGGATCAGAACCTTGCCCGACCGCGACAAAGGCACCAGCACCCATTTTTCTGAGTGTGGGCATGTCATACTCTTCATGCAGCCAGCCTTGCTCTTTGGCTAATGCTGAAACTTTCCGGCGGTAAATGGATGGAGTTAACTCATTAGGCGGGGTCATGGTTAATTGCCTGCAGAGTATATTGCCCGCCACACGTGCGTTTACATCGCTATAATCGTGTTCAGCCTGATAGCCATAGAGGTCAACATGGTTTAGCTGGTAAACTTTGCTGTCTTTTTTACGGTTTGGCAACGCTGCGGCATTCACTGTAGTTACATAATATGCAGCGCAGGCATGTGATTTACGCGTAGCATCATTGCCGAACACACATATTGCGATGCCAGCAGGCTGTTCGTCTAATAAAGGTTTAGTCGCTTTGCGAAGCAATGTATGGCGCTGAAATGTATTAAGCTTTTTACCTAAAATAACAAAACTTGCCAAGCCGCCATTAGGTAAATCGATAGTGACCGGTGACTTATTTAAGTCTTTGAATTCATTTTTGCTACGTTTAAGCTTTGATTGTAAAGTTTGAAAAAAAGGAAGGTTTTTTTCTTCTTTTTCAGATAACACAAATAGTATGTGCTGATGTGATTTTATAGAATTTTCGTCGGCGATAGCCGCATGTTGCTGTAGTTTTATCGACATTTGTTATCCTTAATTTTATATACAAAATGTATTGATTGTGTATATAAAATATATGCTAATTCCTTAAAAAAACGTTAGTAAACTTGACCAAAACCAGTAAAAAAGCCACACTACGGTTTTACAAAAACTTTAATTACGGCGTGCTATTGGTGCGCCGTATTTCAGACACGCTATATTTGATTTTGTTACTTATTGTCTGTACGGTGATTATACCTATTGAGGTTCTGTCACGAAGATAAAATAAAGTATCGCAGATATGGCTACACGGAGCCCCAACTGAATGTCATTGAACACTAATTTGAGCAGCCCAGATATTGATAGTCAAGAAACCCAGGAGTGGCTTGACGCACTTACGGCAGTGATTGAAAACGAAGGTACTGCGCGTGCGCACTATCTGCTGGAAGCGATGATTGATAAAGCGCGCCGTTCTGGCAGCAATCTACCATATAACGCTACAACCGCTTATTTAAATACTATTCCTACGCATTTGCAGGAAAAGTTGCCTGGCAACCCTGAAATGGAACGCCGTGTCCGTGCGTTGGTACGCTGGAACGCGATCATGACAGTATTGCGTGCCAATGAAAAATCACCAGGTGTCGGTGGACATATTGCGAGCTTTCAATCTGCTGCAACTCTTTATGACACAGGCTTTAACTATTTTTTCCGCGCGCCGAATGAAAACTTCGGTGGCGATTGTGTTTATTTCCAGGGGCATTCATCCCCTGGCGTGTATGCGCGCGCCTTTTTAGAAGGCCGCATCACAGAAGAGCAAATGGATAATTTCCGTCAGGAAACTGGTGGCAATGGCTTGCCAAGCTATCCACATCCATGGCTGATGCCAGATTTCTGGCAATTCCCAACTGTTTCGATGGGCTTAGGACCACTTGCAGGTATTTATCAGGCACGTTTCCTGAAGTACTTACATGACCGTGGTATTGCTGATACCAGCGACCGCAAGGTGTGGGTGTTCTGTGGTGACGGCGAGATGGATGAGCCGGAGTCATTGGGTGCAATCTCATTGGCAAGCCGTGAAAAATTGGACAACCTGATTTTTGTGATTAACTGTAACTTGCAGCGTCTGGATGGACCTGTGCGCGGTAACGGTAAAATTATTCAGGAACTGGAATCTGATTTCAGAGGCTCGGGCTGGAATGTACTTAAAGTCATCTGGGGTTCCTATTGGGATCCATTGTTGGCGATGGATAAAGATGGTTTACTGAAAAAACGCATGGAAGAGTGTGTGGATGGCGAATACCAAAACTTTAAAGCTAAAGGTGGCGCCTACACACGCGAACACTTTTTTGGTAAATATCCCCAGTTAAAAGAAATGGTCGCGGCAATGAGCGACCAGGATATCTGGCGCTTGAATCGCGGTGGTCACGATCCGCACAAAGTATTTGCTGCCTACCATGCCGCGGTAAACCACAAGGGTCAACCTACTGTTATCTTAGCTAAAACCGTTAAAGGCTACGGTATGGGCGAGGCCGGCGAAGGTCAAAACATCACCCATCAACAGAAGAGCATGGATATTGAATCACTCAAAAAATTCCGTGACCGCTTCGATTTACCAATCACTGATGAGCAAGTAGAGAACTTAAGTTTCTATAAACCGGCTGAAGATTCTCCTGAAATGAAGTACATGGCCGAGCGCCGTGCAGCTATGGGTGGTTTTGTGCCGCAACGCCGCCGTAAAGGTAATGAATTAAAAGTACCTGCGTTGTCAGCATTTGAAAATATGCTAGGGGCAACGGGAGACCGTGAAATCTCAACCACCATGGCGTTTGTGCGTATTCTTTCTACGCTGGTGCGTGACAAAGAACTCGGTAAATATGTGGTGCCGATTGTGCCTGATGAAGCGCGTACCTTCGGTATGGAGGGTATGTTCCGCCAGCTAGGTATTTACGCAAGCCAAGGTCAATTGTACGAGCCAATGGACTCAGACCAAGTGATGTACTATAAAGAGTCTAAAGATGGCCAGATTCTGGAAGAGGGGATTAATGAGGCTGGTTCATTCTCCAGCTGGCTGGCCGCTGCGACTTCATACAGCGTTACCGGCGTGCAGATGATTCCGTTCTATATTTACTATTCAATGTTTGGTTTCCAGCGTGTTGGCGATTTGGCCTGGCTGGCTGGTGATTCACGTGCACGCGGTTTCCTGCTTGGCGCAACTGCCGGTCGTACAACTTTGAATGGTGAAGGTTTGCAGCATGAAGATGGCCATAGCCATTTGATGTCTGCGACCATTCCAAACTGTGTTTCATATGATCCAACCTTTGCTTATGAGTTGGCGGTGATTATTCAGGAAGGCTTGCGCCGCATGGTGCAAAATCAGGAAGATGTGTATTACTACATTACCTTGATGAACGAGAACTACAGCCACCCTGAATTACCAAAAGGTGCTGAGGCCGGCATACTAAAAGGCATGTATAGCTTCAGTAAATCTAAGCTAAAGGGCAAGGAAGCTGAAGGTAAGCAAGTGCAGTTGATGGGTAGCGGCGTGATCTTGCGTGAAGTAATTGCCGCAGCTGAATTGCTGGAAAAAGACTGGGGTATTGCTGCTGACGTATGGAGCGCACCTAGTTTCACTGAACTCCGTCGCGAAGGTTTGGATTGTGAGCGCTGGAATATGCTCAACCCTGAGAAAACTCAAAGAGTGAGTTATGTTGCGCAGTGCCTGAAAGATGCAAAAGGCCCAGTGGTTGCTTCTACAGACTACATGAAGAGCTTTGCCGAGCAGATTCAGCGTTTTGTGCCGACTAAATTTGTGGCACTGGGTACTGATGGTTTTGGCCGTTCAGATAGCCGTGAAGCGCTGCGTGATTTCTTTGAGGTGAATCGCTATTACGTAGTGGTGGCTGCACTGAAAGCGTTAAGCGATGAAGGCAAGTTGCCGGCAGCTAAAGTGGCAGAAGCGGTTAAAAAATACAAGTTGAATTCTAACAAGCCAAACCCAACGACAGTTTAAGGATACGCATAGATGGCAGTTCAAGACATATTCGTCCCCGATATCGGTAATTTTGATAGCGTGGATGTGATTGAAGTTTTAGTTAAAGCTGGTGACACCATAGCAAAAGATGACTCATTGATTACCGTTGAGTCTGATAAGGCTTCTATGGATATTCCGGCACCACACGCAGGCGTGGTAAAAGAAGTTAAGATCAAGGTGGGCGATAAAGCGTCTGAAGGTACTTTGATTATGACTATGGACGTGAGCGATGCTGCAGCAAAACCAGCTGCAGCAAAACCAGCTGCAGTACAAGCCGCTCCGGCCGCTGCACCAGTTGCCGCAGAAGCGCCGAAAGTAGCGATTCCGGAACCAACCAGACCTGCGCCAGAGCCTCCTAAACAAGTGCAGCCAGCACAGCAGCCTGCGCCAGTAGGTGAGCACGTTGTGGTTGCGGCGGGTAAGTTATCACATGCTAGCCCATCAATTCGTAAATTTGCACGTGAACTTGGTGTAAATCTGGCGTTAGTTAAAGGTAGTGGCGCTAAAAATCGTATCTTGCAAGGTGATATACAGGCTTATGTAAAAGGCGAGTTAGCTAAACCGCGTACTGAAAACATGGGGGCCGGTGTGAGCAGCCTGGCGGCATTGCCGATGCCAGTGATTGATTTTAGCCAGTTTGGTTCGATCGAAACAAAAGCATTATCACGTATCAAGAAACTTTCAGGCGCTAACTTGCACCGCAACTGGGTGACTGCACCACATGTGACACAGTTCGATGATGCTGATATTACCGACCTGGAAGATTTCCGTAAGTCTATGCAGGCGGACGCTGAAAAACGTGGCGTTAAGCTTACCATGCTGGCCTTCCTGATTAAAGCCTCTGTGAATGCGCTTAAAGCTTACCCTAATTTTAATGCTTCACTTTCACCTGATGGTGACAGCCTGATCTTGAAGAACTACTACAACATTGGCTTTGCCTGCG
>JBAQME010000322.1:0-3530 GCA_049302535.1 Methylotenera sp.
TTAACCAAATTTACCAGTAATGTAATCCTCAGTTTCTACGCGTGTAGGACGAGTGAAAATCATGTCTGTATCGCCGTACTCTATCAGTTCACCTAAATACATATAGGCGGTGTAATCTGAAATACGAGCAGCTTGTTGCATGTTGTGTGTTACTACTAGAATTGTGAGCTTGTTACGTAGCTCACTCATTAATTCTTCAATATTTGCCGTTGCAATCGGGTCTAATGCCGAAGTCGGTTCATCAAACAGCATGATTTCCGGGTCAGTTGCAAGCGCACGGGCGATACATAAACGCTGTTGTTGGCCACCGGATAGGTTGAAAGCCAAATCCTGGAGACGGTCTTTGACTTCATTCCATAAGGCTGCACCCTTGAGCGCTTCTTCCACCTTGTCATCCAGCAAGCGTTTGTTGCTCTCGCCACGAACGCGTAAGCCATAGGCTACATTTTCGTAAATGGATTTTGGAAATGGATTAGGCTTTTGAAACACCATGCTGATGCGCATGCGCACTTCAATTGGATCAACGCCAGTATCCAGGATGTTGGTGTTATCCGGGTGCATTATAATTTGGCCAGCGTACTTATTGCCAGGATACAAATCATGCATACGGTTAAAGCAACGTAAATAGGTTGATTTTCCGCAGCCTGATGGACCAATCAACGCAGTAATTTTATTTTCGTATAGTGGCATGTTGATGCCTTTTAAGGCTTGGGTGCCATTGCTATAAAAAAAGTTGAGGTCTCGCGATTCAGCTTTAATTGGAGTTGTAGCATTAATCATGTAGTTTCCTAAATTTACGATTTTTCTATGTTCAGTTTCGATGTGTTCAGTTTTAATGTTGATAATCGAACCGGTTGATTACCATTTAATGTTTTTGCGAATTTTGTAGCGTAACCAGATCGCGGTGCCATTCATCAGCAGTGTAACCAGGATAATAATCGCGCCGGTTGCCGCAGCATTGATATGGAAGGCATGATCCGGACGTGACAGCCAGTTAAACATTTGAATTGGCAATACGGTAAAACCTGAACTCAGCCATTCAAAGTTAATGAAAGGCGCTGTAGTGGTGATAGGTGATGGCGGTAAAAATGCAATAAATGTTAAGGCACCGATAGTGATGATTGGGGCAGTTTCACCTAATGCACGCGCCATGCCAATAATCACGCCAGTCAATATGCCGCCTTGTGAGTATTTAAGCACGTGGTTGCTGACAACCTGCCACTTGGTCGCACCTACTGCATAAGCCGCTTCACGAATCGCCACCGGGATTGCGCGTATTGATTCACGGGTAGATACGATCACAATCGGTAAAATGAGTAAGCCTAGTGTTAAACCGGCGGTTAAAATACTTTGGCCTAGCCCCAAGCCATATACAAACAGCCCAAGTGCTAACAGGCCATAAACGATCGAAGGCACGCCTGCCAGATTAGAGACATTAATTTCAATCAGGTCTGAAAACCAGTTTTTTGGCGCATATTCTTCCAGGTACAGGCCAGCAGCAACGCCCACGGGTACAGCCGTTAAAAAAGTGACCAGCATCACCAGGGCGGATCCCACCCAGGCAGAAAGTAAACCGGCGCTTGCAGCACGGCGTGACGGATATGAGCTAAAAAAATCCAGGTTAAAACGGCCGTAACCATCCATCACCAAGTCAATGAATAAGGTGAGTAGCGTGAGTAAGCCCAGCATTAAAGCCAATAAGCCAACGGCAGCAAAAATAATGTCATTGCGCTTATGACGGCGAATCATTGCCCTGACAGCGCCCAGGTTTTCGATAACCGAGGCCTTGGTTGGAGATGTGTTTGGTTTCATATCAATATCCATTTTGTGCTACTTAGAATTAGTATTGCTCGCGGTATTTTTTACGTACGATGTGACCTATGATGTTGAAAAACAAAGTCATCACCATCAACACCAGACCTGCAGCGAAAATACTTTGATAGCCGATGCTGGCATGCGGTAAATCACCCATGGCCACTTGCACAATATAAGCTGTAATTGTGGCGGCACTGTCCATCGGGTTAAATGTGAGGTTAGGTTGCTGGCCGGCAGCTACTGCAACCACCATGGTTTCACCCACGGCGCGCGAAATTGCCAGAATATAAGCGGCAACAATCCCCGATACGGCGGCCGGAGTAACTACTCTGATTGCGGTTTGAAAGCGGGTAGCGCCCATTGCGTAAGAGCCTTCGCGCATGCTCATCGGTACGGCGCGCATTGCATCTTCAGCAACAGAAGCGATATAAGGCACAATCATTACGCCCATGACGATACCGGCGCTCAGCATGTTAAAACCCGGCAGTTCAGGAAATATTTTTTGCAGCATAGGCGTTACGAAAAGCAGTGCAAAATAACCAAATACGACAGTAGGTACACCGACCAATAGCTCCAGGATCGGTTTGACTATTTCACGTGCTTTATGTGATGCGAACTCGGAAAGATAAATTGCACCAATGGTACCTACAGGTACGGCGACGGCTAGTGCAATGGCAGATGTAGTGAGCGTGCCTGATACTAGAGGCATGATGCCGTAATGTGCATCTTCAAAAAGAGGGGTCCATTCGGTAGCTGTGAAAAACTCTACCAGGGAAACTGTTTTAAAAAAACCTAATGATTCGTATAAAAGAATTGCAACAATCGCGAACGTAGTAGCCACAGCAGATAGGGCTGCCAGCATTAAAATAAACTCGATGATCCGTTCCTTGATATTTCTACGGACATTTTTGGCTAAGCGCGGGCTAATTTTAATATCCATAGTATTTTTGGATATTTGAGTTACCGAATTCATAGTCATTAGATTTTTCCATTTAAACGGAGTTAACCGTTAGTTGTAACGCCACATAAAGATAAAATAAGGAGCGACGTTTGCCGCCGCTCCTTATTAAATCAATCAATTTAACTTACTTGATTCTGCTAAGAAGGTCAGTAATTTTAATGCCCACTTCGTTTTTACCACCAAAGCCGGTGCCTGGTTTCATTGACTTGAAGTGTGCTTTAACAGCTGCATAATCTTCCGCTGGCAAAGGCACGTATTTTACTTCTTTTACCAATGCCGGTGCATTTTCCAAGTAGTAATTTACGAACGCTTTAACTTCTGGTTTGAATGCGGCAGAAGTTGCATTCACGTAAATGAAGATTGGACGGGATAGAGGTTGGTAGGTGCCATCCATCACTGTGGCTGCAGAAGGCAATACGCCAGCGCCACCAGCTTTGGCTGCAACAGGAACAGCTCTTAATTTATCCTTGTTTTCTTCATAGTAAGCCATGCCGAAATAAGCCAAACCGCCCACATTGCCAGATACGCCTTGTACTAGAACGTTGTCATCTTCTGATGGCGTGTAGTCAGTACGGCTGGCTTTAGATTTACCATTGATAGCTTCGGTAAAATAATCAAATGTGCCAGATGCAGTGCCAGGACCGTATAAGCCCATCGCTTTGTCTGGGTAAGTGCTGTTTACTTGTTTCCAGTTTTTCACGCTAGAACCAGGTTGCCGGATTTTTTTCAGTTCATCTACTGTCAAGCTTTTAAC
>JBAQME010000323.1:0-2339 GCA_049302535.1 Methylotenera sp.
GATGAAACGCGGCCGCGCAACCAGGGTGCCAGCTTGACGGCATGGGAGCTGGGTCAGCACGGTGTGCCGCATACGGTGATTAGTGATAATGCAGGTGGGCATCTGATGCAGCATGGGCAGGTGGATATGGTGATAGTTGGTGCGGACCGTGTCACCGGCACAGGAGATGTATGCAACAAGATCGGTACTTATCTAAAGGCGTTGGCAGCTTTTGACAGCGCTGCGTTTGGCCATCAGGTGCCATTTTATGCGGCGGTGCCGTCACCAACGATTGATTGGGATCTGGATGATGGCATCAGGCAGATCGAGATTGAAGAGCGTCATGCCGATGAACTTGCATGGATGAGTGGCAGGCTGGCTAGCGGTGAAATCGCCAGTGTGAATATTTTACCGTACGGTACCAGGGTGGCGAACCCAGCGTTCGATGTGACGCCGGCAAGGCTGGTTACCGGCATCATTACCGAGCAAGGCGTTTTTGCGCCACGCCAGCTTAACATGATGCAAAGAGCCCATTTGTAGGAATTTTAGAAAGCCGAATATGCAGCAGTTACGTGAGCAGTTGTTAAACATTAGTCAGCGACTTTGTGATTTAGGCTTGAATCGCGGTGCATCCGGCAATGTCAGCGTCCGTGTGAATAATGGTGATGGCCAAGCCGGTTTTTTGATCACGCCATCCGGTATGACGGTGGATAAAATGACCTCGGCAGACATGGTGTGGATGGATTTTGCCGGCAATGCAGTCGGGAATCGTCAGCCCTCCAGCGAGTGGCGTTTCCATCTGGATATTTTGCAGCAAAAACCGGAAGTGAATGCCGTTATCCATACGCATAGTATGTTTGCCACGGCATTAAGTACATTGCGGCGCGATATTCCGGCGTTTCATTATATGATTGCGCTTGCCGGCGGAGACAGTATCCGCTGTGCACCTTATGCGCTTTTTGGCAGCCAGCAATTGTCGGATTATGCTTTGCTTGCATTGCAAAATCGCAAAGCCTGTTTGCTGGCCAATCACGGCATGATTGCGGTGGGTGATAGTTTAGAAAAGTCACTGCGTATTACGCAGGAAGTTGAAACGCTAAGCGAGCAATACCTGCGTGCCTTGCAGGTGGGTGAGCCATACGTCCTGAGCCAGCAGGAGATGCTGGAAGTGCAGGAGCGGTTTAAGAGTTATGGCGATTGGGCTAAAGAAAAAGCCTGACACTCAATATATAGTGAACCGCCTCGCACATTTTTAAATGTAGCGTAAATTACCTACCGCTCTTCTCGGTATCTTGCGGTTTGGCTGTCATGAACAGCCTGATGAAAAATGTGGCCATCACAAGCACAAATACAATCACGCCCAAACTTAGCAGGCCTGTAAATGATCCAAATAAATCTTTATACATGGTAAACCTCCAAAAATTTATGTTTCAATTGATTAATTACACACATCATTTTCAGGATTGATTTTATTACGGTGTGTAGATAATTAATTGATTTATATCAACAAGGCGTTAATCGCTTAACTTGGCAATAAACTAGGTAAGCTGACAATAGGTAATAAGCCATGCCTAAAAATAAACGTGGCTTAACCAGTTTTTGTTTGTAGGTGTAAGGGCTTTAAAGTAAAATAGACTCCCGTCTGCAACAAATAACTTAAGTGCCTTTCCCATGACCAAATATGTATTCGTAACCGGCGGTGTTGTTTCCTCTCTTGGTAAAGGTATCGCCGCCGCCAGCCTTGGCGCAATCCTTGAATCGCGTGGTATTAAAGTGACCATGCTGAAACTGGACCCTTATATCAACGTTGACCCCGGCACCATGAGCCCGTTCCAGCACGGCGAGGTATTCGTGACTGATGATGGCGCAGAGACCGATCTCGATTTGGGTCACTATGAGCGTTTTATTAGCCAGCGTATGGGTAAGCGCAACAACTTTACCACGGGCCAGATTTACGAAACTGTCATTAAAAAAGAACGTCGCGGTGAGTACTTAGGTAAGACCGTACAAGTCATTCCGCACATTACCGATGAAATTAAGGCGCATATCAAGCGTGGCGCTGAAGGTGCGGATGTTGCTATTGTCGAGGTTGGCGGCACTGTAGGCGATATCGAATCATTGCCATTTCTTGAGGCGATTCGCCAAATGGGTTTTGAAGAGGGTAGAAATAATACCTGTTATATCCATCTGACATTGCTGCCCTGGATTCCGACTGCGGGCGAACTTAAAACCAAACCTACTCAGCACTCTGTGAAAGAACTGCGTGAAATCGGTATTCAGCCGGATATCCTATTGTGCCGTGCCGACCGTAATATTCCGGAAGAAGAACGCAGGAAAATTGCCTTGTTCACCAATGTTGC
>JBAQME010000324.1:0-2547 GCA_049302535.1 Methylotenera sp.
GTCGCCAATAGCGCGGCACCTCCCCACTCGCCGCCAAGCCCTAGGCCCTGGCCAAAACGTAATAAACATAAAACAATCGGCGCCCCAATGCCCAACACCTCATATCCCGGCAACAAACCTATCAACAGCGTTGAAATACCCATCAATAGCAGGGAGGCGGCCAACGTTACCTTACGCCCGACTTTATCGCCAAAATGCCCGAAGACAACCGCCCCCACTGGCCTTGCAATAAAGGCAATGCCAAAAGTCAGAAAAGCATTCAGTGACTGGGTGGCAGGGTCGCTGGCAGGAAAAAACACCTGCCCGATGACCAAAGCAGCCGCCATGGCATAGATATAAAAATCGTAAAATTCGATTGCAGTGCCAATAAAGCTGGCAAAGGCGATGTGGGTAGTTGAAACTTTTTGCATATTCAATTGATTCAATAACAAACTATTCTGAATTGTATGCCGAAATAATGAATTTATTGGTTTTCTCAAAGCCCGATTGCGTATAAAATAGGCAGCTTTCGCGTTAAAGAAAAAACCCAAGAGAACACCTAGTGCAAATCGGTAATCACATCTTAAAAAACAATCTGGTAGTGGCGCCCATGGCCGGTGTCACCGACAGGCCATTCCGTCAGCTTTGCAAAAAGATGGGCGCGGGGTTGGCTGTATCCGAGATGGTCACCTCTAATTCATTGCTCTACGGCAGCGAAAAAACACGCCGCCGTGCGAACCACGAAGGTGAAGTAAACCCGATTTCAGTGCAGATTGCAGGCGCTGACCCAAAAATGATGGCAGAAGCTGCCAGACATAATGTCGACAATGGCGCACAAATTATCGACATCAATATGGGTTGCCCGGCAAAAAAAATCTGTAATGTAATGGCAGGTTCCGCATTACTCAAAGATGAACCGTTGGTTGCACAAATTCTTAAAGCGGTTGTCGCAGCGGTGGATGTACCGGTCACGCTTAAAATCCGTACCGGATGGGACAAACAGAATCGCAACGCCATACAAATTGCAAAAATGGCGGAAGACATCGGCATACAGGCGCTTGCCATGCATGGCCGCACCCGTGCCTGCGCTTACATGGGCGAGGCTGAATACGACACCATCGCCGCCGTCAAACAGGAAATTCGCATTCCGCTTATTGCCAACGGTGATATTACAACACCTGAAAAGGCAAAATTCGTGCTGGATTACACCGGTGCAGATGCGGTGATGATAGGCCGCGCGGCACAGGGCCGTCCATGGATATTCCGCGAAATCGAGCATTACCTCACTACCGGCACGCATTTATTGGCGCCAACCGTAGATGAAATCCACACTGTCATGCTGGAACACTTACATGACTTATACGATTTCTATGGCGATTTAACTGGCATGCGCATGGCACGCAAACACATCTCCTGGTACACCAAGGGATTGGCTGGTTCCGCGCAGTTCCGCCACAGCATGAATACCTTGCAAACGATAGAATTGCAGCTGCAAGCCATCAACGATTTTTTTGCCGAACTTAAAACAAAAAATGACCGCTTGGTATACATCGAAAATGAGACAAACGACATTAACAATAATGCGCCAGAAGCGCTAGCTGCCTAGAGTGAGATATGTTGGATAACCACTGCAAATTAGCACAAGCTGTTCAAGAATCGTTAGATGACTATTTCAAGCATCTGGACGGTGAACCACCACATGCAATTTACGACATGGTGATCGGCTGCGTTGAAAAACCTTTGCTGCAATACATCCTGCTCAAGGTTAAAGGCAACCAGAGCAAAGCCGCCGAAATCCTCAATATCAACCGCAATACTTTGCGCAAGAAGCTTCAGCAGTACAACATCGAATAATGGGTACTTCTATAAACACATATTTTGCGCGCATTACTTCGTTGCGCGGTACTCGCAGCCTCGCTGTATACCACATACTATCTCAGCTTCTGCGTTCCGTGCGCCTCGTACTGCATCCCAAACTATGTATTTATAAAAACCCCTTAATCAATTTTTACTATCATTTATTTCTTTAGAGTTTTCACATGGCAACTATTAAACGTGCGCTTATCAGCGTTTCTGACAAAACCGGCATCATCGACTTTGCAAAAAATTTAAGCGCCCTGGGCGTAGAAATCTTATCAACCGGTGGTACCGCCAAGCTGTTCCGCGACAATAATATCCCGGTGATTGAAGTCAGTGACTATACCGGCTTTCCTGAAATGCTGGATGGCCGCGTTAAAACGCTGCACCCTAAAGTACATGGCGGTATCTTGGGTCGTCGTGACCTGCCTGAACACGTATCTGCCATGCAGTCACAAGGCATCCCCAACATTGATATGGTTGTAGTTAACCTATACCCATTTGAAGCCACTGTTGCAAACCCTGACTGCACGCTTGAAGATGCCATTGAAAACATCGACATCGGCGGTCCTGCCATGGTGCGCTCTGCTGCAAAAAACTGGAAAGACGTTGCCGTGCTTACCGACGCCAGCCAATATGCAGATGTAGTACGCGAACTGCAAAGCACCGGCGGTGCAGTATCACAAGCCACGCAATTCGCACTCTCTGTTG
>JBAQME010000325.1:0-2260 GCA_049302535.1 Methylotenera sp.
AGCCTGGGTACTGCCGCGCAACAAACTCAACAGCACGCCGGAAGAACTCAAATATCCGCACATCTGGTCTAATCAACAGGAGATTACCGCAGCCGTGTTGGCTGCAGGCAAGCCACTCGCGCTTGAGGCGATTCCTGCAGAACGTGAAAACATTGAAACGCACTCTTTCAAATATAAGGCAGATGTAGGCAGCTACATTTATGTACAGGTTGATAAAGGCCTGAAATCCTTTGGCGGTTACCAGTTAGGCAAATCAGCGCTGCGTATTTTGCAGGTACCGCCCTTCCCCGCCGAAGTTAAAATCCTGAGCCAGGGCTCATTATTAGCCTTAAGCGGTGAACGTAAACTGGCGGTATTGGCACGCGACCTGCCGGGCCTGCAAATGGAGATTGGCCGCATCCTGCCCGGCCAATTGCAGCACCTGATTACACAAAGCAATGGCTCATTCAAGGGGCTGTCGTTCAATGGCTATATTAATGCCGACAACCTGAGTGAGCGCTTTGAGCGCAAAATTCCGCTGCAGCTCGCACCGGGAAAGGCGCATTACGAGGCGCTCGACCTAAGTGACTATTTAAGCAAAGACGGTGAAAAACGCGGCGTATTCCTGCTCACTGTGCATGGCTACCAGCCGCCTAAAGAAGCTAGTAACGAGACTCAATCTGGACAAGACATCACAGGTTATCAGCAGAATCCGGAAAGCTTTGAAGATAAACGCCTGGTACTGGTAACCGACCTGGGCCTGATTGCCAAAAAAGAACTGGATGGATCGCAGATCGTCTACGTGCAATCCATCCATACTGGCCTGCCGGTAGCGGACGCAACCGTTGAGGTAATCGCTAAAAATGGCGCTGTGATTTTCAGCCAGACAACCGACGCTCATGGCCGCGTCAGCTTTGCCAAGTTGGACGGGTTAAAACGCGAACGTTCACCTATTTTATACATTGTAAAAAAAGCAGGAGACCTGAGCTTTTTACCCATTAACAACTACGAAAGAAACCTGGATTACTCCCGCTTTGAAGTCGGCGGTGTCGCCAACGCAACAAGCTCTGATAGCTTGAACGCTTACTTATTCTCTGACCGCGGCATTTACCGCCCCGGTGACACCATGCACATAGGTGCGATTGTTAAAACCGCGACTTGGGCAAAAGCTTTAAATGGCTTGCCGCTAGAGGCTGAGATTCTGGACGCACGTGGTTTAACCGTTAAAAAACAGACTATTCGACTGGGCGCGGGCGGTTTTAATGACATTGAGTACAAAACCCTGGAAACCTCGCCAACAGGCACGTATACCATCAACCTATACTCAGTGAAGGATAACAACGCCTATCAGCAATTGGGTTCTGTTTCTGTAAAAGTGCAGGAATTCCTGCCTGACCGCATGAAAGTGAAAGCGCTGTTTGCGCGGGATACGACTTTATTCCCTGAAAACAATGAAGGCTGGCTGCACCCCAAAGATTTGAAAGCCAACATCAATGTGCAAAACTTGTTTGGTACCGCTGCCGAAAACCGCCGCGTGACCGCAACGCTCACGTTAAGCCCGGCCTACCCTGCGTTCTCGCAATATAAAGATTATGCTTTCTATGACCCATTGCGCGCGAAAGAAGGCTACAGCGAGAAATTATCTGATGCCACAACCAATGCCGAAGGCGTTGCTGAATTCAAATTAGGACTGGAAAAATACACCAAAGCCACTTACAGATTACACATTCTGGCGCAGGCTTATGAGGCCGGCGGCGGACGCAGTGTTTCCGCCGAAGCGGCAACCCTGATATCAGAACAGCCTTATTTGATCGGCTTTAAAACGGATGGCGACTTGAATTATGTTTCCAAAGCCAGCAGCCGCGATATCGGCCTCATTGCCGTCAACTCGACCTTGCAAAAAGTGGCTGCAGACAATTTGAACCTGCAGCTGGTTGAGCGCAAATACGTTTCTGTACTCACCAAACAAGGCAATGGCACTTTTAAATATGAATCCCGCAAAAAAGAAGTGCTCATCAGCGAAAAACCCTACGGCATCAAGGCATCCGGCAATACGCTGACGCTTGCCACTGAAACACCGGGTGACTTTGCTTACATACTCAGGAATAAAGAAGGCATGGAGCTCAATCGCGTGGAGTACAGCGTTGCGGGGTTAGGCAATGTAAGCCGCTCTTTGGAAAGAAATGCGGAACTGCAGCTGACGCTGGACAAAAAAGACTACGTCCCGGGTCAGGACATCAGTGTCAGCATTCGTGCGCCATATATAGGCGCTGGGCTGATT
>JBAQME010000326.1:0-2455 GCA_049302535.1 Methylotenera sp.
GCCGAGGCGGCATGGAAGTGGAAGACCGCTTGGGTAACCGTACGTTTCAGCCGCTTATGAGCATCTCAATCGGTGCGGTAATTTCCAGCTCGGAGCATTTTGATTCCCCGCATGATGTTTCAAGCACAGCGGCAATTGCCAAAAAACAGGCTAAAAAAATAATGGGTAACTCTTTGTTTATTGAACGCCGGCAGTAATCATAAAAAAGCCCTCAGGTTTTCACCTGAGGGCTTTTACTTACCCAAACCCAAGATTACAGGTTAAGCTTCAGCCCGCATATGTGGAAATAAAATCACATCGCGAATGCTCGGGCTATCAGTAATCATCATCACTAAACGGTCAATACCGATACCACAACCGCCAGTCGGCGGCATGCCATATTCCAGCGCACGGATAAAGTCAGCGTCATAGTACATTGCCTCCTGGTCACCGGCCTCTTTCGCTTTCATTTGTGCATGGAAGCGTGCGGCCTGGTCTTCAGCGTCATTCAACTCACTGAAGCCGTTAGCGATTTCCCGGCCGGTTACAAACAATTCAAAGCGCTCGGTGATTTCCGGATTAGCGTCAGATGCACGTGCCAAAGGTGAAACCTCAACCGGATAATCAATAATGTAGGTTGGATTCCATAATTGCGCTTCGGCTGTTTCTTCAAACAATGCCAATTGCAACGCACCCAAGCCAGCATGATCAAATGGCTTAACACCAAACTTCAAAATTTCCGCACGCAGGAATGCGGCATCATGCAGTTGCTCTAATGTATATTGCGGTGCATATTTCTGGATCGCTCCCACAATCGTCAGGCGCTCAAACGGCTTGCTCAAATCCAGCTCACGGCCTTGGTATTGCAGTACCGCTGAACCGGTAGCCGCGATCGCAGCGGCACGGATACAGCGCTCGGTAAAGTCCATCAACCACAGGTAATCGGTATAAGCCGCATAGAATTCCATCATAGTGAATTCCGGGTTGTGACGCACACTCAAACCTTCGTTACGGAAGTTACGGTTTACTTCAAATACGCGGTCAAAACCGCCCACTACCAAGCGTTTCAAGTAAAGTTCTGGTGCGATACGCATGAACATCTGCATGTCCAAAGCATTGTGATGCGTAATGAAAGGCTTGGCTGAAGCACCGCCCGGAATCGGGTGCAGCATTGGTGTTTCAACTTCCAGGAACTGATTCTCCAGCATAAAGCCTCGAATCGCAGAAACCACTTTACTGCGCGCGACAAAGGTTGCGCGTGTTTCTTCAGATACAATTAAATCCACGTAGCGCTGACGGTATTTCACTTCCTGGTCTTGCAGGCCATGGAATTTTTCAGGCAGCGGGCGCAGTGACTTGGTGAGCAGACGTAGTGCAGACACCTTGACCGAAAGTTCACCTGTTTTGGTCTTAAACAGTGCACCTTCGGCTGCAATAATATCGCCCAGGTCCCAATGCTTGAACGCATCGTAAATTGCCTCACGGTTATCATCGGTAAGATTATCTTTAGAGATGAACAGCTGGATACGGCCGGTGCTGTCCTGCACTGTAGCAAAACTTGCCTTGCCCATTACGCGCTTCAACATCATGCGACCCGCAATGCTTACCTGCACGGCTTTAGGGTCCAGCACTTCGTTGTCAAACCCGCCAAACTCCGCATGCAAAACAGAGGCCTGATGCTCCGGTTTGAAGTCGTTAGGGAATGCAGCACTGCCATTCAACTTTGCGGCTTCACGAATCGCTTTTAACTTTTCACGGCGCTCGGCGATAACATGATTTTCATCCTGCTGAATGACTTCGTTATTTTGCTGATTATTTTCTTTATTGCTCACACTCATACTCCCTGCTTCAAACTTTCAGTAATAAATGGGTCAAGGTCGCCGTCAAGCACGCCCTGCGTATTGCCGATTTCAACACCCGTACGCAAATCCTTAATGCGCGACTGGTCCAGCACATAAGACCGGATCTGATGTCCCCAACCGATATCGGTTTTGGCATCTTCAAGCGCTTGCTTTTCCTCGTTGCGCTTATTTAACTCTAGGTTATACAGCGCGCCCCTTAACATGCTCATTGCTTCATCTTTATTGCGATGCTGCGAGCGGTCGTTCTGGCATTGCACCACCGTATTGGTAGGAATGTGCGTAATACGTACCGCAGAATCGGTTTTGTTAATATGCTGGCCACCGGCACCGCTGGCCCGGTAAGTATCGATACGCAAATCGGCAGGATTGATTTCAATCTGAATGGAATCATCCACTTCCGGGAAGATTTGCACACTGGCAAAACTGGTATGACGTTTAGCGTTGGAATCAAACGGAGACTTGCGCACCAGACGGTGCACACCATTTTCAGTCCTCAATGTGCCGTAAGCGTAATCGCCGGACACTTTGATAGACGCGCCTTTAATGCCAGCCACATCACCTTCGGACTCTTCCAGCACCTCAACCTTAAAGCCCTTACGCTCACAATAACGCAA
>JBAQME010000327.1:0-4102 GCA_049302535.1 Methylotenera sp.
GGCAACCTGAATAACGATATTGGTTTGCCGCTCACTCTGCTCAAGATAAAACCAAGCCATCAATATGTGGTGGCTGAAATGGGCATGAACCATCTGGGCGAGATTGATTATTTAACGCATATCGCCAAGCCTGATGTAGCGCTGATTATTAATGCCGGCACGGCACATATCGGTGAACTGGGCTCACGGGAAAATATTGCAAAAGCTAAAGGTGAGGTATTTGCGGGCCTGCAGGATGGCGGAACAGCGGTGATCAATGCCGACAATGAGTTTGCCGGTTATTGGCAATCGCTTAACGCAAAAAGAAAAATGGTGACATTTGCTTTGCATCATCAGGCAGACGTCACTGCCACCTATCAGGAGCAGGCTGGCATCAGCCTGATGGATTTGAGCACGCCGAATGGAAAAGTGAGTTTTAAGCTGAAGGTGCAAGGTGTGCATAACATCAGCAATGCATTGGCTGCGAGTGCGACGGCTTTTGCATTGGGTATATCCAATGCAGACATAGCAAAAGGCCTGGAAAATTTCGGTGGTGTGTATGGCCGTCTCGAACGCAAGGCAGCCATGCACGATGCCGTGCTGATTGATGACACTTACAACGCAAATCCGGACTCCATGAAAGCCGCGATTGACGTACTTACAAAGCTTAGCGGGGAAAAAATCCTGGTGCTGGGCGACATGGGCGAGTTGGGTGCCGACGCTAAAAAAATGCACGTAGAAATTGGCGCTTACGCAAAGGCAGCTGGGCTGAACAAACTTTACTGCCTGGGTGAATTAAGTGCAGAAATGGTAGGCGGCTTTGGTACAGGTGCAAAGCACTTTGATTCACCTGAAGCGATAGCCAGGGAAGTATTGCCGCAGCTGAATAGCAATAGCACGGTGTTGGTAAAAGGTTCGCGTTTTATGCGAATGGAGCGCGTAGTTGATTTGTTGGCAGCAAAAAAACAACAGGGCGTATTGGGAGAATAAATTATGTTACTCGAACTGGCAAAATGGCTGGCACACGATATACGCGGTTTTAACGTGTTTAATTACATTACCTTACGCGCTGTATTGGCAACACTCACAGCCCTGACGATTTCATTTGTAATGGGACCAGCCCTGATTCGCAAGCTTACCTATTACAAGGTAGGACAAGCCGTGCGTGATGATGGCCCGCAAACACATTTGATCAAGGCGGGCACGCCTACAATGGGCGGCGCGCTGATATTGATTTCAATCGCGGTTTCTACCTTGTTATGGGCAGATTTAACCAACAGGTTCGTATGGGTCGTGCTGTTTACCACTTTGGGGTTTGGCATTATTGGCTGGGTAGACGATTGGCGCAAAGTGGTGCATCGCAATCCCAAGGGCCTGTCTGCTAAAGAAAAGTATTTCTGGCAATCGGTTGTTGGATTCAGTGTTGCCGTGTTTTTGCAGCAGACTGCAGTAGTGCCTGCCGAGACTACTTTACTCATCCCGTTCTTCAAGAATCTGGTGATTCCAATGAGCGGCATAGCGTTCATCGTGCTGGCGTATCTGGTGGTGGTCGGTAGCAGCAATGCCGTCAATTTAACCGATGGCCTGGATGGTTTGGCCATTATGCCCACCGTGCTGGTAGCCGGCGCGCTGGCCATTTTTGCCTATGTAACGGGCCACTTTTACTTTGCAAAGTATTTATCCATTCCATATGTGCCGGGCGCTGGTGAATTGATGGTGTTTTGTGCAGCGATGGTAGGAGCAGGGCTGGGCTTTTTATGGTTTAACGCCTACCCGGCAGAAGTGTTCATGGGTGATGTCGGCGCATTGGCATTGGGTGCCGCGCTGGGTATTGTGGCTGTGATCGTGCGTCAGGAAATCGTGCTGTTCATCATGGGCGGCGTGTTTGTGGTGGAGACATTTTCTGTGGCAATACAGGTGCTGTATTTTAAATATACCAAAAGCAAAACCGGTACCGGCAAGCGTATTTTTCTGATGGCACCATTGCATCATCACTATGAGCAAAAGGGCTGGAAAGAAACGCAGGTTGTGGTCCGCTTCTGGATTATCAGCATGATGCTGGTGTTGGTAGGCCTTGCCAGCCTGAAAATTAGATAGGTACAGATTTAAAAAATGAAAATCGCGTTAAAAGACAAACAAGTATTGGTGCTAGGCCTGGGAGAAACTGGCCTATCTGCGCTGCGCTGGCTGCATGGCCAAGGCGCGCGCTTGTCAGTTGCCGATACGCGCGATACCCCTCCTGGAATCGAGGCACTAAAAGCTGAATTGCCGGAAGTGAGCATTCATCCCGGTGCGTTTACTGCAGTATTGTTCAGTGGTGTGGATCTGGTGGTAGCAAGTCCCGGTGTGCCGTTAAGCGAGCCGGAAATCCAGACGGCGATCAAGCGCGGCATTACTGTTGTTGGTGATGTAGAACTGTTTGCACAATACCGCCCAGCCAGTGCCAAAGTGATTGCGATTACAGGGGCTAATGGCAAAACCACAGTTACGACTTTGGTTGGCGAAATGTGTAAGGCTGCCGGATTGAAGACAATTGTTGCGGGCAATATCGGCCTGCCGGTGCTGGATGCCCTGGGCATGGATACGCCGGACGTTTATGTGCTGGAGCTATCAAGTTTTCAGCTGGAAACTACCAGTAGTCTGGTGGTGGATGCAGCGACTATGCTGAACTTGTCTGAAGACCACATGGATAGATACGCCAGCATGCAGGATTATGCGATTGCAAAAGCACGTATTTTTTACAACGCAAAATTGCAAGTGCTTAACCGTGACGATGCCTGGAGCATGCTGATGGCACGCTCAAAATTGCCGCAAGTGACATTCGGCCTAGAAGAAAATGAAGAGCATGCGGGCGCTGATGAGCAAAGTTACGGCTTAAAAAATGTAGAGGGTGAAACCTGGCTCAGCTGCGGCGAACACGACTTGATGAATGTGCGTGACCTCAAAATTGCAGGCTTGCACAATGCTGCCAATGCGTTGGCGGCGATTGCGCTTTGCCGCGGCATTGGCTTGGATTATGTGCCGATCATTCAAACCCTTTATAACTTTAAAGGGTTGCCGCACCGCGTGGAATGGATTGCCAGCATAGACGACGTTGATTATTACGACGATTCCAAAGGTACTAATGTAGGTGCGACTTGTGCAGCGCTATCAGGCTTGCCGCAAAAAGTGGTGTTGATTGCCGGCGGGGATGGCAAAGGCCAGGATTTTTCACCGTTAAAAGATGCTGTCAGTGAAAATGCGCGTGCAGTGGTGCTGATAGGACGTGATGCGCCATTGATTGAGGCCGAGTTAATACATACGGATGTGCCGCTGTATCACGCTGCAGATTTACCAGAAGCTGTGAGTATTGCTAAAAAACTTGCGCAAGTGGATGACGCCGTGCTGTTGTCACCGGCCTGCGCCAGCTTTGATATGTTCAAGAATTATGTACATCGTGCAGAAGTGTTCGTGAATGCGGTGAACCACCTGAAGGATGCTTCTACAAAAGCCCCGCTGAAGGAACTGCAATGATAGCGACCATGCTTAATCGCGAGCGTATCAATTCGCCTAGTTATGATCAGGCATTGCTGTGGGTTACCTTGATTTTATTGGGTATAGGCCTGGTCATGGTGTACTCGGCTTCAATTGCGATTGCTGAGGCAGATAAAGCTGTAGGCCACAACAGTAGCTACTACCTGGTGCGTCAGGCGATATTTTTAGTCGTGAGCTTAAGTGCAGCATTCGTCGCATTTAACATTCCCGTCGCCTGGTGGCAAAAAATGGCGCCTTACCTGTTTTTAGTAGGCTTGGCATTGCTGGTGCTGGTGCTGATCCCAGGTATTGGCCGCGTGGTCGGCGGTAGCCGCCGTTGGCTGTCTTTGTTTGTGATTAACCTGCAGCCGTCTGAATTCATGAAGCTGTTTGCAGCGATGTATGTGGCGGATTATACCGTGCGTAAAGCTGCGGTGATGGATAGCTTTACCAAAGGCTTCATGCCGATGCTGGGCGTGATGCTGCTGGTTGGCGGCTTGCTCTTGCGCGAACCTGACTTCGGCGCGTTCGCTGTGATTGCGGCTATTTCAATTTCCATCCTGTGGCTGGGCGGCATTAATGCGCGCATCTTTGTTGGCTTGATCATATT
>JBAQME010000328.1:0-6652 GCA_049302535.1 Methylotenera sp.
GTGACATTGACCCTTGGCGCCTCGTCGCCATCCGTAAAAAACAGCATCTGCGCAGGCACATTTAACGAATCAAAGGTGTTGGCCGCAGCCCTTACGCCAAAGCTCAACCGGCTGTTCCCTTTCCAGGCCATGCGCCATTCCAGATGTTCAATCGTGTCCGTGATGACATCAAAATTTTTACATACTTCCAGCGGTGTAATCAGCAATGCGACATTATCCGAGGCAAAGATACCGACGCTAAAGTAGGTGCCGCAGGGAGAAGATTCAACAATTTTTTTCATTAAATGCCGGGTGTAATCCAGCCTGCTGACATTTTGATTATTCAGCTTCTCGTCTTCGGCATTCATGCTTTGCGAAACATCCGCGACCAGCAAGTAATTATGCACTTCCTGCTTTAATTGAATTTCAGGCTTGACGAGTGCCAGCAGCAGCAGGATACCAGCAGCCAGGTAAAGCAAGGTTTCATGGTTATCCTTAAGAAAATTGAGCGGATTTTTCATGGCAAGCCTATCGGTAAATTGCTCAATTCCATGGTGGACTGATCTTTTGGTGCCGGCTTCATGTTATGTGCCATCACCGAATGCAGCAGGCTCAAGTTAAACTTTGCTGCAAGTGTCTGTGGCGCCAGCCTCAATGATTGCTCATAGGTCATTCTGGCCTGGGTGTACGCGTACCTTGCCTCGTCCTGCAGGGTGCCGTCATCGTTAATTCTGCGGATCAGGCCGGAAACAAACAGGTTGTTCGCAATGTTGTACTGTATCCTCGCCTGCTCCGCTGGCGAAGGCGAGGTATCCAGCAGCTGGCCATACGTTTGTACGGCATGCTTGTAATCTTTCTTGTTACCCTGGTCATAAGCCGCCGCGAATTTCTGCAAATAGGGATAGCTGTCATCGGTAATCAGCTGTCCAGCCACAATTGCATGATTCACTTTTTTTATTTTATGGTACTGATAACCCTCATAGCTGGCGCCAACCAAGCCTGTTAGCAGCAATAACCCAAAAATGACATTGCTTTTATTGATGCGGTTTACCATGAATGCACCTTTAGATTTTTAATGATTAATATGAAAAGACTCAATACCAGTGCCAGTACAATCAAGTTTCTGGAGTAATCATGTCCGGGAATACTGACCGAGTACTGAATCAGGTTTTTCTCTTTAGAATCGATATATTGCAGTGCGGACTGTAACGTAGTCGGGTTGTCCGCCTCAAAAGCCTTGTATTTTATTTTGAGTGATTTGAAAAATTGGTCCAGTACGATGGAATCCGGCACCTTGTCTTCCGTATAGGTTTCCTTGGTAAAAATGCTGATGTCATCGGGTTCTCGCAATACAATCCAGTACAGGTTCAATTTTTTAGCGACCAGTTGCTCTGAAATCTTACGTTTAACACGCGGGCTAAGTTTGCCGGCGCCATCTGACAGCAAAATAACCGCGCGTGAGCCGGAACTTTGAATATTGTCGAACAGGCTGACAGCCTCGGTGATACCGGCACCGATGTTGGTCTGGTTGAGCGCAGAGCCTGTGGCCGCATTGATCGCCGAGTGAATGGCATCACGATTGGTGGTAATTTTCATGCCATAAAGCGCGGAGTTGGTAAAACCCACCACACCCATCATGTCATCTGGCCGTGAATCGATAAAATTGGTAATGAGCCGTCGTGCCGCCGCTGATTTGATTTCTGCAGCACGCCCGCTTGTAGTCTCTCCGGCAAAAGGGTGATCCATGCTCACGCTTCTGTCGATCACCAAAACCGTCTGTGCGCCTTTGCCGATCTTTTGCTCTTTTTTATTGGCGCCTTGCGGTGAAGCCAGCGCCAACACGATACTGACCAGAATTAACGCCGTGATTATCTTGACGATCAGGTTGGCGACGTCTGAAACTCTGTCCACCGGCATGATTTCCAGCCAGGAGTACATCTGTCCCTGGTGGCTTTTGAACAGGAATGGCATAGCGGCAAGCGGCAACAGCAAGAGTGCCCATGGTTGTAATAAAGTCATTTAAACGCCCCGCTCGCAATCTCTCAGGCGTTTGCTTAATACAATCAGGTTGTTGATATACAGCCCGCTATTTTCCTGACGGCTGGCAAATAAGGCAGCATTCGAGCGCTGAAAAAACTCAATAATGTCATTTTTCAATCTGGAAAATTCAGGATGGGCCGCTAAAAACTGTTCGAGATTATTGATAAAAAGATTTTCGCCATGAACCCTGTTAAAGGCCTGGTGCATGTGAACCAGGGCTTTTTTCTCTCCAGCCGGATTACCGGGCAACATCTTGAGGCTGCGATGCGCTTGTGCAAAGGCGCCGTTCATAAAAGGCAGCCAGCGCTTATCTGCATTGACATAAACCAGTCCCAGCAGGCCCGTCACTGACAGCGCGAGGAATATCCAAAACCGGGTGTAATGCGCACCGATATCAATCAGCGCAGGTTTGAATTGCGGCTGCATATTTTCTTTTGCGTTGCTGACGCCTTCGGCAACCAACGGCGAGAACCAGAAATGCCAGGCGGGCACTGTAATGGATAAGGCTTTAGCGCCGCCACTGAGCGCAAACCGCTCTTCAGGTAATTGCATCACTACCGGCTTGGCTGCGCTGGCAAAGACCTGATAAGTCAGCGCTATCGTATAAATATTCTTATTACCGCGTTTAGATGTTTTAACCGCAATGTCTGCCAACTCAATCCCGTTCCTGTTCTCACCTTTCATGGGCAATGCGGTCTTGGGTATTACATAAGGTGCGTTGGTTTCGATCTCCAGCGTGCGGCCCAGCACATCCCCGATTCGAATGCCGTTGCTTTGCGCTGGATTGATGACGCTCAGAACTCTTGCATCCAGTTCTTGCGCCAGGGCAACAGGCATAATGAATGCCAGACTTGCCAGTACGATCAATTTAATTATCAGGTTTTTCATAGGATCCTTAAGTTTTTACAACCCCATTGTCTGTTCAAAATACTGCGACATAGCTTCCGGATCGTACTTTCCGGCCAGATAAATCGCCTGGCTATCAAAGCTTGAAAACACGGTTTCAAGCGCCTGCTTTCTTTCGGCAAAGGCCGCTTCAAACTGCGACCTGACTGCGTCCCGGAAGAAGATGGTTCTATTCAATCCGGTTTCCGGGTCTATCATGTTGCCGAAACCAAACTTGGGAAGTTTTTTGTACTCCTGCTCATCCCAAAGCACTACCGGGATGACTTGATGCACGGACATTGCGTTGAAGGCTTGCTCAATCAGTGCGACCGGCATGTGAAAGTCCGAAATCCAGAACACCAGGCCTTTGTGCTGGCTCAAATATTGCGGCACTTCCAATATGCCCTCGGAACCAACCCGCATTTTTCTGTAATCACCCAGTTGCTCAATCAGCTCAAATGATTGGTGTATGTGGTGGCTCAAAGACAATGTCAGCTCTTCAATCACGTGCTGGTTATAGCCAATAAAGCTGAATACATCCCCTGTTTCAAAAGCTGAATAGGCGATTGATGCAGCGACCTCTTTCGCTTGATCCAGCTTTCGGCTGCGTCCTTTGAACTGCATGGAACTTGATAGGTCGCATACTGCAAAAATGGGGGTGGTATTGTCCTGATTGAACAACCTTACCTGCACCTGCTCATAGGGGTCGCGCAGCGTCTGGCGCAAGTCCATACGCCTGGCATCCGGATAATCTATCAGCGGAACGTTGCCTCTGTAATCGAAACCCAAGCCCCGTTGCGTACCTCGATGCCCGCCATAATGGATGCTGCTGGATTTCCATGGAATCTGGTAGGCAAACGGTTTTGCGTAGGCGGGAATCATGCGGCTTTGGCTTGTGCTGAATTGACATGAACTGAATTGGCTTGGGAGGGCACCTCCACCGTACGCAGAATCTGTGAAGTCAACTCGCGCGCCAGCACCGTCCTGCGGTTCTCGTACATGGTGTTGAATACCAACCGATGCGCAATGAGCTCATGGAACACGGCATGAATATCTTCAGGGTACAGGCTGTCACGGTTCATCAGCCATGCGTTTACCCGGGCCGCTTTCAGCAGCATGCCCATGCCGCGCGGACTGGCGCCGGTATGTATCAACCGATTCACGTCGACACTGTCCAGTTTGATGCCGAATTTTTCCGGGTTCTGGGTAGATTCCCACAAATCCAGCGCATATTCTTCCAGCACGTCACTCGATTTAATATGGCTTTGCAGGATGTCAGAGAATCCGTTAAGTTGATCAAACTGCAGCACGTTAGGCTCAACCTGCTTGGTCAACCCTTCTGCGTGTTGATACTTCACATCGAACATCAATGCTTTTCTTAATTCCCGGTCCGCCGGAATATCAATCGGTATTTCCATCATAAAGCGGTCTCGTGCCGCTGATGGAATCTCAAAGGTTTCGTTCTTTTCCACCTGGTTACGGTCGGCAAATACCACCATATGCGGTAACCGGTATTCTTTCTTGAAAGCACTGATATGTCGCTCAGCCATCACGCGCAGCATTAAGGCATGCACCTGTGGCCGGGCACGATTGATTTCGTTGAAAAAGAAAACCGATAAATTTTCGCCAGCACGCAGCAGCGGGCCTTCATCAATTTTAGGGCGGCCATCTTCACCTAGGTAGGTGTGGTAAATTAAATCATTCGGCATTAAATCCACAGTGCCTTCAATGCGCTCATAGGCACCGCCGATACAGCGGGCAATGGATTGCAGTAAAGTGGTTTTGCCGACGCCAACTCCGCCTTCAAGCAGTACATGGCCGCGTGCAAAAATGGCAATGTTCATCAGGCGGATGGCCTTGTCCTGCCCCACGATCACCTTTTTAACTTCATTTTCCAGCTTTAATGCGTGGCTGCGCCAGTCGGCCAGCTGAATATCTGTGGTTGCAATATGCATAATAATCCTATATAAAATAAAAGTTTAAAGGGTACTTTCGATTGCATTTTGTCGATTGCATTTGGCGAACAATTAAGGTAACATTCAGACAGGTCTGTTCACTTATTTACAGTCTACTTGAAGAGTTCTTGAATTTGCAAGCGAATTTTTAGGGGTATTTACATTGAACCAAACTCATAGCCTCCAAACCGGCAGCCTTAAGTATTTGATCACCAGCCATCTGGCTGCATTAGGCTTTCGCCAAGGCAACGGCGCCCGCAGAAAGGCATCCAATGCCAGTCTGCTAGGGCTTACCGGCCAACTAAGCCGCTGGAATACGGAGAGGATTTCTATAAAAAGTGCTAATGGGCAATCACCGGATTTATCTATCAAAGATGTAGATTCGCTGAAAGAAATGATCCAGGCCGAAATCAACAAAGCCTCGGTGAAATGTCCTGAAGTCATTTATGACCAGCTACTTTTTTTGGTGATCGGGGCCATACAAGTTCAGTCCCAGACAGGTTCTGATACAGCCTGGAAGTTAGTCAATCAATCAATACAGAATTTTTTAAACTCTCAAAAAGAAAAACGGGTGTTTTTATTTGGACTTGTGACGACAGCGCTTGTGGTATGCCTGAGTGCAATGACCATTGCAAACACTAAAACGCACCACATTGACAATTCATCACCCGTCTCGCCAATTGCGTCCGCTGGGGGTGTCACCGATCCGGTTACCGTCAGCACACTGTTACTTGCGTATAACAAAATGAAAAGCGGAACTTGCCAGCTACCGCAGGCAGCAATGCTGCCACCCGAACAAAGGCAAGCCTTTTTGATGTTTGTTAACGAAGGTGTGATTGAGGTGCAGCATGTGGAAAACCTGAGACAGGCTTTAGATTACGTCAATTGCTTATACCCACAAGAGCTGATGCATCCGGAACCATCTGTTGGAAATAGGTTATAAGGAAATATCATGAATATGCGCGAAAAAATACTAGCAACGGCTACCAATCTTTTTGAATCCAGAGGCATTCAGGCGTCCGGGGTTGATACCATTATTGCCGAGGCAGGGATTGCCAAAGCTACACTTTACAAACATTACCCGAGTAAAAACCTGCTGATTACCGCCTACCTTAGGGATAAATCAGATAGATTTTACGAATGGCTGAACTCAAGGCTCATTTCTAAAAAAGCGAACTCGGTTGATATACTCATTTCGCTGTGCGAGCTTGTAGAACAGTGGATAATGACCCCGGAGTTCCACGGCTTACCGTTTCACATTGCCTCTATCGAGTTCCCGGACCCGGCACATCCAATTAACCAATATTCAGCAGTATTAGCGACAGAGCTGCAAGGCTACCTGTCTAAAATTGCAGCAGCGGCAGGTGCAAAAGACCCTGAAGCGCTTGGACAGCAATTGACGATACTTTTTGAAGGTGCAGCATTAGTCGAACGACTAAGCCCTGGTACTGGTGCTGCAAAACGCGCAAAAAATGCTGCTATAACACTTATACGTGCATCCATTTGATGAAGTGGGTGCATGACAAGGGGTAGTATTTGCTGCGACAGTTATAAACCTTGATTTTTTATTTGAACGCTACTGCACCAAAGATTTTTGTATACGTTTCTTCTAAAAAAGAACTTCATAAATCCACTGCCAGTAACAGCAGCATAAATCACTCTATGCCAATCTCACTTTCAGCAGCAAGCCAGTCATCCAGTTCGTGTCCTGGTTCAAAGCCGCGAGATTCGGCCTTGTAATAAGCACTTTCGGCAATGCTTGAGTATTTATCATCCTCGCAGGCCTCATGGCA
>JBAQME010000329.1:0-13520 GCA_049302535.1 Methylotenera sp.
CCTTGCGCCGCGCCGCGCCGCTGGCAGGCAAAAAGCCGTGGAATAGAAATCCATTCTGCGCGATACCGGATGCTGACAATGCCGTGATCACCGCACTCACGCCCGGGATTGGCACCACTTTGATGCCAGCCTTACGCACCAGGTCAACCACTACCGCACCCGGGTCGCTAATACCCGGAGTTCCCGCATCAGTCACTAACGCGATATTGTCACCCGCATTTAGTTGCGCCAGCAATTTCTCAGCCGACTGGTGTTCATTATGCTCATGTACGGCAATCAATTTTTTGCTGATGCCAAAGTGGTTTAATAAGCCGGAGCTATGCCGCGTATCTTCCGCTGCGATTGCATCGACGGTTTTAAGAATATCCAATGCGCGCAAGGTAATATCTTGCAGATTTCCAATTGGCGTGGCGACAACATATAATATGCCTACAGGATACAAAATTTGATGACCCAAAAATTATTTAATACCATTTTAGCAACATGCCTGCTTTTTGGCAGTTTAAATTTACCCGCCCATGCAGAGGCTGTAAATAAAACCCCGTCTGCAATAGCTAAATTACCGGCCAAAAAATCGCCGGAAGCGCACTTTTTAGATGGCAGCACATGCCTCAAACAATCAAACATTGCTTGTGCAAAACTTGCTCTAGCTAACATTCCCAGCGTATCGCCTTATGCAAAACTGTTGCAAGGCAGCATTGCCCTGACTGAGCAGCAGATAGATAAATCACTGCTTCTGTTGTTACCGCTACAGGCAGAAGAAAACCTGAATACAGAAGCCAAAATCGCGCTGCACCAATATCTGGCAAACGTTTTTGAAAAGCTTGATGATACGCAGCAAGCCGTGCAGCATCTAATACAAGCTGAATCTGTCATGGCGGCCGCAGTACTCCCGGACAAACAAAACAGCATTAAAACAAATCATCAAAAAATATGGGATTTACTCAATAATCTGGATCAGAATCAATTGATCACCATGCGCGGCGACAACACTGACAACCAGCTTCAAGGCTGGATTGATTTATGTTTAACCGCCAGAAACCAGGACTTGACTAATAGCTTGAATAACTGGGCTGCCAGCTACCCAGACCATCCTGCGCTGGCGCTTGCTAAAAACCTGTCCCCGGCAAATGTGGCTAAAACCGTTACCCGTTTATCGTCCGAAGGTAGCATTGCCTTAATTCTGCCGCTGGCTAATGAAAGCGACTCGGCAAAGGCGGACGCCTTTAAATTGGGCCTGGAAACCTCACTAAACAAGCATGCCCTCCACAATGAAATTAAAACCTACCCGAGCGCTGCCAACCAGCAAGATATCGATGGAATATATACCCTCGCAAAAAATGAAAACAACGCCTACTTTGTCATTCCAAACTTCAATCCGGATGAGATGCAAAACACAATTAATCAGAATGGTATGAATAACGTCCTGCACATTGGATTATTCCTGAACGATGAAGCACAACGCATTGCAAGTTTTGCCGCTAGCCACGGCATGCAACACATCACCATCGTGACTACTGGCAATGAAACCGCAAAACTGATGGTGGCTAGCTTTCAAACGGCCTGGAGGACTAAATTAGACATTGCTACAGATGGCGACACACTACATATCATTACCCTGCCCGATATATCCTCCACGAGCAGCAGCCTGCTTGATCTTAAATCACAAATAGCAGAAAAAATACATGACATGGTACTGTTGGCAGTGCCCGCATCCGAAGCGCACTTGATAAAGCCCCATCTCGACATTAGCACGCCAACGATAGCCTTTTCCAGCGTGAATGAGATCACAACCAACGCAACACCCGATATTTCACTCAACGCCCTGCGTTTCGTTGACATCCCATTCCTGCTCACGGCAGATCACGACCCATATGCAGATTACCGGACAATGGATGCAAACCTGGGCTCCAACGAGCTACGAAGGTGGTTTGCCTTGGGAGTTGATGCTTTGCAATTATTAATCATCGGCCAACAACCCGCTGGCAAGGAAGTGACTATCAATGGCTTGACTGGCGCACTCACTGTTGATAAATCCGGCAACATGGAACGCCAGTTGTCTGTTGCAAGATTTACCTATAACGGCGCCGTGGCCGAATAATAAAAAGCACAATAAAACACCGGATGCTACCAAAAACACAGCCTAAACATTTAAAAGAAGGCAACGCAGCAGAACAACTTGCTGCAACTTTTTTGCAACAAAAAGGACTGACTCTCATTGAAAAAAATTTTCGTTGCACATATGGTGAAATCGATTTGATTATGCGTGATGGAAAAACGCTCGTTTTTATTGAAGTGCGTTTACGTAGCAGTGGGAATTTTGGCGGCGCTGCCATGAGCATTAACCAATCCAAGCAAGAAAAACTCAGGCGCGCCGCAGAGCGGTATTTACAAATTCATGGAGATACGTCCTGTCGCTTTGATGCCGTTTTAATGCAAAAAATCGACATTAACGCTGTAGAATGGGTACAAAATGCTTTTTAATCTTTATTTATTGAATCTCTCATACAAAGGATTTCTACAATGAAATTAGCTTTAAAATTATTGGCAGCACTTGCCTTGGCATCTCAAATCAGCGCCTGCGTTCCTGTCGTTGTCGGTGGCGCCGCTGCAGGCGGAATAATGGCTGCGGATAGACGTACTTCCGGGACTTATGTTGAAGATGAAAATATTGAGCTGAAAGCTGCAAAAAGCGTCTATGAAACTCTGGGCGAAACCGCGCATATCAATATCACCAGTTTCAAGGAAAACGTCCTGTTAACAGGTGAAGTGCCTGACGAAAGCGCAAAAGCCAAAGCAGGCAATATCATTCTAGCCATTGAAAACGTACGCAGTCTAACCAACGAGCTAAGCATTGGCCCCAAAACTTCAATTGGCTCACGCACTAACGATGCCTATTTAACTTCAAAAGTAAAAGCGCAATTTGTTTCGGAAAATCGTTTTCAGGCTAATTATGTAAAAGTGATAACTGAAAATAGCGTTGTCTACCTGATGGGATACGTAACGCAACAAGAAGCCGATGCTGCAGTTGAAATTGCCCGCAACACCAGTGGCGTAAACAAGGTAGTAAAAGTCTTTGAATACATACCATAACTTCATCTGGCGAGCAGCTTAATGACTGAAATTAAAAGTTGAGTTGGAATTCAAGCATATGAGTCGGCGATGTTATAATGCACAAAATTTCAGGCTGCTTGCAGTAATATTAATGGTAAATATATAAATGAGTTCCGAACAAACAAATAACGAAATCATCATCGAAGGCAACACCCGCGCAGGCAAACCTTTCCGCCCTAGCGACTGGGTTGACCGTATGTGCAGCACTTATGCTACCTTTGGTGATGATCGCAAACTGAAATACTCCCCCTACCTTAAACCTAGGGTAGTTAACGGAGTGCGTTGTTTGGCTGTGGATTTAAAATTGAAAGTTGTAAATCCTGAAGGCTTCGCACAATTGATGCATTTTGCCGAAGAAAACCAGCTAAACGTGCTGGATAGTGCCGGCAACAGCATTCCAGTACCTCAATAACTAGAACCTGCCATTTATTCTGGCAACACACTTTTAAATCAGGAACGTTAGTTTAACCTAGGTTGCCAGGCATTAAATTGCTACACCAATGCATCGAGCTGCAATGTCATCATTGCAGCTTATTTTTTGCCCACTGCCATCATTTTTTCAATAAATTCCCTGGTAATCAGGCCACGCTTAATTTTAACAAGCACGCCCTGCGGGTTATAAATGAAAGTAGTAGGTAATACTTCTGCGGGTCCTATTTGCGCGGTAACGCTATCATCGCCCAGCACTATCGGGTAAGACATCAGCATGTCATCCACATACCCGGTAACTTCTTTCACATCTTTATAATCGAACACGACCCCCAGCACCATCAGGTCCTTTTGTTTATGCTGATCATATAAATTGACTAAATCAGGGACTTCTTCCAGACACGGCGGACACCAGGTGGCCCAATAATTCACAAGCACCCATTTGCCTTTATAGTTTGATAATTGATGCTTAATACCCGCCATATCTTTTAACTGGAAATTAGTTTTAACATTAGTTTCAGCAAACGAAAACTGGCTTAACATCAAAATTAGCAGGCCAACTACAAGTTTTTTCATATATTTTTTCAAAATATCTAATACAAAATATCTAATAATAGTAAATTAAATTAGCGCAAATCGTCCATATATGAGATAAATGGCTGTATTTGTGCTAATGTTACCGATAGCAATATCATACAATCGTCCGACTGATTTGATTGATGTAACTAAAAATTAAAATGGCATTAAATCTCAACATACCAGTTTTACAAGACAACTCTGTTTTTATTGCGGAAACGCGCCCGCAAAAAATTCAGCAATCCTTAGTAGATTTAAAGGCTGAAAATCCGGTAGATCTCGCTTTACATATTCATGCTGAGCTGGAAACCTTGAATCGTCAAAAAATTTCTCCCGGCCTTAGGTTGCAGGCTCTGGATAGTTATCGACCTTTTCTAATAAAGACCGTTCAAGCGCTCGCTGAAGATTACATCAACTCAACACTACCTTTGCAGGATAAAACCAAAGCTGCCGCAGCTGCTGCCGAATCTTTGTGGCTGGAGCTCGGATACGGCTACAAACTTGCATTGATTGATTTACAAAATCAACTCATCAAACTGGGTACAGATAAAAGCTCAGCACACGCGATACACCGCGCAATGCATGCAATTTCCGAACATGCAATCGTGCATTACCAGACTTACGTTACTCTGCCCAATTATATTTGGGGTGATATACATCAACTATATTTCTGTGCCGTACAACTCGGCATTCAGAATATTGAAATAACAGCAGAAAAAACTGAAGCGCAAACTCCTGCTTCTGTGCTTACTACAATAGAAGATACATATAAACATGCCTTGTTGATGTCGCTTGCCGAACCACAGCAGCTCGCGCAGCAAGAAATCAAATTGATTTCTGAATATTTAACGCATCACATCAAACATGCACTCATCAGCGCCGTTTTACCACTGGAAAATACATCTGGCGCATTCATTATCAGCCTTGATTCAGACAACCCACCGGTACCTTACAGCAAACAAAAAAAAGCGCCGGATCCCACCTCTGATATTTTACTGCAAACCATTGATCTGATATTCTTGATCCACCAGGATTTGAGAGAATTACAGAATCACCGATTGCCTAAAAATGGCAGCATTCCCGCTAACGCAAACCACAATGACTATATTGAATTACTGACCCATCTCATTAAAAACTGGGGGGTAAGCCCCAAACGCATTTTTAATCGCTCACCTAAAGATGGTGATATTGAATTAGTGACTGGCATCGTGGCAATTCACCGTGTTTCCAACACAATTTGGCCTACTGCCGACACCACAAACAAACAGCGCATCACAGAATTAAATGCCCTAAATATCACCCAAACAACGCCCTCCCGCTGGAAAATCCTCAACATCAGCGCCTCCGGCTTTTCTATTCGCCGCCATCATACCGCTGAAAAAAACATCAGGGTTGGCGCCTTGATCGGTATAAAAGCTAAAAATGAACCGCACTGGTCAGTTGGATTTGTGCGCTGGGCAAATTGTGGAACAAGAGACAGGGTGGATATTGGGGTGCAACTGATAGCACCGCAAGCACATGGTGCAATAGCGCGCATACAACACCATAACAATGACGAGTTGATTTTACTATTGCCGGAAATCAGTGCGGTCAAACAAGCTGCTACAATCGTGGCACCTAGAGGCACATACAACCCGGCACGCCAACTGGCAATTACTTACAACAATAAAACAAAACAAGTCATACTCACTAAACTTGTGGAACGTACTCATTACATTGAACGTATGCAGTACAGCGTTATCAGCTGATGCAGCTCTTGAATTACATCCGGCTTCTGCAGATAATTTAAACCGACTAAATATCCAGCATATTAATTTAAAAACCCACAAGTCACATTAGACACTTCACTAAACCATTTTTTTTCGTTACGATATACGTTTATTACAAAGTATTATTCAATTAGAGGTTTACCATGAGCGAACACATCACACACCTTAGCGATGCAAGTTTTGAGCAAGATGTCTTACAATCGCAACTTCCAGTCCTGGTTGATTACTGGGCAGAATGGTGTGGTCCATGCAAAATGATTGCCCCAATCTTAGATGAAATTTCAAAAGAATATGCCGGCCGTCTCAAAGTAGCAAAACTGAACATTGATGATAACCAACAAACTCCACCTAAATATGGAATTCGTGGCATCCCTACATTAATGCTTTTTAAAAACGGCAATGTTGAAGCTACTAAAGTCGGTGCATTATCAAAATCACAACTAACAGCTTTTATTGACAGCAACATCTAAACACATTACGCTTAGCATTAAGTTCAAATGCTTGGTTTTTCTAAAATAATATCTGTTGAAACCAAGCATTTTCTCCATCAGTCACTAAATTTAAGTCCCTAGTATTTAAATCAATAGTTTTAATCACTTCCTCACATAATCTTGTTTTAGCGAGACCTCATGCACCTATCAGACCTCAAGCATCTACCCGTAACCGAGTTAGTTGAAATGGCAATCGCCAATGAAATCGACAATGCCAGCCGCATGCGCAAACAAGATTTGATTTTTGCCATTCTTAAGAATAAGGCAAAAAAAGGTGACAGTATCTTTGGCGATGGCACGCTAGAAGTTTTACAGGACGGGTTCGGATTTCTACGTTCACCAGACACATCCTACCTGGCAGGTCCTGACGACATATATGTATCCCCCTCGCAGATCCGACGCTTTAACCTGCATACGGGTGACAGCATTCAGGGTGAAATTCGCATTCCGAAAGACGGTGAGCGTTATTTTGCACTAGTCAAAGTTGATCAGGTGAATGGCGAGGCGCCAGAAAACACAAAACATAAAATTTTATTTGAAAACTTAACACCGCTATTTCCTACGATACCGCTTAAGTTAGAGCGTGACATTAAAGGTGCCGAAAACATCACCAGCCGCGTCATTGACATGATTGCCCCAATTGGCAGAGGTCAGCGCGGATTGCTCGTAGCCAGTCCCAAAAGCGGCAAAACGGTAATGATGCAGAATATTGCGCACGCCATTACCGCCAATCATCCTGACGTCATCCTGATCGTACTGTTAATTGACGAACGTCCGGAAGAAGTGACGGAAATGACGCGTTCGGTTAAGGGTGAAGTTGTTGCTTCAACGTTTGACGAGCCAGCCACTCGCCACGTACAGGTCGCGGAAATGGTGCTTGAAAAGGCAAAACGCCTGGTTGAACATAAAAAAGATGTAGTGATCCTGCTTGACTCAATCACACGTCTGGCACGTGCTTACAATACCGTAATCCCTTCATCAGGCAAGGTGCTGACCGGCGGTGTTGATGCTAACGCATTACAACGCCCAAAACGCTTTTTTGGTGCGGCGCGTAACATTGAAGAAGGCGGTTCACTGACAATTATTGCCACAGCGCTCGTTGACACCGGCTCACGCATGGATGATGTCATCTATGAAGAGTTCAAAGGTACCGGCAATATGGAAATCCATCTAGACCGTCGCATGGCCGAGAAACGTCTGTATCCGGCGATTAACGTCAATAAGTCCGGCACGCGTCGTGAAGAGTTATTGATCGAAAAAGACGTCCTGCAAAAAATCTGGGTATTGCGCAAACTACTCTATCCAATGGACGACCTCGAAGCGATGGAGTTTTTGCTGGATAAAATCAAGTCTACCAAGAATAACGCAGACTTCTTTGACAGCATGCGCAGAGGCTAAGCCAAGCAAATTTAACTTCGAGGTTTATCATGGTTCCCGTACCGCGTCACCATGATTACCTCTCAGCAATTGAGTTCTTGTTGGACAAAATCAAGCCTACAAAAAACAATGCAGACTTTTTCGACAGCATGCGTAGGGGTTAATACTGCGCGCTATTAACAATTTACCTTGCATAGCTCGGCTAATGTAAATATAATGCTGAGTTACCGCAAAAATGCGCAATATAATTTTGCCGTATCATTCGGCAATCAATACTGAGGCTATTATTATGAAAGATGGAATTCATCCAGAATACCGCGAAGTCGTGTTTCAAGACATCGGCGCGGACTTTAGTTTTTTAACTCGCTCTACCATTAAAGCTAGAGACACTATCAAATGGACTGATGGTAAAGAGTATCCGCTGGTTAAAATTGAGGTGTCATCAAAATCACACCCTTTCTACACTGGCAAGCAAATGATTTTAGACACTGCCGGTCGCGTTGATAAATTCCGCAAGAAATACGGCATGTAATGATTGCTTGCGAGGTTTCTTGCAAATAATCGTTTATCAAAAGGCAGCTTAGGCTGCCTTTTTGTTTTGATGTTATATTAGCCTGTTACAGGCTGGTATGAAATAAACACTCTATAAAGAACAAGCTCACTACCCACTATGCGCTTTCAACTTGATCATGACTGGCAAGGCAACATGGCCACACCGCGCGCGCGCATCGGTGAAAATGCCAAAACTCAATTACTCCTGGTGCTATGTGCAATATGGGTATTACTGGGCTTGACTGGTCATGCGCCATGGAAACCACTTGAAGCTACCAGCATTACTATCGTCAAAGGCATTATTCAAGGTGGAAGTTTAATAGCACCGTTAGCTGCCGGAGAATCCAAATTAGAATCACCCCCACTCTATTACTTAACGGCGGCTGTTAGCGCAAAATTACTGAGTCCGTTACTCAGCTTGCATGACGGAGCAAGATCAATCAATGCAATCTGGATGGCGATTGTTTTGCTGATGGTCGGCATGACAAGCCGCGAACTATGGGCGCGAGGGGTTGGCCGCTACGCAACGTTCATTATGATAGGCACGATCGGCCTGGTCATCAATGCGCATAGCCTAAATGCCGAAATTGCCGGTTTAGCCAGCGCGGCGACCGGGTTCTACGCACTGGCACTTTCCAAACGACGCCCCTGGCGAGCCAGTGGGCTACTGGGCTTTGCACTTGGCGTCGGCTTTTTATCTGATGGTTTAATAGTGCCGCTTACTTTAATCACTACGGCGCTATTACTGCCATTATTTTTTAAATCTTGGCGCACAATAAGCTTTGCCAAAGTACTAGCCACGGCACTTGCCATTGCTACCCCACTGATGGCAGCCTGGCTGCTGTTACTCTACCTGCAAAAACCAATATTTTTTAGCCAATGGCTGCAATCCAGCCTTAATGGATTTAACCAACAAAACCATCTCTATTTCATTCGCATCCTGATTTGGTACACATGGCCCGCATCACCGCTAGCCATATGGGGGCTCTGGCGTCATAGGCACCAACTCCTTTCAAAACCTAAATTCCAGCTGATTATTATCTTCTTTGCCACTACTCTATTCTTTTTAGGCTGTGGCGCACCGACTAGAGACATCAACGCTATGCCATTGTTATTGCCGTTAGTTGCACTTGGCGCCGGCAGTGTGGAGCATTTAAAACGTGGGGCAGCTTCAGCTTTAAATTGGTTTGGTATCACGCTGTTTGGCTTAATTGGTTTTCTAATCTGGCTAGGCTGGATAGCAATGATGACTGGCCATCCAGCTAAAATCAAAGAACGCATGCAGTTCTTATCCGGGACCAATGCAACAGATTTTCACTGGGTAATGCTGCTACTCGCAATTTTAATTACTGCAATCTGGTTATTCACTTGCGTACGCGCCAGGCAAAGCAATCGGTCTACCGTGACCAACTGGGCTGTAGGCATGACATTTGGCTGGGGTTTGTTAATGACGCTGTGGCTGCCATGGATTGATGCAGCTAAAAGTTATCAGCCAGTGTTCACAGGTATGTACAGAGCGTTGCCTGCCAATACCAGTTGCATCAATAGTTTGAATGTCGGGCAATCGCAGCGCATGTTATTGTACTATTACACCGACATTAACTTGCGGCCTTTTGAAACCACGCAAATACTCGACTGCAATTTTTACCTGATTCAGGATGAGCGCGGTACAGCCAGAATGCAACCTGGCGATGAATGGAAGCTGATTTGGAGCGGGAAACGCGTGGCCGACAGAAAAGAAAAATTCAGGCTATTCCAGCGCCAGTCGTTTTAAAAAGCGTATATTCTCAAAACCTTATTTTTCAAACCAAAGCAAAGCTACGCAATCTGGCGGGGAGCTACACTTGCAAGTATGCTTTAATCGCAGTCTGCACTTGCTGATGCAAACCTTTACCACCCTGCTCATTCACATACTGTGCAATTTGCTTACGCATAGGCAATGCCCAAAATTTATTCAGATGCCCGGCTATATCTTGCTGGGCATGACTTTGGTCAGGGTATGATTCGTAAAAATCACCAATCTGGTTAGCCATTGAAATTAAGCGTTGAATATCCATTTTTCCAGCTTTTCTATTTAATAGTTTTTTACTACTTACTGATTCAAAATTCTTTCATTGTGGCAATACACCACGTACCGATTCTCCCTGGCAAAACCAACCAGAGCCAAGCCACATTGCTCTGCTATACGTACTGCCAAGCCCGTAGGCGCAGAAACTGCCACTAACATACAGATGCCGGCACTGGCTGTCTTCTGCACCATCTCGAAACTTGCACGGCTGGTGGTAATAACAAAACCTGTCGCTAGCTGCCCCTGCTTCGTCCGCATTCTTTCCAGTGCGCCAATGAGCTTATCCAGGGCGTTATGCCTGCCAACATCTTCACGCACCACACTCACGGTGCCATCTGCCAACACATAGGCACTGGCATGCGTGGCACCAGTCTTTTGCTGCATCATCTGCTGCGACTGTATCGCCCGCAAGCCACGTTCAATACTCTTCGCTGCAAACACGGCGTCGGACAGTAGTGGCTTTGGATAACGCACGGCCTGGTCCAGACTCTCGGCACCACATAAACCGCAGCCGGTTTTGCCTGCCAAAGTGCGGCGACGCTCTTTCAACTGCACAAAACGCTCACTGGCAATTTCGCAATGCAACTCTATACCATTTGCCTGCACCTGAACTTCAATGCTGTAAAGCTCGCTGGCGCTTTGCACAATTCCTTCAGACAGCGAAAATCCCAACGCAAAATCTTCCAGATCCTGTGCGGTAGCCAGCATCACCGCATGTGAGACACCGTTGTAAATCAGTGCGACCGGCGTCTCCTCTGCCAGACAATCCTGCGTTTGCAACGGCTCACCATCTCGCCATTGAGTTACTTCAAAGGTACTCAAGGGCACGTCTAATATAAAAGGTGACGCCGGATTTTTAACCAACTTTAGCGGCTTCTGCTTTTCTGCCGGCAAAAGCAATCTGTGCTTCACTAAAGGTTTTGTAATGCTTTTGCCAATCTGACAACTGGTTCACGCGTGACACTTGTACTGCAGTCACTTTGTATTCCGGGCAGTTCGTAGCCCAATCCGAGTTATCAGTGGTAATCACATTGGCGCCGGATTCCGGATGATGAAAAGTCGTATAAACCACACCTACCTGCACGCGCTCAGTAATTTTAGCGCGCAACACGGTTTCACCCGCACGGCTGGCAATGCCTACCCAATCCCCCTCTTTAATACCGCGATCTTCAGCATCGTGCGGATGAATTTCCAGTATATCCTCGGGATGCCAAGCCGTATTTTGTGTTCTGCGTGTTTGTGCACCCACATTATATTGCGACAGGATGCGCCCTGTAGTCAGTATCAACGGGAACTTCGTATTCACTTTCTCGGTAGTCGGCACGTATTGCGTAATAAAGAACTTGCCTTTGCCACGCACGAACTCACCAATATGCATAATCGGCGTGCCATCCGGATGCTCGTCATTGCATGGCCATTGAATGCTGCCCATCTCATCCAGTTTTTTGAAACTTACGCCATGGAAAGTAGGGGTTAATCTTGCAATTTCATCCATGATTTCAGAGGCATGCTTGTAATTCATCGGGTAACCTAAAGCCCCTGACAACTTAGCAGTCACCTCCCAGTCCTCAAAACCATTCTTGGGGTGCATCACGCGACGCACCGGTGAAATACGGCGCTCGGCATTGGTAAACGTACCATTTTTCTCCAGGAATGAGGCCCCTGGAAAGAACACGTGTGCATACATCGCGGTTTCATTCAAGAACAGGTCTTGCACGATCACACACTCCATGTTTTTAAGCGCGTGCGTAACATGCTGGGTGTCAGGATCTGATTGCACAATATCCTCACCCACACAGTACAAGCCCTTGAAACTACCCTCAGCTGCTTGATCCAGCATATTGGGAATACGTAAGCCGGGTTCATTGCTTAATGGCTTGCCCCAAGCAGATTCAAACAACTCACGCGTCGCATCGTCCGATACATGGCGATAGCCGGGGAATTCATGCGGCATGGAGCCCATATCACATGAACCCTGTACGTTATTTTGTCCGCGCAATGGATTAACGCCCACGCCTTCACGGCCAATATTTGCCGTTGCCATTGCCAGGTTGGCGATACCCATCACTGTGGTAGAACCTTGGCTATGCTCGGTCACACCTAAACCATAATAAATCGCTGCATTGCCGCCTGTGGCATACAGCCTTGCCGCAGCACGAATATCTGCTGCTTTAACGCCGATTTCACTAGCCAATGTTTCAGGTGAGTTTTCTGGTTTTGCCACAAAATCCCGCCATGCAACAAATGAATCCCACTCGCAGCGCTCTTTAACGAAAGCTTCCTGCACCAGCCCTTCAGTCACAATTACGTGCGCCAAAGCCGTAATCAAAGCCACATTGGTACCGGGACGCAATTTCAAGTGATAATCAGCGCGGATGTGCGGTGAGTTTGCCACCAGATCAATTTCACGTGGATCAGCGATAATTAATTTGGCACCTGCACGCAGGCGACGCTTCATTTGTGAAGCAAATACCGGGTGCCCATCCGTTGGATTGGCACCGATAATAAGAATCACGTCTGATTGCATTACAGAATCAAATGTTTGTGTGCCGGCTGACTCGCCCAAGGTTTGTTTCAAACCATACCCGGTTGGGCTATGGCAAACGCGCGCGCAGGTATCCACATTATTAACACCGAATACTGCGCGGATAAGTTTCTGCGTGACGTAAACTTCTTCATTGGTACAGCGTGATGATGTAATACCGCCAATGGCATCGTTGCCATATTGCTTTTGAATGCGGCTGAGTTCGCTTGCAGCATAGCTGATAGCCTCATCCCAACCCACTTGCTGCCATGGATCGTTGATGCTTTTACGTATCATCGGTGTTGTGATGCGGTCTTTATGGGTTGCATAGCCCCAGGCAAAGCGCCCTTTCACACAAGAATGGCCGTGGTTGGCGCCACCATGCTTGCTTGGCGTCATGCGCACGACTTCCTCGCCTTTCATTTCAGCATCAAAGCTGCAGCCTACCCCGCAATATGCACAAGTCGTAGTGACGCTATGCTCGGGCGTACCAGCCTGGATCACTGACTTTTCCATCAAAGTAGCGGTAGGACAAGCCTGCACACAGGCTCCGCAGGATACACACTCAGAATCCATAAAGTCCTTGTTGCCGGCAGAAACTTTTGAATCAAAACCGCGAC
>JBAQME010000330.1:0-8499 GCA_049302535.1 Methylotenera sp.
GAACCCTCTGACCGAAGTTGATTAGCCAGACGCTTACGTTCAGCAATCATGCGGTCAAACACGGACTTGCTAATATCTTCTGAATAATCTACACGTTTCAAACGCACATCAACTACTTCAATACCCATTTGACGAGCTTCCAGATCGGCTTTTTTACGTAGGCTATCCATAACAGCGCCACGCTCGCCTGCAATCACATCGTGTACAGTACGTTTACCGAATTCCGCGCGCAAACCCGCATTAACGACTTTTGACAATCGATCTTCCGCAGCAGCCTCACCACCCTCTTTGATAGAAACATAGTACTTCTGTGGATCAACAATACGCCATTTCACAAATGAATCCACCATCATGTATTTGTTTTCACTGGTGATAAATTTGGCAGGTTGCTCCCAATCAAGCGTCAGGATGCGATTATCAAAATACTTCAGGTTATCTACAAACGGTACTTTAAAATAAAGTCCAGGTGCTTTTTTAACCGCAACAATTTCGCCTAGGCGCTGTACTAATACATATTGCGTTTGATTCACGGTAAATGCTGAAACTGATAATAATCCCAGTACAACAAAAGCAACAATAAGAAGATTTTTTACATTTTTCATTATGATTCCTTATCTGCTTTCCCTGTCACGGCTACGGAAAGCATCACGCGTACGATCAGTGGCTGTCGGTTGATTTGCCGTAGTCGCCGCAACTGAATCGGGTTGCGGATTGAGTGACTGCATTGACTGAGACTGCTGCACAGTAGCGCTACCAGTCGCGTTAATGAGCTTATCCAAAGGCAGGTAAAGCAAACTGCTACCTGATTTTTGGTCCACAATCACTTTGCTCACACTGGACATGATTTGCTCTTGCGCATCCAGATACAAACGTTGGCGCGTGACTTCAGGTGCTTTGTTATACTGCGCCAAAATTTGATCGAAACGGCTGGAATTACCCCTTGCCTCGCTCTCGACTTTCAGCTTGTAACCTGCTGCCTCTGCCAACAAACGCGAAGCCGTACCACGTGCTTTTGGAATCACATCATTGGCATAAGCCTGGCCTTCGTTAATTTGGCGCTGGTTATCCTGATTCGCGCGGTTTACATCCTCAAATGCTTCCTGCACCTGCTCAGGCGGCTGCGCACTTTGCAGTGACACACTGATAATTTTCACACCGGTTTTATAGCTATCCAGAATGGCTTGCATACGCTCGGAAGTATCAGCCAAGCCTTTCTGCAGCAGATCATCCAGTTTATTTTTACCCACAACTTCGCGAATCGCGGTTTCAGCGGCGGACATTACTGCTTCATCGGTTGAACGATTATTGAACAAATAATCTTTGGCATTCTTAAGGTTGTATTGCACGGCAAACTGCAGATCAATGATGTTTTCATCTTCAGTCAGCATTAGCGCTTCTTTAGGCAGCCTGGTTTTACCGCCGCTACCTTCTGCGCTGCTTCTATAACCCACTTCGAGCCTGCGTACTTGTTCCATATTGACTACTTGCACTGATTCAATCGGATAAGGTAAATGCCAACGCGGGCCTGGCTCCGTCGTTTCATCAGCCACCTTGCCAAAACGCTGCACTACGCCGAGCGAACCTTGATCCACGATATAAAAACCTGTGCCGAGCCATATAAGCCCAACAAGTGCAACGATCGGGAATATAGGAAAGTTAACATTGCTAGCCTGCGGACGACTGGATTGAGGGTTAGATTGATTGCCACCGCTCTTGCCAAACAGGGTGTTGATTTTACGGCTCAAATCGCGCATAACCTCATCCAGATCTGGCGGACCTTCATTATTCTGTGCTCTCCAACCAGGAAATTTAATCATTCGTCACTCCAAAAAACATTTGTTAAATATCATCAAACAGTTAAGTACTATCAAACTGACGGCTTAAAAATTCAACATAAGCTCAACCAACCTGTATCAGGAGTAAGCACTTTCTTCTGTACTTTGCTTTTGTAAATACTGGTAATGTTCTGCCATGGCTAATCTTAGCAAATCCATGCCCTCTCCAGTTTTGGCGGACACATGCAAAGTCGTAATTCTACCATATTCGTCACGCGCAACAGCAGGCTCCAAACCCACTCGGTCGATCTGATTATGCACCAGAATCTGAGGCACTTTGGCAGCGCCAATTTCCAGCAGCACCTTGTTTACCTGCGCAATCTGCTCATCACGATTACTGCTCGCAGTATCAACAATATGCAATAGCAAATCTGCCTGGGCAGCTTCTTCCAGCGTTGCACCAAATGCCTCTACCAATGCATGCGGTAAATGTTTAATAAAACCAACCGTGTCAGAAAGCACCACCGCACCGCAATCTGGAATGTAAATCTTGTGTGTAGTCGTATCCAAAGTTGCAAATAGCTGATCCGCCGCGTAAATGTTGGCTTTGGTGAGTCGGTTAAAAACCGTTGATTTACCTGCGTTGGTATATCCGACCAAGGACACTGTCATTACGTTTGAACGTTTACGTGCACGGCGCTGCATGCCGCGCTGAGCCTTTAGCTTTTGAAGTTTTTCCCGCAGTTGCTTAACACGCACGCGTAGCATACGGCGGTCAAGCTCCAGCTGTGTCTCACCCGGCCCTCCACGTACGCCGATACCGCCTTTTTGACGTTCCAGATGGGTCCAGCCTCTGACCAGCCTCGTAGAGAGATGCTCCAACTGCGCCAGCTCGACCTGCAATTTACCTTCATGGCTCTGTGCGCGCTGGCTGAATATATCAAGAATCAGGCCGGTTCTATCCACAACACGCGCTTGCAGCAGCCGCTCTAAATTGCGCTGCTGCGAAGGTGTAAGATCATGATTGAATACGGCGATGTTGGACTCACTTGCCTGCATCATCTGCAACAGTTCATCAGCCTTACCGCTGCCAATAAAAAGTTTGGCATCAGGAGCTGAGCGCTTCCCCTCGACTGTGCCAAATACAGCTAAACCGGCGCTCAAGCTAAGCTGTCGAAGTTCGTCCAGACTCTCCTGATAATCACTTTCACCAAAATCCACACTTACCAGAATGGCAGCTTCACCGCCACTTGGTCTTTCAAACAAATCTTTCAATGCTTAATCATCACCTTCCGGCAAACCGATGCTTACCGCACGTGCCGGTACGATCGTAGAAATAGCATGCTTATAAACCATTTGAGTCACGGTATTCTTGAGCAGAATGACGTACTGATCAAATGAATCAACCTGGCCTTGTAGTTTGATGCCATTAACGAGATAGATGGAAACTGCGACGTGTTCTTTGCGTAATGCATTAAGAAATGGGTCTTGTAACATTTGCCCTTTTTGATTCATGATGTCTCCTATTGTTTGGAGTTAAATAAAATTTACTGCAGCCAACATGGCAATACTACTCTCGTTGAGATTAAGAACAACGTAATTCGTTCTATTTTTACTTAAATTAATATTTAGCCTCATTAATTCTTGCCAAGGTCTCATCCTTACCTAACAAAGCCATTACCTGATCAATACTAGGCGATTGTGCGATACCTGTTAACAGCACACGCAACGGCATTGCCACCTTGGGAAATTTCAACTGGTACTGAGTGACAACCTCGTTAATGGCATGATGAATCGCTTCCGCTTGCCAATCAACCGCACTCAAAAGTTCAGTAAGCTTGGTCATCGCAGGTTTAATATCGGCTGTGAGATGTTTTTCAGCTGCCGCCTGGTCTATTACCGGCTTTTGATAAAAATAGGCAATGCCGGCAGCAAGTTCATTGAGCGTATTTACACGCTCTTTGTACAAATCGATCACCGCTGACAAACTTGGCTGCGCACTAACCGCCACATTCAGCTTAGCCAGACGCTCAGTAATATCTTTCACGAGATAATCATTGCCAGCCAGTTTTATATAATGCGCATTCAGCCATTTAAGTTTTTCAGTATTGAATTGTGCGGCTGAAGGCGTGATGTGGTCTAGGTCAAACCATTCGCAGAATTGCTGCATACTGAATATCTCATCGTCACCATGGCTCCAGCCAAGCCGTGCCAGATAGTTCAGCACCGCTTCTGGCAGATAACCATCTTCATGGTACTGCATCACGCTCACCGCACCGTGACGTTTAGACAATTTCTGCCCATCATCACCCAAGATCATGGATAAATGGGCATACTGCGGAATAGTTGCGCCCAGTGCTTTTAGCATATTGATTTGACGCGGGGTGTTGTTCACATGGTCGTCTCCGCGAATCACTTGCGTAATACCCATCTCCCAATCATCTACCACCACACAGAAATTATAGGTTGGCGTGCCATCCGCGCGGGCAATAATCAAATCATCCAACTCTTGATTGGCAATACTGATTTCGCCTTTAACCAGATCGTTCCAAACAACATGACCGTCTTTAGGATTTTTAAAGCGGATTACCGGAGGAACCTCCTTTGGCGGCACAGGCAGAACCTTACCTTCTTCAGGGCGCCAGCGCCCATCATAACGCGGCTTCAAGCCTTGCTGCATCTGGCTTTCACGCAAGGCATCCAACTCTTCTTTTGTGCAATAGCAATAATAAGCCGTGCCGTCTTCCAACATCTTTTGAATCACTTCTTTATAGCGATCCATGCGCTGCATCTGGTAGAAAGGACCTTCGTCATGATGCAGCCCCAACCATTCCATACCGTCCAATATTGCTTGCACCGCCTCTGGCGTACTGCGCGCAACATCGGTATCTTCAATGCGTAAAATAAATTTACCGCCATGCTTTTTAGCAAAGGCCCATGAAAACAATGCGGTACGCGCACCGCCAATGTGAAGAAATCCAGTAGGACTAGGTGCAAAACGTGTACGAACAATCATATTCAACAAAACTTAACCATAATATTAACAACGCGTATTTTATCATGGCGCGGTATCCCACATAAAAATAAAGCAGTTTTAACACACTTAAATTTTTTTACAAAAAATTCAAATCAACACTTGGCATGCTAATTGCCTGATGTAGATAGCATAAACAAATTAAGTTAAGCAATTAATGAAATTTTTGTACAAATTATTTAATCACGCTTTAACAGCAAAAGATAAAGTATCTTTGGCTTGGATTAGTGATTTAGATGGGATGGATGACATCTCAGCTATTGAGTTTTCTACGCAAAAAATAAATAATGATTTTAAAAAAAATGTTTTCCAGGATGAATCTAATTTTGAAGCATTGTTTTGTATCGACGAAAAAACACACAGCATTGTCGAAAGAATCACAGCGCATTTCATCAACATTGAAAATATGAGCGTAGAGCTTGAAGTACGTATTTCTAATATAGTGTTTTTATATCATCGACAATTGTTTTTAATCTACTTTGCGTTAATGGAAAATTTTGCGCAAATACATAAACAATCACTGCATATTTTCCTGGCACGCGCCATCAGAAACGCCACACAAATGATTAAATGGCGTTACTACAACTATCAGAGTGCACCGGCTAACGTATGGCTGCAAATATCCCAACTTTACAAAATTGCAGAACAACAATCCCTGCTAAACGCAAAAATACAATCTTATTCAGATCAAGAGCCAGTCTCATTATCAACTGCATACATTCACGCCTGCATGTTGGGTACGCTCGAAAGCACCAGCTTAAAATGCCAGCAAATCGAACTCGCCAGCAAAATATTACTGGCATGGACGGCAAAAATGACCATCGATGCAGTTTACGATACCGAGCAGCACCTGTTTTATGTAGACACTGCCAGCAATAGTCCTGCCAAACGTATTAGAAACTTCATGCCTGCCGACTCATATCGCTACTGGGGGTTTGAAAGTGTAAATTCAAAAATTGAACTATGCATGTCACTGATTGAATATAGTATTTCGCCGAAACAACCTCAGATGAAAGAGTTTATTAGTAATAAACTTGCTTTAACAACTATAGAAGTACTCAAAGCTGAATGGTCCCATGTTGATTACAAACGCCAACGCAGATTCGAGGAGCGCTCAAAAAATCTGGTTTCAGCCAATGTAACTTACGGCTTTAAAGATATTTGTAACCAATTTAAACAGCACGAAAACATGAAAGCGCGACGCGGTGAACATACTAACCAAGACGGGAAGCCCTTTGAGGAACGACTGGCGGCACATAGCGTAGCCAAAAATACGCCTAATGTCGTCTATATGAACGCAAGCACAACCAACTCTAAAATTATTGATCAATCAAGCAGGAGCCTTGGCCTGCGCGTCATCAGGCAAGTACATGAAGTGAACTTGGGCATGATGGTCGGCATTTCCACGAAAGACCAAAAATACAGTATTAAATTTGGCCTTATTCGCAGTGTTAGATCACTTGGCAGTAATCAGTTACACATTGGTGTTGAATTGTTAAGCAATCTCGGCTTTTGCGTAACCCTTGAAAATACGGGCCTGGCATCAGGATTGGCTAACAATAATAGCCAGTTCAGTACTAATAACAATTCTTTTGCCAACACATCTTTCGACAACTCCGGCAACTTTATAAATAGCGGTTTTGACGACCCTGAAAATTTCAACGGTTTATACTTACCCAAAGAACAAGCCCTTTCTACGCAAGAAACGCTGATCATCCCTAAGCTTCAATACAATAAAAACGATATATTTAAAGCCAATCTTCTAGGTGAGGACGTGTTGATAAGATTTACAAAATCTTTCGAGAGTGATGCAAATTGGGTACGTGTTACATTTACGACCGAAATCAATAAATAATAATCATCGCACCGCAATTAGCATGGCTTTACTATTTGTTAATACCAACCTGCTGATCGGTACTTGCTTGCCATCCACCGCCTAGCGCTTTAAATAAATCGACGCTCGCAATCAGCCTGGCCTGGCGACTTTGTACAAAAGCCAATCCGGAATCATTATAGGCACGCTGTGCCTCAAGCACATCGATATAAGATGAATAACCTGACTGATAACGATTTTCAGCAATTTCCAATGCTTTCTTTGCAGCTTCCTGGCTCCTGAACAATGCGGCTTCCTGCTCTGTATATTGCCGCAGGTTCACCAAGGCGTCATTCACTTCCCTGAATGCGCCCTGGATAGCCCCTTCATAACTGGCTAACGTTTGTTTCTGCTTAGCACTTGCCTGATCCACTCTCGCATTGAGTTTGCCAGCATCAAAAATCGGCAAGTTCAAACTGACACCGCCGGTCCAGATACGGGCTGCTGATTTCAATACGTCACCCAGATCCATGCTCTCACCGCCAAGATTTGCAGTTAGGGATATGGTCGGGTACAAGGCTGCCTTAGCCACGCCAATATTGGCATTCGCAGCCACCATCAGTTCTTCTGCCTGCCTTATGTCTGGCCTGGCCTCCAGTAAGCTTGAAGGCAAACCAGCCGGCGGCGTTGGCGGGATTGGCAACGCATTAATATCAGCTGCTGCCGCTTTCAAACCGGTAACCGCTAAATTCAAATCTCCGGTTAATACAGCCAGCTGATGCAGGCTTAGCGATTTTAAACGGTTTAAATCGGAGATTTGCGCGCTCAGATTTGCACTTGCAACTTCAGCTTGATGCACATCCAGCGCTGAAGCAACACCACCTTCCAATCGACGCTTGGTCAAGGCCAGACTTGCATCGCGGCTTTTTAAGTTATCCTGCGCGATCGTAATTTGTGACTCCAGACTACGCAATGTCAAATAGTTGCTCGCCACCAAACCGGTTAAAGACAAGGCAACAGTGTCTTTCGCATATCGGCTGGACAAAGCCTGCGCTCTTGCCGATTCTTTTGCCCGGCGGAATTTGCCCCAGAAATCCAACTCAAAAACCGTTCCAAGCCGGATATTGTAATTATCACGAGGGTTGTTCCCGAACGGCGTATTAGCGCCTGCCTCAGTAATACGGGAACGTTTGGCCCCGGCGTCCAAATCAATTTGCGGGAATAAAGCAGCACCAGATTCTCGCAATACCGCATCCGCCTCTTCAATGCGTGCAGCTGCCAGCTTGACGTCTTTATTATTTTGCAGCGCCTTGGCTACTAAATCATTCAAGACTTCATCCTGGTACAAAGTCCACCAGTTATTTGCAATTTGGCTATCTGCAATATTTTGCTGGCCAGTTTCAACGTATTGAGCAGGCACCTCAACTTTAGGCCGGGAGTAATCCGGCCAAATCCACGTTGACTGACATCCTGTCAGGAATAATGCGGCCACCACAACGTAAACTGGTTTGATGACATTTAAATTTCCATACTGCATCATACCGTTCCTTTTTCATTTATCTCTGTAGAAGCACCTGCTGACCCTGTATCGTCCGCAGGTAATTCATGATGCTTCCTATGTACATTCTTATTACTCAACCAGGTAAAGAACATAGGAATAAAAATTGTTGCAACAAAAGTAGCCAGCAACATGCCACCCAGCACGCCCGTACCCATAGACCGTCTTGCCGCAGCACCTGCACCCGATGCGATAGCCAGAGGAACAATCCCCAGCACAAATGCCATCGAAGTCATGACAATCGGTCTAAAACGTAAACGTGCCGCCTCGAGTGCTGCTTCTAAAATAGGCATACCTTCTTCCATTTTTTGACTAGCGA
>JBAQME010000331.1:0-2579 GCA_049302535.1 Methylotenera sp.
AGATCGGTGTTGCGATTCCACGTTTTTGCTACCACCCGAAACTGTCTGTTGCTGCTAACTGCCGCATGTGCCTGGTGCAGGTGGAGAAATTTAATAAACCATTACCTGCCTGTGCGACCCCGGTAGCAGATGGTATGAAAATCTTTACGCGCTCTAAGGCTGCTATTGAAGCGCAGCAGAGTGTGATGGAGTTTCTGTTGATTAACCATCCGCTTGATTGCCCGATTTGCGACCAGGGCGGCGAGTGTGATCTGCAGGACATTGCAGTGGCTTATGGTGCCAGCGGCTCGCGCTATACCGAAGAAAAGCGTGTTGTGTTCAACAAGAACATCGGCCCGTTAGTCAGCACCGATATGACGCGCTGTATTCAATGTACGCGTTGTGTGCGTTTCCTGAAAGAAGTAGGCGGCATGCAGGAGCTGGGTCTGGTTGGTCGTGGCGAGCATGCGGAAATCACGGCATATGTGGATAAAAGTGTTAATTCAGAGCTATCTGGCAACATTATCGATTTATGCCCGGTAGGCGCGCTGACCAGCAAGCCTTTCAGGTACTCAGCCCGCAGTTGGGAGCTCACGCGTCGTCCAAGCATTGCGCCACATGATAGTTTAGGCTCCCATATTGAAGTTCAGGTTAAAGATAACAAAGTCATGCGTGTTGTCCCGCGTGAAAAAGAAAGCATCAATCAATGCTGGCTGTCTGACCGTGATCGTTTTTCATACGAAGGGCTAAATAGCCCGGATCGCCTCAAAGTGCCGATGATTAAGCATCGGGGTGCATGGGTCGAAACAGACTGGAAAACCGCGCTGGAATTTGCTGCAGGTCAAATCAAAGACATCACCAATGAGCACGGTAGTGAAGCATTGGGTGTTCTGGTGTCGCCAAACAGCACAATGGAAGAGGGCTATCTGGCTAAAAAGCTGGCGAACGGTTTGGGTTGCGGCAACGTGGATTATCGTTTGCGCCAGACTGACTTCAGATTGGACGGCAAACGTTTAGGTGCCCCATGGATGGGATGCAATATCAACGAAATTGAAGAGCTGGATCGTATTTTAGTGGTTGGCTCCAATTTGCGTAATGAGCATCCATTACTGGCGCAGCGTTTCCGCAAAGCCGTAGCCAACGGTGCTGAATTGTCTATCGTGAGCCCGCTGGATAACAATCCGCTGATGGATATTGCACACAAAGTGATTGTGCGTCCGAATGACATGGTTAATGTGCTGGGACAGATTCTGAAGGCGATGTCCGGCTTGCAGCGTTTATCACTTTGCCTGCCGCCGTCATTGACCCAGTTACTGGACGAAATTAAAGTGCGCCCCAATACCCAGGCCATTGCAGAAAGCTTGGCCGGGCACGGTAAAGATTATGATTTGGTGTCACCAAAAGTCGGTGTCTTTATTGGCAATATGGGCTTAAGTGACCCGCGTTTCACCGAAATGTACAGCATGATAGAGGCAATTGGCGGTATCAGTGGTGCTAAAGGCGGTATTTTGCCGGCAGCGGCTAATAGCACCGGTATGCAGCTGATGGGTGTGATGCCAGGCAGCGTCGGCATGCATGCGCGTGCAATGCTGGAAGTGCCGCGTAAGGCTTACTTGCTATTAAATATTGAACCTGAGCTGGATTGTCAGCATGCAGCATTAGCAAAAGCTGCAATGGAAAAAGCTGAGTGTGTGGTGGCAATGACTGCGTTTAAATCGCAAGCGTTAGAAAATGCTGATGTGTTATTACCAATCGCGCCGTTTACAGAAACATCAGGTACTTTCATGAGCATGGAAGGCCGGGTGCAAAGCTTTTCTGCCGCAGTCAGACCGCTGGGTGAGTGCCGCCCAGGCTGGAAAGTGTTGCGCGTATTGGCGAACACTTTAGGGTTGGACGGCTTTGATTTTGAATCAAGCGAGCAGGTGAAAGATGCGATCTTCGGAGGAGAAAAACCTTCTGCCGTGGTATGGCGTAGCTTGAACAACAACTTGAAAGAGCTGGTTGAAATACAGGTTAATATTAAGCACGATGGCCTGCAACGTATCGGCGAAGTGCCGCAATACGAATCTGATCCTATTGTGCGCCGTTCACCGCCATTGCAAAAAACCAAGTACAACATCAAGCCAATGGCGAGAATGTGCGCTAAGCAATTAGAAGCGCTAGGCTTGGCTGACGGTGATCAGGTGTTGGTGAAACAGGACAAGGGTAGTGCAGTACTTACCGCAAGCCTGGATAATCATGTGGCAATGGGCTGCGTGCGTGTGGCGGCTGCGCATGAAGATACGGTAGGCTTGGGTGACCTGATGGGTGATATTACGGTTGAAAAACTATCATCACAACAGCCACAAGCGGATAAAACAACAATGACAGAAGAGCGTGCCTAATGGAATGGTTGGCAAATCTATTTGGTAGTTACTGGCCCGGTGTAGAACTCACCGGCTGGACTTTAATAAAAATCGTCGCGATCATCGTGCCGTTGCTGGGTGCCGTTGCCTACCTCACTTTGGCTGAGCGTAAAGTGATTGGCTACATGCAGGTGCGCATCGGGCCTAACCGCGTTGGTTATTTTGGTTTATTGCAACCTTTGGCCGATGGCGTTA
>JBAQME010000332.1:0-4082 GCA_049302535.1 Methylotenera sp.
GTGCTTGAAACATCATGCGGGGAATCAAAATGCTCCGAGCTGGAAATTACCGCACCGATTGAGATGCTCATAAGCGGCTGAAACGTACGGTTACCCAAGCGGTCTTCCACTTCCATGCCGCCTCGGCTGCGTTCCTCTTCACTGTAGAACCATTTTACAACTTCTGCAAAACGCGCAAGAATGGTTCTGCATCTTTCCTCCCAATCCTGGCTTTGAAATAACACAATAAAATCATCGCCGCCGATATGGCCAATAAAATCGAATTCCTGGGAGCATTGCTCTTTGAGTAATGTCCCTAATAACTGAATGACATCGTCCCCTTTTTTGTAACCATGGATATCATTAAAAGGTTTAAAGAAATCCAGATCAAAATAGCAGGTCACAAACGGCACTTTTTCTTGTAAAAGTACGTCAATACGTTCATTAATAGGCACGTTGCCCGGTAGCAGCGTTAAAGGATTCGCGTAACGCGCTGCACTTATCTGCATTTGTGTGAACAGGCGCAGTAAATCATGACCGCTGCCCATGCCGGCATATTCGCCATTTTCCGTGACGATAAAGCCAATGGAAAGGTAATGCGGGTCACTCTGCAGCATGAGGTCACTTAAATCATGCAAGCTTGCGGATTTTTCCACAATCACCGGCCTGCCGTCCATAATCATCTCGCAGGCGCTTTTACCGTATAGCTCGCGATAATATTGCTTGGAGAATTGGCTGGTGATGTGATGGCGGCTGATGATGCCTACTGGTAATCCATTTTTTACCACGGGAATGGAGTTGATTTCAGGATATAGTTCAAACTGGTGGAGCACTACATCATTGGATAATTCTGGAGATATACAAGGCGTCTGTTTCATTAAACTTTCAACGGTGATGCGCTGGTTGAGCATATGCTGATTGTTGATGCTTCTTGTGGCTAACGTTTGTTTGATATGACTTGGTATGTACTCCATAGGTTGGCCTTGTGGTCGCGTGATGTGATAACCCTGGCCCAGGGCAATCCCTATATCCCGGATCGCAATGAGCTCTTGTTCAGTTTCTACGCCTTCAGCAATGATGCGTGCACCTGATTTGTTGGCAATTTCCTGAATGGAACGTACGAATTGAAGTTTTAACGGGTCGTGATTGATGCCATGAATAAAATGCTGGTCAATCTTTACATAGTCAGGGCGCAGCTCCGACCACATACGCAAGCCGGAGAACCCCTCGCCCAAGTCATCAATGGCAATTTCGAACCCCATTGCCCGGTAATAATGTGCGGCTTCGCGTAGTAGCTGGTAGTCAGTGCTAGGCGCATTTTCGGTCAGCTCAATGACTACTTGTTGCGGCACAAGACCAATTTCTTCAATATATTTAAGTGTCTCACCGCATCTTGAATATTTGCTCATAAAGACATCCGGACTGATGTTAAGAAACACCTTGCCGGTACCGTTGAGGTTATAGAATGATTGCAGCACTTCATGACGTGCCAGATATTCCAGTTCCGCCACCATGCCATAATGACGCGCTGTATTAAATAACTTCATTGGTGAATGTAGCGGACTATCAGCCGGGCCGCGAATCAGCCCCTCATGACCGATGACCTCAGCAGTTTTCATGTCGATGATAGGTTGAAATACGGCACTTAATCGCTTGTTATCAATAATGTCGCGCAGCTTTCTTGCGATGTCATCAGTGATAATTTCCTGAGGTTTTTCCCTGCTAAAAATTGCGATGTTTGTATTCATTTTTCAACCATGTCTTTTTTTCAGGATTAACGCTAACAAGTAAATGTGACAAAAAGATGAATAGTCATAATCAAAAAAAATTAACAAATTTACAATGGTTTTTTTGGAGTGAAATTTGATATGTGTGTTTAGGGTCTAAATTACATTTAAATGGGTTGTTGTAAAAATACAACACAACTGATGTTTTTTTAACCAAATAATTATCTGTCATCAAACTGTCACAGAAGCGTCGCAAAATCCCCCCTGTTGAAAAACGCAGTAATTCACTATTTAAACAAGAGGGATTTTAAATGAACTACAAATTACGTAGCTTAGTAGCCGCAGCGGTAGCTGGCTCATTTATGTTGGGTTTTGGGGCAAATGCACTAGCTGACTCTACTGATGATATTGTGAACGCCTTGATTGCCAAAGGCGTGTTAACAGAAGAAGAAGGCGCGCTTTTAATGAAAGGCCGTGCTGGCGAAAAAGAAGCTGCTGACAAGAAAAAAGCAAGTTCAGTTTCTGCTAAATTTAAAGACGGTTTAAGCTTTGAAAGCGGTGACGGCAAGTTTAAAGCACAACTCAATGGTCGTGTACATGCTGATTATCGTACTTTTGATTATAACGATAACAAAAATAATGCGACACCTACTGCTGCCAGTGTTGCAAATTCAATTGGTAACGCCAGTGTTGCCGATACCTTCGATATCCGTCGCGCACGTTTAGGTTTCAAAGCTGCCTGGAAAGATTATTATGAAGCTGAAGTGGTGGCTGACCTTGGCAATACCACAACGCTTGACGTTGGTTATTTGAACATCGCATGGTGGAAACCAGTGCAGTTCCGTTTCGGTCAATTTAAAATGCCAATGAATTTGGAAGAACTCACAAGTTCTAACAACATTGACTTTATGGAGCGTTCATTTGTTAACTCATTGGCGCCAACCAAAGAAATTGGTGCGATGGTACATGGTTCACCTTTAACTGGTGTGACCTATGCCTTGGCAGCATCTAACGGTAACTTGAAAAATGCTGAAACAGATATTCGTGAAGATGGTAAAGATGTTATCGGACGTGTAACTGCCAACTTTGCTGAAATCCTGGGCAACAAAGACATGGTATTACATGCAGGTTTATCATACTCACAAGGCGACACTCCAGAAGGTACAGTAGGTACTAATGGCCGTACAGAAGCACGTGGAGCATCATTCTTCAGAGCTCCTGTGTTAGCTAACTCTGCAGCTACTACTACAGGGGGCACTTTTAGTGGTATAGATCGTAGCCGTCTAGGCTTGGAAGGTGTGGTTGCATACGGTCCATTCAAAATTCAGTCTGAGTGGATGCAACAGAACAACGACTTCACAACACAAACTGCAGTTGGCTCAGCTAAACGTCACTATGATTTAGACACAACAAACTGGTATGCAGAAGCACTGTGGACGATTACAGGTGAGAACTATGCAGATGCCTACAAAGGCGGTGCATTCAGTGGCTTAAAACCTAAAAATGATTTTGATCCAACTTCATTCAAAGGTGGTTTGTGGGAACTCGGTTTGCGTTACAGCGAGTTTGATGCCTCAGATTACAACGTAGCTGGTATCGGACAAGGTGTTACAGGTACAGCAGACACTAAAATCACGACTAAAGCTGCCGGTTTTGCAAAAGCGGATGCTTGGACACTTGGTGTTAAATTCTTGCCAACAGCCAATACACGCTTGATGTTGAATTATGTTAATACAGACTTTAAAGACGTGATTGGTGGCGCAACAGGTGGCGTTATCGTTAACCAAAAACGTGTGAATGATGAACAAGCACTTATCATGCGCGCACAATGGATGTTCTAATTTAAGTAGTAATAAGTTATTTTGCAATCTCCCCTTTAGCCCACTCTTGTAGTGGGCTTTTTTTTGTTGGTAACTTGGTGTGTACTGTATAACCGGACTGGTAAATCGGTAATTTATGTCAAGGAAGGCATTATGAAAATATCTCACTTAATTATGGTGGCTGGCCTTTTTGTATTAGGGGTTAGTACACCCGTAGCCTCAAATGAAACAAAGCCTATTGATGCCTGGATTAGGCCTGTAAAAGAAGGCTGGGCAGTAAAACCGCTATTGAATGTTGGCGACCATGTCGGCAAGACCGGCTATCGCATGGTCGGTGTTCCTGATGGGCTTGGGGCATTGGATAACGGTGATGGCACGCTTTCTGTTTTTATGAATCATGAACTGGCTTCCGATATGGGTAAATTGCGTCGGCACTCCGGGCGTGGTGCGTTTGTGTCACGCTGGGTGCTGGATATTGATACGTTGAAAATGCTGGACGGGGGAGACCAGATACGCAAAGTCGAGCTATGGCTTCCGGAAGAACATCGGCATATTG
>JBAQME010000333.1:0-16966 GCA_049302535.1 Methylotenera sp.
CTGAAAATTTCTTTAATGGTATAAAGCGGGCTGGTGCCGATGTCGCCATACACCACGCCAATGGCGCCCAGCGTGAGTGCTGCAACACTTTTTGATTGTGTGTTCGTATTCATGATTTTTTGAAAAATGACCTTGTAGAAATGAAGACAAGGTCATTAAATCAAGGAGGGTGTATCAATCGCATAAACATACATTGATACATTTGATTTTTATTTTAAGTGGCGGCTAGCCTGTAACCGATGCCTGCTTCGGTAAGAATGTAACGCGGTGCTGCCGGGTTTTTTTCCAGGCGGGCGCGTAACCTGCCCATGTGGATGCGTAAATAATGGGTATCATCTACATATTCCGGCCCCCAAACTTCGGTCAGCAGTTGGCGATGGGTGAATACTTTGCCTGGTTTTTTAGCAAGAATAAACAAAAGCTTAAACTCGATAGGAGTGAGATGTACTTGTTGTTTATTTAATAAAACGCTTGAATTGACTGTGTCTATTTCTAAATCATCCAGCTTGAAAACATCATCGCGTAACGACATCATTGCGCTGCGTTTGAGTGATACTTTGATGCGTGCGAGTAGTTCATTTACGCCGAAAGGTTTCGCTAAATAATCGTCTGCGCCTAAAGTAAAGCAATCTACTTTTTCTTGCTCGGACTGACGTGCTGACAGCACTAAAATCGGCAGATCGGAGCTGATGCGCACATGCTCAATAAAACTGCGGCCATCGCCATCGGGCAAGTTCAAATCCAATATGACCAGTGCAGGTTTGTGCTCACTAAATAAGCTTTTACCATCAGTAAGTGTACGCACACAGATCGTGTGATAACCGTTTGCTTTTAGGCTGGATTGAAGAAACTGGCTAATCTGCAAGTCATCTTCGATGATTAGGATTTGTCCATTCTCAGACATAACGAGTATCTACTTCAGGCGCATGGAAGCTTAATGTGACGCAAGCCCCACCGCCATCACGGTTGCTGATCGTGAGTGTTGCATCGTGAGCTTTTGCAATCGCTTGCACAATGGATAAACCCAAACCAAAGCCTTTGGCGTGACCTGATGAAAACTTTTTAATTTGTGAGGCATTAAATTTTTCGCTAAAGCCTTTTCCACGGTCTTTAACACTAATGTTAATCAGGTCGCCGGTTTTGGTGACATCAATCTGAATTGGTTCCTGATGTTGATTTGGTGAAGCAAGATGGGCTTGTTTAGCATTATCAACCAGGTTCACCAGTGCCTGTGTGAGCAGATTTGCGTTGGCTTTAATTAATAAATCCGGTTCACTGATTGTCGTGAGTAAATCAACGGTGTCGCCGCGGTTTTTATAGAGCGCTGCGACGATACCGATGATTTCTTCCGGCGATTGCAAATCCATTGGAATCTCTTTCACTGCACTGGATTCCAGGCGCATCAGAGACAGTATATTTTCAGTGGTGCTAGCCAGGTATTGTGCTTGCGATGCAATAAGCGTCGTTAAATTTGTGGCCTGATCGGCATCTAAATGTATGTTTTTTTGCTGCAGTGTGGTTGCGGCACCTAGGATCGAGGTGAGGGGTGTGCGCATATCGTGTGCAATGGAAGCCAGTAAAGCGCTTTGTATGGCTTCTTTTTCTGCCATCAATTCAGCATGCCTGGCTCTTTCACTGTTGATCAGCCGCTGATATGCCATCGATATCTGGTCTACACAGGATTTGATGGCGGTAAAAATTTCGATATTAATCTCTGCATCAATATCACATACGACCAAAATAGGGTGTTGACTTGGTAGCCGATTAAACGGTATCAGCCAATATGGGGATTCTGGCCAGTTGCCAGTGTGCGGGCCGATTGGTTTGCCATTGCTTACTACCCATGCCAGTGCGTTTTGGTCGGGCATCTTGATGTTGTTAAGGGGTGGTTTGATCGCGTAAATATTGTTCGTGTCTAGTTCAGCAATCATGAATGGCTTATTGAACTCGGCTTTTAACAAGCTACAAGTATCGCGCAGCAATGCGTCCACATCTTTAGCTAATGCCAGGTTTTCAGCTAAGGATCTTGCAAATTTGGCGCGTTTTGAAGCGATAATGGATTGACTGGTTTGAAATTTCAATCGTTTTACCAATGAGGTGATGACGAGTGATACCACTAAAAAGCTAATCAAACTTGCCCAGGATTCAATATGCTCGACCTGAAATGTATAGCGTGGAGCAACAAAAAAATAGTTGATAGCAAAAAAAGCCGCAAATGCGGTGCTTGAAGCGATGGCAAATGAAGAAAAATAAGCAGCAGTAACCACAATTAACAAATACGTCATTGTGATACCGGTCGTACCTAATGTGCTAAAGAGCTGATTGTTGATGGCGGTTACCACTGCCAACAAAAGCGTCATGTAAAAGTACTGAATTATTTCTTTTTTCAACATTACTTTTTGAATATTTTAATTAAGTTGTGTATTGGGTTGAATAAATCGGTTTGGTGCATTGGGTATTCCAGCAGCTTTCGTGCTAATTCAGGATAGCGCTTCAATCTTTTTATACAGCCACAGTATGATACTTGGAATTTTCCAAGCCTCCCAGTGCAACCCTGATTCGAGAGGGCTGAGGTTTTTACTCACGTTGTCTTTTTGTAATAGCCCACCAGCTCGCACTGCGCCAGAATGTGCCCCTGCATTGATTTTTCCAATGTCGCTTTCGTCGCTGGTTGCAGGACCGGAAGAACAACGTCGAGCGCATAGAGCTTGTGAAAGTATCTGTGACGCCCAATCGGCGGGCATGGTCCGCCGTACCCGGTTCGCTTCCAGTCATTAAGGCCGTTGAGCGTGCCAGCCGGCAATTCCGGAACTCCTGATTTTCCTGTATCCAGCCCCGTAGAATCTGGCGTGATATTGTACAGCACCCAGTGAACCCAAGTTCTTTTTGGTGCGGCAGGGTCTGGGGCATCGGGGTCGTCAACGATAAGTGCCAGGCTTTTTGCTCCCGCGGGCACACCTGACCAGGCGAGGGGCGGAGACCGCCCATCTCCCTCACATGTATATTGGTTGGGAATATCCGTAAACGGGGAAAAAGCACTTGAAGTCAGGTTCATGATCCTATACTCCTTTCAGTAGCATGGCTGGTTGCAACCACCGTAGCGAGTGCGGTAATGATCCCGGATCATGTAGGTCCGAAAAAAAGCTGATGGCCAGGGCGCTTGATGTAACACCAATCGGGACGTAAAACCAGCCTTATGACACACTTTGCAAGCTGTAGTTTACCCTTATTTATAGGATATTGGGGCCAAGCGTTACGTCGCGCGCAACCCCTTCCCGCTGCTCAAGCACATCTATGGCGCGCGGCCAGTCAATGCGGTCACTCAGCCGCATATCGTGTGCCAGCCATTCAAGCGCATTTAATGTAACATTGCCATGATTATAAATATCGCGATGCACTTCAAGAAAAATCCGGCCTGCCGATTCTGCCAGCAACAGTGGGGTATAGATAATGCGGCCAGTCGTTCCGACCTCTATTTGTGTAAACAATGATTCAATATCGTCGGGGTGTAAACGGATACAGCCATGGCTCTGGAAATGATAAATGCTGGCCGGCGCGATGGTGCCGTGGATACCGATTGACGAAAGGCTGAGTCCTAGCCAGTATTTGCCGAGAGGGTTATCAGGACCCGGAGGCACTTCCGTCTTCACCACTTGTGCTTCGCGCTGCATTTCCTCCTGAATGGATTTCGGCACGAGCCATGCCTTGTTGACTGCTTTGTTGATTATGCTGAACTCGCCCGGCGGCGTCGGCCAACTCGGCCTGCCTAGACCAACCGGGTAGGCGGCTACCAGCTCTCCGGCACGAAAATAATAAAACATCCGCTGCGGCAGGTTAATGAGCACACCTTCTGCCTGCGCCTCAGGTACGATATGCCGGTTGTCTATTTTCAGCCTCTGTCCTGGCATCAACAGGGCATCATAGTTCAGGCCATTGTCACGTGATAATGCCATTGCTGACACGCCAAAACGTGCCCCAATCTTGATCAGGTAGTCGCCAGGTTGAGCCGTATATTCAAATACACTACCTGTAACGGTAGGTGACGGCGATTCCGCTAGCGCCTGCGGCAGGTAAGCCAGACAGAATATTAGACCGATAGATTGAATAAAGCGCAATGCCACTCCTTTCCCGGCATTATCAACCCATATGGGTAATGATATTTACACTAATTATGATGACTATTGCCAATGTACCGTAGCAATGTAGCACATGTAAAAATATAGGGAAGAATTAAAGTCACGCAAGTTTCTCGGCACAATTTATATATATCAAAGCAGCCGTAAGCAGGTTTTACTCTGATATGATATTCAGCGTAGCGCAAAGTTATGCTGCATTCCTAATATGGCGGTAATCATTGTGTGAGGAGCTGAAAATGCTGGTCGGTGTTCCCAAGGAAATCAAGGTACGCGAATATCGGGTTGGACTGGTGCCGGCCAATGTGCGTGAGTTGGTGGCGCACGGTCACAAGGTTATTGTCGAGTCTGGTGCGGGTGATGGAATCGGCGCGGAAGACAAGCAGTACGAAGCTGCCGGTGCGTTCATTGTTCAATCTCCACAGGAAATATTCGAGCGCGCACAGTTGATTGTCAAGGTAAAAGAGCCGCAGGCGGTTGAGCGGAGTTGGCTAAAGCCGGGGCAGATTCTTTTTACCTATCTGCATCTTGCCCCTGACCCTGAACAGACCCATGATCTGGTCAATTCCGGCGCAACCTGCATCGCCTATGAAACTGTCACTGCCGATAACGGCAGCCTGCCTTTGCTGGCACCAATGTCAGAGGTGGCGGGCCGGCTTGCGGTTCAGGCCGGCGCCCATTTTCTTGAAAAAACACATGGCGGACTGGGTATATTGCTGGGCGGCGTAGTCGGGGTTGAGCCAGCCAGGGTAACGGTAATCGGCGGTGGCGTAGTCGGCATGAATGCGATTGATGTTGCCCTTGGCATGGGCGCTGCGGTGACGGTTCTGGACCGCAATATTGATGTCCTGCACAATCTCCATAAGCAGTTTGGTCATCGCCTGAATACGGTTTATTCGACGGCAGAAGCGATCGAGCATCACTGCAGTATTGCCGATCTCGTGATCGGTGCAGTACTGATTGCCGGCGCGGCAACCCCTAAGCTGATTACGCGCGACATAGTCAGGAACATGAAGCAGGGAAGCGTGATTGTAGATGTTGCAATCGACCAGGGCGGCAGCTGTGAAACCGCTCGCCCGACCACCCACGATGCACCAACTTATGTAGTCGATGGCGTAATCCATTACTGCGTAGCCAACATGCCGGGTTCCGTCCCGCGCACTTCGACCTACGCACTCAATAACGCTACGTTACCTTATGTGCTTGCGCTTGCGGATAATGGCTTGCAAGCGCTACGCGATAACCGGCATCTTCTGAACGGGCTAAATGTGCATCAGGGCATGGTGACCAGCCAGCCTGTTGCCACCGCGCTGGGACTTACATTTCATGAACCGGCTGTTGCATTGGGGTTTCTCAAGAATTAGGCCCGCCCCGGAATTGGCGATAATCCTTCCGTCTACTTTGAGTAATGGTTAGCTGACGCTAACATTATCTTCTCCACCATATATTCAAAAGCCAAGCGTCTCTGAATTGGCGGTTCTTTACTAGGTTAACAAGTTTTTCCCTGAGAATGGAATACCTATTTATTATTCCATTTTATTATAACTAAATACGTATAAGTTATTTTTAGTTATTTATATAAATTGTTACAGTACCGTTTCTGATTAAGTGTAAATAACCCGGTTTAAAGGCAACGCCCAATCCATTGGTAACACCCATTTAATTTACTGAACCGCGTTACAGACGGCGCTATGGCCACCGTACTGGCAAAGATATCTCGATACATAGGGCATGCGGTTAAGCCGGCTGATTAAAGTTTTAGGGCGTTACGAAATTTTTAAATTATTAGAGAAGTAAACTAAATGTATGACTTAAAAATAGAACCTGAAGACACTTTGGAAGGCAACCCATTTCCAAAACCAATTCTGCTTTTCCCGAATCCACAGCAAATCAGTATGTCGATTCGGGCAAGCGCGCTCATTTTTGCGGATGAGAAATCTAAAAAATTACTCTCCTTGATTGAGATGGTTGCCCCTAGCAATGCCACAGCTTTAATTAAAGGTGAAACTGGTACCGGAAAAGAGTTGGTTGCACGCCATTTGCATGACCTTAGCCCACGTAGAGATGGCCCTTTTGCAGCAATTAATTGCGGTGCGTTTTCTGATACCCTGGTTGAAAGCGAGTTGTTTGGTTACGAGCGCGGCGCCTTCACCGGGGCTGTGGGTTCCAAAAAAGGATGGTTCGAAACTGCGAATGGCGGGACACTCTTTCTTGACGAGATTGGAGACTTGCCTTTATCTACCCAAGTTAAGTTATTGCGTGTGTTGCAAGAGCGTGAAGTGGTACCTATCGGCTCACGCAAAGCTGTTCCTATTGATGTGCGGCTTATTGCGGCCACTAATGTGAATTTAACAGAGGCAGTCAAAGCCGGGCGTTTTCGTGAAGACCTTTATTACCGTATAAAAGTTGTTCCTATTGAGATTCCACCACTACGTGACCGTCCGGGCGATATTTTGCCTCTAGTGGAACACTTTCTTGATGTTTATCGTAACCGCTTGCATACGACTAAACCGGAGTTGCTGCCTGAAACAATCCGTGAATTAGAGGCGTATCCTTGGCCAGGCAACATCCGTGAACTGGAGAACGTGATTCACCGTGCGTTACTGGTTTGTGATGGCAAGGTGCTCCGGCCGCTGGATTTGAATCTACCGACAATCCAGTCTATACCTGGTAGTTTGGCGCTGAATGTTGATCAGCGAACAAATTTGCTTGAAAGCGCAATTGCGGAATTAATAGAGCAAGAACCTGAACACTTGTACGATATGTTTGTCCGTAAAGTGGTGGAGCAAACATACGAGCATTGCCGTCAAAATCAGGTGCAAACGGCGAGGGTGCTAGGCGTGACCCGTAACGTCTTGCGTACGCTACTCAAGCAGTTTGGCATTATTCAGTAGAGTTTGCGCTACCTTTAATTAGTGCTGATGGAATGAGTGCTGAAAATGCCAATTAAATCGATTGTAGATGCAAATTATCGCTTTATCGCAGCCTATCAGGAAGTGAATGCGCGCATTGCGCAACGGCAACAGGCCCTGGCGCTTTATGTTACGCTGATTGTGAGCCTGCTTGCTGCGCTTGTAGCACTGAAACCAGGAGAGGGGAGCGATAAGCTTCCTATTGAATGGCTGGTACTCGGGTTTCCGGTTGCTTCAACTTGTCTTGCGTTTTTAAATTACAAAGCTGAGCGTGCAATTACTAATTTAAGGCATTTTCTTTCTGCACTTGAACGTCTCAACAATGCACATGAAATTCTCCCAAGTTACAACACTGACCCGCAGTGGGCAATGGGTGCCAATAAAGCGCGAAGATTTCACGATTTTGCAGCTGCGGTGCTGGTTTTAGGCGGCAATTCAATCGGTCTAGGCGCTGTGCTAAAAATATACCCGGAACGCATGGCAGAAAACCCGATGGTGATATGGATCACTATTGTGACTGCGGGCATTTCTTTGGTAGCGCTTTTGCTTATTCCTCGATGGAGTTATAAGCCCGAAAATAATATCCGGTAACAATTGTTTGGCTAATATTTGGCTAAGGTAGCATGGGCAGCGTATGGCATCTAGCTAAATATTAGTCAATTCTCTCCCGGTTATGTCAGGCCGTCAAATCCCAGTATTTCTTATTGTTTGTATGCAAAGCTGCTGAGTTGTAAACAGTGCATATGTTTTTTTCTGTTGATATAACAGCAGTTGACGAATCTAAGGATTGTGTATTGTTAACAACGTATTGATTTTAAACAAATAAATATTGTGGCATGTGAATTGCTAATGTATTGGGTGAATACATGCGGCTAATGTCGCCAGGTGTCATTTTTTTAATTTGCTTAATGGAAAATAAATGAAAAATTTTTACTTAACTATAGGGTTTATTGTGGCAACTCTCGGGTTGGCAGCTCCAGCGCACGTAAGTGCTGCCGAGGTCAGTTTACTTAACGTGTCGTACGACCCTACGCGCGAGCTTTACCAGGATTTCAATGCTGCTTTCAGCAAGTATTGGCAAGCAAAGACCGGTGACAAGGTCACAATTAAAACCTCTCACGGTGGTTCTGGCAAACAAGGCCGCGCAGTGATTGATGGTTTGGAAGCTGATGTTGTGACATTGGCACTTGCTTACGATATTGATGCTATCCATGAAAAAGCCAACTTGATTCCGGCTGATTGGCAAAAGCGTTTGGCGCATAACAGTTCACCTTATACTTCAACCATCGTATTTTTGGTACGCAAAGGTAACCCGAAAGGTATTAAAGACTGGAACGATGTGGTGAAGCCAGGCGTTCAAGTGATTACCCCTAATCCTAAAACTTCAGGCGGTGCCCGTTGGAACTATCTGGCAGCTTGGGCTTATGCGCTTAAACAAAATAATAACAATGAAGCCAAGGCTAAAGAGTTCGTGGCTAATTTGTATAAAAACGTACCTGTGCTGGATTCAGGCGCACGTGGTTCAACAACGACGTTCGTTGAACGCGGTATTGGTGACGTACTCCTGGCTTGGGAAAATGAAGCGTTTTTAGCAGTGAAAGAATTGGGTCCTGATAAGTTTGATATTGTGGTTCCTAGCCTTTCAATCCTTGCTGAGCCACCTGTAACAGTGGTTGATAAAGTGGTAGACAAACGCAAGACTCGCGCAGTTGCAGAGGCTTATCTGAACTACCTGTACACAGAAGAAGGCCAGGAAATCGCAGCCAAGAACTACTACCGTCCTACACTAGCTTCAGTGGCGAAAAAGTACGAGAAACAATTCCCAAAAGTTAATCTGGTCAAAATTGATGAGGTATTCGGCGGCTGGCAAAAGGCTCAAAAGGCACACTTTGCCGATGGCGGTTTTTTTGATCAGATTTATCAGAAGTAGCAGTAGGTCATTTTAATGCAGGGTGTTTTGATGAGTTTTGTCTTTCAACACTCTGCAATGAGTTATTAACAGGATACTGGCATTAAATGTCGAGCACATTGAGTTCATTTACAAACTTTCCTACCTATCAGGAGAATTCTGTCGCGGCAGCGGTTTCCAGGGTAACTTTTGATGGTTCTTCCGTTGGTTCCGGGCTTCAGGCTTTGAAGGCACGTACCGAAGATAAAGGTCCGCAGCATAATTATTTCTGGTTGGCGGTCGTGGTGATACTGCTGCATATTGCAGCAGTATTCGGTTACATTAATCGTGATAAAACCAGTCATTTTGTGCCTGTGAAGCATGAAGTTGCCATTGAGTTTATAAAACCTGAAATTATTCCGCCACCGCCGATTGAGCCGCCCAAACCGCCGCCTCCGCCACCGCCCAAAGTGCAGCAAGTTAAGGTGCAGCATGTTAAACCACCGCCACAGCCTGCGCCCGCGTTGCGCACCCAGCCTGCTGAGCACAATATTGCACCGACAGATATTACGGTTGCTGAAAATACGGAAGCAACTAAATCTGCCGGACCTGTGGTTGCAGCTTCTGGCCCTGTAGTACCAGAAGCCCCACCAGCTCCAAAAGTTGAGGAGCCGGTGACAGAAGCAACGGCAAATGCAGCTTACTTAAATAATCCGAAACCTGATTACCCTGCCGCTGCAGCTCGTCAAGGTTGGGGAGGGACGGTAACACTGCGCGTACGTGTGCTTGCGGATGGGCATGCCGAGAGTGTGACGGTAAAAAAATCCAGCGGCCGTAAAGTGCTGGATGAGGCAGCCATTTCCGCAGTGCAAAAATGGACTTTTGTCCCCTCCAAGCGTGGCAGCACGCCTGTTGATGGCTGGGCAACGGTGCCTATCGTATTTAATCCTGAACAATAGTGAGGTAATAAAAATGTTTAATCTAGATTCATCTTCATCAACTGTCGTACAAGGCGTTTTGGTTGCCTTGATTGTGGCTTCAATCGTTACTTGGACTATTGTTTTAATCAAGACTATCCAAGTGTGGCGTATGCGCCGCCAAAATAATAAATTCCGTGCTGCCTTTTGGGGCGCTAGTGATTTGCAGACTGCGGCTAACCTTGAAGGACATAGCGGACCGGTTTATCGAGTAGCTCAGGTAGGGTTCCATGCCTTGCATGATGCTGATTCTGCAAGCGATTTGCTGCATTCAGGTGATCGCCAGGATGTGCTCGAGCGCGCTTTGCGTCAGCAGATCCAGAAAGAGCGTGTGACACGTGAAAGCGGATTGGTAGTGTTGGCAAGTATCGGTAGTACATCGCCATTTGTTGGGCTGTTTGGAACGGTGTGGGGCATCATGCATGCGCTTATGGACATCAGTAAATTAGGCTCTGCAAGTCTGGATGTGGTTGCTGGTCCTATCGGTGAAGCATTGATTGCAACTGCCATCGGTATCGCTGTTGCTGTGCCTGCCGTGCTTGCTTATAACTTTTTTCTGAGACGCCTGAAAACCAGCAGCAACAATCTGGATGATTTTGCCGAAGACCTGATTAAAGTGCTGCGTCGTGTGTCATATCGCAAAGTGAGTGACTCAGCCGGTAAAGCTGATGCAGCGGTCTCTGGGGTAGTGCATAACCTGAAAGGAGCAGTTGCATAATGGCGATTTCATCTCAAAGCGATGGCGATGATGTGATGAGCGAAATCAACGTTACGCCATTAGTGGACGTAATGTTGGTTTTGTTAGTAGCGTTTATAGTGACAGTGCCGGTAATGACAAACGCAATACATGTTAATTTGCCAAAAACTGCCGCAACCAAACCGCCAGAGCCAAGCAAGCCAGTCACTATCAGCGTGAATGCTGAAGGTAAGGCTTTTGTTGACCAAAAAGAAGTTGCACTGCCCGCACTGGAAACCGAGCTTAAGAGCCGCCAGGCATCTAATCCGGAACAGGTCTATCACTTGAGTTCGGATGAGGCTGTTAAGTACGGTTCTGTGGCCAAGGTCATGGCCGTTATTGAGCGTGCCGGCATTACCAAGCTGGCAGTGCTTACCCAGGGCGATTGATTGAGATTACACTGATTAATTTAGGACTGATTGACCTAATGCTGACAGGTCAAGATGGTTTTAAATATCTTCAATAAGGAAGCTCCCATAGGAATATGGGGGCTTTTTTTGTATATAGCGGCTGTGAAAAAACACATTTATCCGGGAGATATATGCGCTGCAGCTTGCACTGAAAGCGGCGGCGGGCATTTCCCAAAATATGTCGAGGTGCACGCCAATCAGCAGCTTAAATAGCCCCTGTTGTTATAGCAGCAATTATTTTATCCAGTTCAATCTCTATTATGCATTCCAGTTACAGGGGTATTTTATTGGATGATATAAATATTCAATTTATTCAATAAGATAGTTTGATTATTTTTAGTAAGAAGTGCTCACAATCCAGTTGGCACAGAGCTTGCAATATCCATCCATATTTGCAGTTATGTACGAAATTTTTAAAAGATTTCAATTTGAAGTTCCAGTCGTTTTATTTTTAGTTAATTAGGAGAGAAGTAATGTTTACAACATCAAAAAACAATCTAAAAAAACCGTTAACAGGTTTTTTAGTGCTGGCAGGCTTGGTTGCAGCCTCAGTTCCTGCAATAGCACACCACGCGTTTTCAGCAGAGTTTGATGCGGCAAAGCCCATTGAAGTGAAAGGCGTTGTGACGAAATTTGAGCTTGTGAACCCACATAGCTGGCTTTATGTGGATGTAAAAGCAGCTGATGGAACAGTGACTAACTGGGGCTTTGAATTCGGTGCGCCATACAATTTGAAGGAAAAAGGCATTACTAAATCAACGCTTACTGCCGGTACTGAAATTACCGTAAAAGGTTATCAGGCTAAGAATGGTAAAAATTTCGCGTACGCTACTGTGACAACATTAGCCGATGGCCGCAGTGTTAAGACTGGCGGTGCAGCTGATGCTCCAACAACTCCTTAAGCAACCCCTGCTGTTGCAGTTAATAAATAAGGCATGTGCATAGCAAACCGTATGGGCTTACCTGAAAGCCCACTACATAACAGGAGATATTTCTTGAATAAAAAATTTAATAAGTTGCCATCACGGTTCAGCAAGCTTGCTGCATCGTTGATGCTGGTTGCCAGTGTTTTTGCGACACCGATTCTTTCTACCAGCGCCATGGCAGATGAGAAAATACCGCGTTTAACTAATGGTAAGCCGGATTTCTCTGGAATATGGCAAACCACCAGTGCGGCGGATTACGATCTTGAGCCGCATTCAAACCGTAAAGACGCTCCACCCGGTGCCGGTATTGTGGAAGGCAACACTATTCCTTATTTGCCGAAAGCCCTGGAACAGAAGAAGAAAAACTTTGAGAACAGGGCTACGGATGATCCCAGCCTTAAAGGTTGGACTCTGGGGGTGCCGAGAGGTGTTTACTATCCGGAGCCGATTCAAATTTTTCAGCGTCCGCGCGACCTGACAGTTGTACATCAATTTGGTCATTCGGTTCGTACTATTCACACCAATAACACACAGCATCCTGTTATAGACGATGCATCCGATTTGTGGCTGGGAGACTCTCGCGGTAAGTGGGAGGGCGATACCCTTGTGGTGGATGTGACTCAGTTTAATGACAAGACATGGCTGGATCGTGCCGGCAATTTCCACAGTGATACGCTGCATGTGGTAGAGCGCTGGAAACTGCTTGATGCCAATACGATTGAGTACAAGGCCACTTTAGAAGATGCAAAAGTATACAGTCGTCCATGGAATATTTCAGCAATACTGCATCGTCACCGCGAAAAAAACTTTCAACTGATTGAAGATTATCGCTATACGCTGGATTTTGACCAATATTACCCACCAAAACCAGACAAAAAATAAAGACTTTGTCGGCTGATATTGCATCAGTAATTAACAATGATATGAGGATATTATGAACAACAAAATTAGTCATTGGAATCTCGGTATGTCGAGTCTGATATTGGGGGCTATATCGTTTGCTCCTGTTGTCGGAAACTCAGCAGAGGAAGCCAGGACGCAGCAATTGCAAGGTAAAACAGAGCAAGTGCAGCAAGCTCAGCCTGCCCAGCAAGCTCAACCTACCCAGCAAACAAGGGCGCGCAGGCCGCGTGAAAAATCATTCCCAAAAATTGCATCAGGAAAATGGACTGGCCCCAGGTCGCCGGATGGCCAGCCGGACATTAGCGGTCAATGGTCGAATACCATTGCTAATCATGGTAATTTTGAAGATCCGCAGGGCGGTGTTATTGGTGAACCCAATCGGGATGGTACGCCACGCCGTGATCCAGGTCCGCGCGATGCGCGAGCTCCTAGCCGTGTGAGCGACCCCGCTGACGGTAGAGTTCCATTTCAACCCTGGGCATTGGAAAAAGTGAAAGATTTCCGTATTGGCTTTCATAACCCTACGTATCCAGGTCATATAGAGCCTAATGCCAGATGCGCACCGGGCGGTGTGCCGAAATCACTGTATTGGCATGGTTATGATATCCAGCAATACCCGGGCTATGTATTATTTGTCTTTGATAACGGCAGCCGCATTATTCATCTGGATGAAAAGAAACCGCATTTGCCTGAGAACATTAAATTGTGGAATGGCGATTCACGTGGTCATTGGGAGGGCAATACATTGGTAGTCGATGTTGCCAACCACAATGGTAAAGCGCTGTTTGGCCGTTCGGGCGAATTTATCAGTGAAAATGGTACCGTTAAAGAAAAGTACATTTTCTCTAACGATGGCACACGCTATAACTATGAAGCGGTATTTACCGACCCTACAGTTTATACTCGCCCATTTACGGTCACCATTCCTGCAAGTAAGTGGACTAATGCTGATGAGACCGATGGCTGGAATTTGGAGGCGCATTGGGCTAAGCATGATGGCAAGGAAAAGATTCTGGAGCATAACGAGCGTATATGCTACGAGAATAATGGCGGTTTTGGTCTAGGGGCAGCTGCCGAGCAGAAGAAGTGATGAGAATAGCCGGCTAATTCCGTTACTCAAGCAGTAAGCAAAAAGACCTGGCGTCGAGAGATGTCAGGTCTTTTTATTCGCTCATAAATAGAAGAACTTCGCCCGGTGTTTCTTTGTCGAAATTTTTGTCATCTTAGACAGATGAAGGAGACATTCATGGGAAAGCGATTACGCGATAAATGGATAATGATTTCCCTGCTGGCAGTCATGACTCCTGCTGTTGCCGATGCTGTGGACGCAACACCGGCCGGATCCATGCCTGAAGTAACGATTCCATTTGCAAACCATGGCGGAATAAGAGACTGGAAGGTGGTGGATGATTCAATATTACTGATTCAGGATGTCCATGGCCACTGGTATTGGGCTAAGTTACAGAGTGCGGCGTACGATCTGGCCTTTGCAGATGGCTTGATATTCGGTACTCCGCCATCGGATGAACTGGGTAAATTAAGTACAGTAGTGGTGAGGGGGCAGCGATATCCTATCGTGTCCCTGACGCGCACTGAGCCACCGCCTAAAACGCGCATTGATGTGCCGCCCAGGAAATTTAACCCTTACTGATAGAGCCGCCTAGTGCTTTGATTAGACCGACGCTGGCGGTTAGCCTGCGTCCGAGTAACGACAATGCCTCGCGTTCGGCGGTGAGGGCTGTGGTCTGTACGATAACCACGCTCAGATAATCAACAGTACCTGCTTTATAGCGGTTCTCTGTTTGTTGCAGGGATTCAAGCGCAGATTTGACAGCGGCTTCCTGCTCTTTTGATTCTTCTTCAAGAATACGCAGCAAAGCGAGATTATCTTCAACCTCCTGAAACCCGCTCAGTATCGTTTGCTTATAGGCTGAGACAGTTGCATCGTAAGCTGCGATAGCTGCATCTGTCTGTCCTTTTCTCTGTCCGCCATCAAATATCGAGACTGCCAGTAACGGGCCGAGCGACCATATCCTGCTCGGTACAGATAGGAGGTCAGCCAGGTGGTTGCTTTGGTAACCCAGATTGCCTGCCAGGTTCAGGCTGGGGAATAGGGCGGCTTTTGCAATACCTATCTGTGCATTTGCGGCGGCGGCTCGGCGCTCTGCTGCTGCGATGTCAGGACGGCGCTCCAGCAATTCAGAGGGCAGGCTGACTGGAATTTCCGGCAGTTTGAGTTTTGCACTGATTTCTAATGGTAAAGGTGCAAGTGAAAATTCGGCAGGCGTGCGGCCCATTAACACAGCGATAGCGTGTTCCAATTGTGCCCGCTGTGCGCTGACGTCAATCGCCTGGGCTCGGGTTGACCTGAGTTGAGCCTCGGCTTGGGCAATTTCTGTACGTGAGGCTAAACCCACGTTGTAGCGATTGTTGGTTAATTTTAATGAGCGCTCATAACCCAGCGCTGTGTCATCAAGCAGTTTTTTCTGTGAATCGAGTATGCGCAGCTGAAAATAGTTTTGGGCTAACGTGGCCTGGACCGACAATGTCGCGGCATTTAAATCCGCTGCGCTGGCAGCGAGTGTAGCATCGCCGGATTCAATGCCGCGTTTAATCCGTCCCCATAAATCAGCTTCCCAGCCGGCACTGATGCCAAGGTTGTAGCTGCTTTGCACACTTGAATTGCCACTTTGATTACGTTTGACAGATGCATCACCACTTAATGATGGGAACAACGCAGCACGAGCTACGCGAGAGAGTGCCTCTGCCTGGCGGTAGCGTGCTTCCGCCTGCTGAATCGTATGGTTAGCTTTAGTTGCCTCAGATAACAATGTTGCCAGCTGAGAGTCATCATAGATGTTCCACCATGGGCCGCTAGGCTGATGGTCTTTCGGGTCTGCAACCTTCCAGCCAGGAAATACAGTTGCTTCTTTGTAAGCTGCCGGAATTTCTACTGTAGGCCGCAGATAGTCAGGCCATATTGCGCACCCGCTGATAAGCGTGGCGGCAACGAGCAGACTGAGGCGGGATCGGTATTTCATGGATAGTGCTTTCATGGTGCAATAGGCTGTGGTAATGATTCAACGCCATGCCATTTTTTATTTACATAAAGGCGCAGGCGGTCAAGGTAAAGATAAACGACAGGTGTGGTGTAGAGCGTTAAGATTTGACCAAGCAACAAACCGCCGACGATGGAAATTCCGAGTGGCTGACGTACTTCGGCACCATCACCTACACCCAGTGTGAGTGGTAAGGCACCTAAGATCGCGGCAAAGGTAGTCATCAGAATCGGCCGGAAACGCTGCAAGCATGCCTGGCGGATTGCCTGTTCCGGCGGTAGACTTTGCTCTCGCTCTATCAGCAGGGCAGCATCAATCATCATAATGGCGTTTTTCATGACGATACCAATCAACAGGATAACGCCAATCATTGCAATAATGGATAGTTCGCTCTTGAACAGGATAAGCGCCAGCAGTGCGCCTATTCCTGCTGAAGGCAGCGTCGAAATGATCGTGATCGGGTGTATGGTGCTTTCATACAGAATACCAAGCACGATGTAGATAGTCAGTAATGCCGTCAAAATCAGCCAGGGTTGGCTTTTTAGCGAATCCTGGAAAGCTTTGGCTTTACCTGCAAATGAACCGCGCATTGAGTCAGGCGGATTCAATTTAACGAAGGCTGTTGCAATGGCTTCGGTAGCTTTTTCCAGAGAAACTCCCTGTGCAAGATTGAATGAGATAGTTGCAGCAGCAAATTGCCCTTCATGATTGACTGATAACGGAGTATTGGTTGTTTCCCAATGGCTAATGGCTGAAAGCGGTATGCGTGCATTGTCAGCTGTTGTAAGGAGTATTTGTTCCAGTGCTGCAGGGCCTTGTGCAAATTGCGGAGCTAGCGTGAGCACTACATAATACTGATTAAGCGGTTCGTAAATGGTTGATGCCAGGCGCTGCCCGAATGCGTTGTTCAGTGCCGTATCAATTTGTCTTTGCGTTACTCCCAGGCGAGCGGCGGTATCGTGGTCTACAAAAAGGCTGGTCTGCAACCCTTTGTCTTGAGAGTCGCTGCTGACATCTGTTAA
>JBAQME010000334.1:0-4175 GCA_049302535.1 Methylotenera sp.
GCCATAACAGCCGCCCACCAGTTGCCCGTTAAGCCAGGTTTCGGCTGAAATGGCAAAGCCTGCCTCGTGCAGCGCACAGTAAGCGTCAATAATATCTTTGGTAATCCAAGTGCCATTTTGATCCCCACGCGGCGTTTTGCTGCAGGCAGTGACCACTTCTCGAAAAGCCGTGTTGAAACGCAGCTCAAACAGCTGTTTTTTCAGTGTTTTTTTGAGTGAACCGGAAATCTTTAATTCATCAGGAAACAGCACCATGCGCGGGTCAGGGCTCCACCACAAAATAGGCTCGCCATCGCTGAACCAGGGGAATATGCCTTGCCGGTATGCCGACAATAAACGCGGTGGCGATAGGTCGCTACCAATCGCAACCAGGCCGTTAGGTTCGGTAAGCGCATTTTTTAGTGGCGGAAAATCGCAATCGCCATCGATACTGGCGACGCGACCGGTGGGTAATTGATAATAGCCGTGGCTCATACTTGATTTGCCTGTCCAGTTTGTACTATGCTTAACACGTTGATTTATCTGTAATGATTGAATAACCGAATGCAGTCATTTAAACATTGTCTATTACGCACTTTTGTTTTTCTGCTGGCTACCGTATTTATGATAAATACAGTTTCTGCCGGCGGAATAATGGCGTCTGCAACTTTAAATGGCATGGCTGAGAGCGAAGTGGTGCAATACCATTCCGGCAGTCAGCATGACAGTAAGCATCACTGCCATGATCAGGTCGTTGCTGATAATGCCCACGAGCATGCTCAGAATAAACCGCAGACTCAAAGTAGCTGTAGCCATTGTAATCATTGTTTGGCATGCGTTCCAGTTATCCTTCAAGGCCAACTTAAGCCAATATCCAATCCCGATCAGGTAATCCTGGCGCCGTCTTTCGCAGAAGTTTATCTATCTCCCACAAGCGCGCAGCCGCAAAAACCCCCTATTGTTTAATACGCTTCTTTAGCAAAGTTACTTTGCGTAGCTGGTTTTATAAACAATAGAAAACGCATTGTATCGATAGCAATCGGGGTTGATGTGACTTTGTTTGTTGCGTCAATCCTGTCATGTTTGAGGTGGAGGTTGTATGAATATTTACCAATCATTGTTTGACCGTGCCTATCGGTTGCGCAATTTAGGGGTGCTGGTTGCGGCCGGTTCTGTGCTAGGCGGCTGTGCCGGTTTTTCTCAGGACGGTGGGCTGAACGATGTTAAGTCGCTGGCACAGCAGCATATCAAGCAGGAAGTCGTCTGGCCAAAAACAGTGGCAGAGCAGAAGGCAATAGAAACGCGTGTGAATGAGCTGCTGCAAAAGGACCTGGATGTCGAAAGTGCGGTACAGATCGCATTGCTTAATAACAAGGGTTTGCAGGCCTCGTTGTATGAGTTAGGTATTTCCGAGGCTGATGTTGTTCAGGTGGGCCGGTTACCAAATCCTAAATTCTCCATGTTATACGCGAGAAATAACGGCGATTATAAAATCGAGCAGGCACTGACCTTTAACATTTTTTCGCTGCTTACCATGCCAAAAATGCTGGAAATCGAGCGCCTGAATTTTGAGAAAACCAAGCAGGACGTGGCGATTGATGTATTGCGCTTAGCCTATCAAACGCGGCTGGCTTATTTTAATGCAGTGGCCGCCAATGAACGGGTGCATTATAGCCAGCAGGTGAAGGAGTCTGCGGAGGCAAGTGCAGAGCTGGCACGCCGCATGGTGAAAGCCGGCAACTGGAATAATCTTGAACTGGCAAGAGAACAGGGCTTCTATGCTGATGCGCTACTTGATGAATTGGCTGCCAAACAGCAGCAGGCGGCTACGCATGAAGCCTTATCGCGCATGCTGGGTGTTTCAGTGGAGCGGCTGGTTTTGCAGAAGCGTCTGCCGGACTTACCTAAAGCCGTTACAGAACCTCAATTATTTGAGAAAAGTGCTTTCGAGCAGCGTCTGGATCTGCAGGCAGCGCGTTTGCGAGTACAAAATCTGGCGAAACAATTAGGGTTGACCAAAACAACAGGCGTTATTAACGCGCTGGAAATTGGTCCCGCTCGTGTGCTGGAGGGCCGGCGTGGCGACGCGTATAAAAAAGGCGTGGATATTTCGTTCGAGTTGCCATTATTCGACTGGGGCGGCGCGAAAGTAGCTCGCGCTGAAGCCGTTTACATGCAGGCTGTGAATCGCGCTGCATATGTGGCGGTCAATGCGCAATCGGAAATTCGTGAGGCTTATGGCCGTTATCAGGCAAGCTACGATATTGCCAGGCAGTACCATGATGAAATCGTGCCGTTACGCCAGAAAGTCATGGATGAGAACTTATTGCGCTATAACGGTATGTTAACCAGTCCATTCCAATTGCTAGCTGACGCCCGTGCGCAAGTTGCCAGCGTAAAAGGTTATATTGAAAAATTGAATGAATTCTGGCTGGCGGATACTGCACTGCAAATGACGCGTATCGGCGATTTGAATCAAGCGGAAGGAAAATAATAATGAAAAACCTAACATTTAGCAGACGGGATTTTTTTAAACTCGCCGGTGCTGCAGGTGCAGGAATTGCCTTAGGGTCTGTCAGTAAAGTGGCGATGGCGGCATTGCCTGAGATTATTTCTGCCGGGAAAGCCGATACACAGATGCCGCTGCATCCCAATACAGGCAGACCATATGACCCGGTGGTGACATTGAACGGCTGGAGCCTGCCGTGGCGCATGAATGCAGGCGTTAAGGAGTTTCACCTTGTAGCTGAACCTGTAGTGCGTGAAATAGCACCGGGTATGAAAGCGCATTTATGGGGTTATAACGGGCAAAGCCCGGGGCCAACCATTGAGGTGGTTGAGGGTGACCGGGTGCGTATCTTTGTGACGAACCGACTACCGGAAAAAACGAGTATCCATTGGCATGGCCAGCGCGTGCCTAACGGCATGGACGGCGTGAGCGGTTTAACGCAGCCGGCGATCATGCCGGGCAAAACTTTTGTCTACGAATTTGAGGCAAAGCGCCCGGGTACCTTTATGTACCATCCACATGCGGATGAAATGACGCAGATGGCGATGGGGCTGATGGGTAGCTGGGTGACGCATTTTAAAGACACCAAATTCATGCCGGTAGACCGCGATTTTATATTTTTGCTGAATGCCTATGATATTGAGCCCGGCAGCTATACGCCAAAGATTAACACCATGCTTAATTTTAATTTATGGACATTCAACAGCCGTGCATTCCCGGGGATTGATCCTTTGGTCGTGCGCAAGGGTGACCGTGTACGTGTGCGCGTGGGCAACCTCACCATGACTAATCATCCGATTCATATGCATGGGCATGAATTTCAGGTAACAGGCACTGATGGCGGTTGGGTGCCGCCAAGCGCAAGGTGGCCTGAAGTAACCGCTGATATTGCAGTAGGGCAGATGCGTGCGCTTGAGTTTGTGGCAGACGCACCGGGAGACTGGGCGCTGCATTGCCATAAAAGCCACCACACCATGAACGCAATGGGGCATGAAGTGCCGACTTTATTAGGCGTGCAGCAGCAGGATCTGGTAAAAAAAATCAGCAAGCTGGTACCGGATTACATGGCGATGGGTGAAACCGGCATGGCGGAAATGAGCGAGATGTCTGCCATGATGGATATGCCGTTACCCGAAAACACACTGCCGATGATGACGGGTACCGGGCAATATGGCGCCATTGACATGGGTGGTATGTTTACCACACTGAAAGTTCGTGATGGCTTGGCACGTAATGATTACAAAGATCCGGGGCCTTACCGGCATCCCAAAGGGTCAGTGGCTAAAAAATACACCGGTACAGATAAAGTCCCGGAGGTAAACAGGCCACCAGTGAAGGATGAAATGACCGGTGAAAAGCCTGCGGTGGAAGTTCAGGTGCGCAAGCCAGATGGGCACAGTGGGCATTGAATAATCTTAATGATGGATTGGAAAAAACATGCAATATCTTGTTATTAAATATCTCGTTACAGCAGGCGTTGTGGTGCTGGTGTCGGAATTTGCAAAACGCAGCGATAAGCTGGGAGGCTTGATTGCTGCGTTACCGATGGTGACTGTACTCACTTTGATATGGCTTTATATTGAGCAGCAGCCAACGAGCAAAATTGCCAATCATGCGTACTACACGTTTTGGTATGTGCTGCCTACCTTGCCCATGTTTTTGCTTTTTCCCTATCTGCTGCCGAAAT
>JBAQME010000335.1:0-1624 GCA_049302535.1 Methylotenera sp.
CGCTTCCGCGCACACCTAATGTTAATGCCGCACCAATCGCGCCGATAAGGCTTAATGCAGGCGTACCTAACAGCAACGCCAGGACCAATACTAATAATGCATCATTAGGCAATGCGTATTGCAAACCGATAACAGGTGCCAGCAATACTACAGGCAAACCGCAAACAATCCAATGCGCAAGAATCTTGGCGGTTACCAGCAATGCCAAAGGCTGTGGCGCAAGCAACATTTGCTCCAAACTACCGTCTGCGAAATCTGTTGCAAATAAACGTGTGAGCGAAAGCATACCTGCCAACAGGGCTGCCACCCATAACACACCAGGTGCAATACTGCTCAGCACGGCTGGCTCCGGGCCTATGCCCAAGGGAAACAGGCTGGATACAATCAGAAAGAAGAACAAGGTTGTAGCAACGTCCGAACGCCTGCGTAGCGCCAGCAGAAGATCACGCCGTAACACTGTCATCCACGCATCGTTCAAGAATCTAGCCTCAAAGTTTGCGTAGATCGGGCGCTTATTGTGACATCCTGATGCGTTGTGAGAATCGCCATCCCGCCATTGATCAAATGCTGGCTTAGTTGAGACGCCAATATCTCAACTGACAAAGTATCAAGTGCGGCAAACGGCTCATCCAGAATCCATAAAGGACTGTCAGTCAGCCACAGTCTTGCCAGCGCCACACGTCTTTTTTGACCCTGCGAAAGCACACGCACCGGCAAATTCGCACAGCGCTCAATACCTATCGCCTTAAGTGCGGCCAATGCAGCCGGCATGTCTGCATTGCATCCCGCTAAACGTGCGCTTATTTGCAGATTTTCAATCGCGGTTAAATCATCTTTCAGGCCGTTTAAATGCCCGATGTATAACAAATTTGACTGATAGCTTTCCGTGGCTTGGTCGACCTTCTCACCACACCATGATACTGAGCCTGCCTCCGGCATTAAAAGCCCGCATAGCAGCCGCAGCAAACTGCTTTTACCGCTGCCATTCTCGCCCAGCACATACAGCAGACCACCCGGGGGCAATGTAAAGCCGACATTTCTAAACAACACGCGATCACCGCGTATGCATGCCAGATCTTGTGCTGCCAACATATTAGATGTCAATGCGATAACCTATAAAGGCTGCATCGCGGAATGTACGTGTGTGCCCATCAATGTTAAAGGTATTATCAACATCGAAGCGAATTTCAGCTTCCAGAGTTGCTTTCTCACGCAAACGGTAACTTGCCCTTATCGTCGGCGATATCAAATAAGTTAACGTATCGGGATCTGCGTCTTGACGTAATAATTGTAGTGAACTATCAATACGCCATTTCTCAGCAGGCACAACACCATTACTCAATAGAATTGATTGCGAGCGGCTAACATTGCTTGTGCTGTAACTTGCGCTAATCATCGATGTATCATCTTTAAATAAAGTATCAGTACCGACCACCTGCACATGATAAGTCCAAATGTCGCCTGTACCGCCAGCGGACCTCACAAAATTATTGATTTCAAAAGGTGTTGGGTCGATACCGTTATTATTGAAAAATTGTTTTTTAAAGAAATCAATTGATGCCTGACTTCTACCTTGCGTTCCGGTCGTCCGGTTAAACTGGACATCACCGCCAAGTTGCCAACG
>JBAQME010000336.1:0-2376 GCA_049302535.1 Methylotenera sp.
ACGCGGTGCAATTTAGATTTAAGCATGATTCTTTGCATGTGCTTAACCGTTTTTGAAAAGGGAGTGCATTATAGTCTTTTCAACTACTTAGCGCAAAAATCAATTGTTAGTGTTTGTAGCAAATTCAATATTATCTATCAGGCGCGTATTGCCTAGTTTGGCAGCGGCCAATACAACCAATAGCGTATCTTTGGCCGTTGCAATAGCCAAAGTACGGGCAGAGCGCACTGAAATATAGTCTACTAACCAGCCATTTTTATTCAAGGTTTGTACTGCGTTTTGTTCCAGTACGGCAAAGTCGGTATGGCCTTGCTGAATTTGAGTGGCAATTTGTTTAAGACATTGATTGAGCCGGGCCGCCTCTGTTTTTTGAGCCTGGGTTAAATAGCCGTTGCGGGAGCTCATGGCCAGGCCGCTGGACTCCCGCACTGTGTCGCCGGCAATGATCTGGATTGGCAAATTAAACTGTTTCACCAACTCGCGAATGATAAAAAGCTGCTGATAGTCTTTTTTGCCAAATACCGCAACTTGCGGCATGACAATGTTGAATAACTTCATGACAATGGTCGCGACCCCGCCAAAATGGCCTGGCCGTGTTGTGCCGCATAGTTCATCTGCAATCGGCGGCGGGTTGATGGTCATGGTTTGCCCCAGGTTATTCGTAGCGGCATTAAAGTCAGGGTACATCTCGTTCACAGCGGGGACGAACACAATGCTAGCGCCGGCGGCTTTCAGTTTTTCGCAATCGGCATCCAGGGTGCGCGGGTAATTGGCAAAATCTTCATTCGGGCCAAACTGCAGCGGGTTCACAAATATACTGACAACAACGCATTGCGCGTGCTGTTTTGCGATTTCCACCAGATGGATATGCCCGGCATGCAGGTTGCCCATGGTAGGTACAAGCGCAATGCCGGGTTCGGTTTTAAGTGCGTTTCTTAATTCAGTGACAGTGTGGATAATTCGCATGGAATCTCAATCGCGCCGCTGCTTTAAATCAAGGCAACGGCATTTAAATTGTTTATTTAATAGCTATGTTGAATAGCCGGAAACGTTTTATTTTTTACTGCCTGCACATAATTGGCAATGGCTTGCTGAATGCCGGGAGCATCTTTTAAAAAGTTTTGCGCAAAGCGCGGCGCTTTGTATTCGCTTGGATGTTTATTTGCAGTACCTGTGTAAATGCCCAGTAAATCTTGTAATACCAGCACTTGTCCGCTGCAATCGACGCCGGCACCAATACCGATGGTGGGTGTTCCGACCTTTTCAGTAATTTGTTTAGCCAGGATGGCTGGCACCATCTCAAATAGAATAAAATCCACCCCGGCCAGGCTCATGTTGATTGCATCCTGTGTGATTTTTTGTGCACTTTCCTCGGTTTTGCCTTGAATCTTATAGCCACCCAGTTGCTGCACAGCTTGCGGTGTAAAACCTAAATGCGCACATACCCGAATATTGTGATCAACCAGGTAACGTGCGGTATTCACAATCTCACCGCCACCTTCCAGCTTGACCATGTGCGCGCCTGCCTTGATGAGTTTTTGCGCATTTTGATAGGCTTCTTCAAGGCTGTGCTCGTAACTGCCATAGGGCAAGTCGGCAATGATGAAAGTATTGGGTGCACCTGCGGCAACACATCTGGTGTGATAAATCATATCCTGCATGGTCACTTGCAGCGTATTTTCCGCGCCTTGCACTACCATGCCGAGCGAGTCGCCAACCAGCAGAATATCAACGCCGGCTGCCGCACTTAACTTGGCAAAAGTTGCGTCGTAGCAAGTGAGCATGGCGATTTTCTCGCCGGATGCAATTAATTGTTCAAATGATGACGGCAGCATTATTCAAAGTTCGGATTAAAAAACTCGCGCTGGCCTTTGATTTGCTCGATACGATTAAGCAGCAAATCGAGTGCGCTTTTATTTTTTAGAATATTGAGCTTTTCGTTATTTACAATCAACACTGGCGAGGTGTCATAGTTATGAAAAAATTCGCTGTAGGCGTTGGCTAACCGTTCTATGTATTCACGCGGAATATCCTGTTCATAACTGACGCTGCGTTCTTCAATGCGCTCCATGAGGGCATCAATCGGTGTTTGTAAGTAAATCACCAGATCAGGTTTAGGCGCTTTTAGTTGCAGATGTTGATAAATTTGATGGTACAAAGCATATTCTTCGTCGTCCAGATTCAGCCGGGCAAAAATGGGGTCTTTGTCTAAAAAAAAGTCTGCAATAATCGGCTTGGCAAACATATCGCGCTGGCTGAGGTCTTTAATCTGGTTTGCACGTTGAAACAAAAAGAATAGCTGCGTTGGCAAGCCGTAACGTTGGGCATCCTGGTAGAAGCGAGGCAAAAACGGGTTGGTTTCGGCTTTCTCGGATA
>JBAQME010000337.1:0-1818 GCA_049302535.1 Methylotenera sp.
ATGGCAAATCTGGTATTGTGGCGGCATGCAGAAGCCGAAGCCGAGAGTGCTAGCGGTAAGGACTCGGATCGTGTTTTGACCAAGCGAGGCCGCAAAGATGCAGCAAGAATGGCAAAGTGGCTTAATCGATATTTGCCTGCTGAAACAGTGGTATTCTCCAGCCCTGCGCGCCGCTGCCTGGAGACCGCAGCAGCTTTACACGATTTGAATCAAATTGATATAAAAGTGGCTGAGTTTTTAAGTATAGATAGTTCTGCTGAACGTATTGCAAAAGAAGTCACAACTGCTGACAGTTCTAAAACCATATTGATCGTTGGGCATCAGCCCAATCTTGGTTCGCTGATAGCCAAGTTGTCAGGGATGCATCAAAGTGCTTGTGTGGTTAAAAAAGGCTCGGTCTGGTGGCTACGCCAGCGGATTGTGTATGGCGTAGCACAGTATTATATATACGCCGTACAACAGCCGGCATACTGAATTTCCGGCAGTAATTGCCAGAGTTCAAAATTGCAGGCGCATGGATTCACTGTATACAGCCATGTTTATATGTGTTAATTTAACCCTTATGGGTGATGCTTCACTTATGCTAATCGATGGTCACATACAGAATGCTATTTCGCCGAGCAAAGAGATTAAAACCTTTTTGTAACTAACTCCCATGTGTGTTGAGAAATTATTAATTAATAAGGAGTACCTATCTATGGTTTTCGTTAAACGTTTTTTCTATGCTTTTCTTGCGGCATCTATCCTGTTCACAGGTTCGATTCAAGCAGTTCAGGCGGCCATGATCAGTTCTGAACAAGTGGTGGAGGCCGCTGCCATTTCTAATGGTGAGCAAGATCGTGCACGCATTATGGGCATGTTATCTCGTGAAGATGTGCGGGCTGCTTTGGTTGCCCGTGGTATTGATCCAGCACAGGCACAAGGTCGCGTTGCGGCATTAACCGATGAAGAAGCAAGTGCAATGGCATCACACCTGGATAGCGCAACCGCAGGCGGTGACGGTATTATCGGCGCGATTGTATTGATATTCCTGGTCCTGCTGCTGACTGATATCCTTGGTTTTACCAAAATTTTCCCTTTCACCAGATCTGTTCGTTAATTACTGGTTAGTCTAACCAGGGTGTTATGCAAAGTTAGCCAGTATGTTTCTGAAAAGTCTCATGCTGGCTTTTGCTTTGTTGCTGAGCGCCTGCGTAGCGCCCGGTGTTCGTGAAGTCACACAAAATACGCAATTGCCCAGACAGCACGAGCTGACTGGTACCCCGTTTTTTCCACAAACGTTGCATCATTGCGGGCCGGCAGCGCTGGCGACCGCACTCAATGCTGTCGATATTAGTGTTACCCCTGACCAACTCACCCCTGAAGTTTATATCCCTAGCCGGAAGGGAAGTTTGCAAATAGAAATGTTGGCTGCGGCGCGGAGGCATGGCGCATTATCCATAAAAATTGCCCCCAGGCTTGATGCCCTGTTAAAAGAGGTTGCTGCCGGGAACCCCGTTGTAGTGATGCAAAACCTGGGCTTGTCCTGGGTGCCGACCTGGCATTACGCAGTTGTTGTAGGCTACGATCTGGATAAAGAATTGATTTGGCTGCGCTCCGGTACTACAAAGCGTTTAGAAATGACGCTCAGCACATTTCAACGCACTTGGGAACGCAGTCAATATTGGGCTTTTGTGGTATTAAGGCCTGGTAATCTACCCGCTGGCGCTGAATTAGATAGCGTTATCAAGGCGCTGATTGCTTTTGAAAAAACTGCAGATGCAGCTGCCGCCCAAACGGCATATGCTGCTGCCGTAAAGCGTTGGCCAGATAACCTGG
>JBAQME010000338.1:0-3254 GCA_049302535.1 Methylotenera sp.
ATCCACGCCTTTAGACTCGGTTTTGTCATAGCTGAAAGTTACCGGCACCTGCGCACCGCTTTCCGCACGGCGCGGCGCTTCTATCTTCATGAACTCGACTTCTTGAATATCGCGCTTGGCAAAAAATGCCTCTTTTACTACAGACAATAATTTAGGGTCAGCTTCTGCAAATGCGCTGGTTGTAGACGCTACCGTAAAGCCTGCTACCAACATCAATTTGTATAGCCAAGATTGTGTTTGTTTGCTCATTCCCCACGCTCCAAAAACTTTATTTTAGTTATAACTTACCTGAGACAAATGAACCTACAACTAAGTTCGAAATTTAAATCACTCAGGTCAATCGCTATAGGTATTTATTACACCACTTCATCAGCCATGTTAAAAAACAGCTCTATGCCATTACCTACAGGATCTTTAAAGTTGATCTGCCTTACATTAATCGCCGGCAAGTCGCGTATCGTATAGCTGATATTGAGCGCTGTTAAATGCATTTCCATCGCAGGCATATCTGTACAGGTGAAGGATATATGATCTAAAGTGGTCAGCACGTTAGTCAAAGGCTCGCCGTCACCGCGGTACTCGGCAAGATGTAATACTGCATCATCACCAATGTAAAGCCAAAAACCTCTACTGGTAAAACCTATGCGCGGCCCAACCTTTAGACCCACCACATCGCAGTAAAAGTCTTTAAGTTTAAGCATCGTCTCATACGGCGTACGTATATTGACGTGGTTGAGTTTGGTGACTGGCATTAATTAAACACTTCAAATTTTGATGAGTCATAAACAAATCTTTCCGTATAGATAGACTCATACTCTATATGGACTTTAACTCTTTTCCCAGCATGAGTAATTTCCTCTGCTGTTGGATAATTAGGCCCAAGAAAATTTATTGAGGCGAGGCAACGAGCCTCTTTGGCTGACATCATGTAACCTTCAGCTAAAAAAGAGTTATAAGGTACTTCATGATTATAATTAGAAAATAATACCTTCACTGCCTTCCTAATTACTTCTATATCTTGACCATATATTTCATGAGAATCCACATAAACTTTAAAAGTTTTAATTAAAGCAGGTCCAATTCCGTTATTTAAAACGTCAATCTGAAGTCCTTTATCCCCCCTATGCGACCAAGTTGTAAGATAGGGTTTTACTGATAATCTATTGTGCCGACGCTGAACATTTGCTTGCCAAATAGTTAACACAACAGCGCAAAGTGCAATGATTGCACTTGATATACCTGCTATTGCTTCCCAGCTAATTGAGCAACTCACTTTAATCTTCCTTAAAAATGCAATTCACGATGCGAGAACGAGGCACATCCGCGTAGACAGTACGAATAGTACGGCAAGCGGATGTAACAAAGTTATCGTGAAGTGAGTGCATTTTCACAAGTGCATTTTTACGCCGCTGGTGTTTGAGTACGCACGCGTATATGTAGCTCTCGCAACTGCTTCTCATCCACTTCATTCGGCGCATTAGTCATCAAACACTGTGCACGTTGTGTTTTAGGGAAGGCGATCACATCACGGATTGACTCGGCACCGGCCATCAAGGTTACCAGACGGTCTAAACCAAATGCCAGACCGCCATGTGGAGGCGCGCCGTATTGCAAGGCATCCAGCAGGAAGCCGAATTTTTCCTGCGCCTCTTCCTTGCTGATCTTCAGTGCATCAAATACTTTAGACTGCACTTCCTGTTGATGGATACGCACAGAACCGCCGCCCACTTCCCAGCCGTTCAACACCATGTCGTAAGCTTTTGAAAGCGCTGCACCCGGGTTAGTAGTCAACAAGTCTTCATGACCATCTTTTGGTGCCGTGAACGGATGGTGCAACGCTACCCAGCGATCAGCTTCTTCATCATGCTCGAACATCGGGAAGTCAACCACCCACAATGGCGCCCAAGCACGGCCATCCACATGGCCTTTATCGTGACCGACTTTAAGGCGCAACGCACCCAAAGCTTCATTCACGATTTTTGCTTTATCTGCACCAAAGAACACGATGTCACCGTTTTGCGCACCGGTACGATCAATAATCGCCTGCAAGGCAGTCACATGAATGTTTTTCACAATCGGGCTTTGCAAGCCTTCTTCATTCAATTTGGTAATGTCGTTGATCTTGATGTATGCCAGACCTTTAGCGCCGTAGATCTTCACGAACTCGGTATAAGCATCGATTTCTGAACGGCTAATTGCTGCGCCATTTGGCACACGTAGGGCAGCCACACGGCCACCCGCCATATTGGCAGCGCCTGCAAACACTTTGAAATCCACGTCTTTCATCACGTCTGAAAGCTCGGTGATTTCAAGCGTCACGCGCATATCCGGTTTATCTGAGCCGTATCTGTTCATTGCCTCGGCAAACGGCATACGCGGGAATTTAGCTGGCAAATCGACGTTTTGGACTTTTTTCAGCATTTGGCGAATCATTTCTTCCACCAAATCCATGATGTCGTTTTCTTCCATGAACGATGTTTCAATATCCACTTGCGTGAATTCCGGCTGACGGTCAGCACGCAAATCTTCATCGCGGAAGCATTTAGTAATCTGGAAATAACGGTCAAAACCTGACACCATCAGCAACTGTTTGAACAATTGCGGTGATTGCGGCAACGCAAAGAACATACCGTGATGCACACGGCTAGGCACCAGGTAATCACGCGCACCTTCCGGTGTGCTGCGTGTCAGCATTGGCGTTTCAATCTCGATAAAACCATTACTGTCTAAATGATCGCGCAAGGTTTTAGCCACACGGTAGCGCAACATCAGGTTTTTCTGCATGGTTGGGCGACGCAAATCAATGTAACGGTGCTCTAAACGCACGGTTTCAGTCAGGTTTTCATCATCCAGCATGAACGGTGGCGTGAGTGAAGGGTTCAGCACTTCGATCTCGGTTGCCAGCATTTCCACTTCACCGGTAGGCAAGTTAAGGTTAACGGTACCTTCCGGGCGTGCACGTACTTTACAAACCACTTTCAGCACAAATTCACTGCGTACTGTTTCTGCAATCGCAAAAGCATCTTTTGTATCCGGGTCAATCACAATTTGTGCCAAACCTTCACGGTCGCGCAAATCAATAAAAATAACACCACCGTGGTCACGACGGCGATGCGCCCAGCCACATAGTGTTACGGTTTGACCAATATGTTCGCGGTTTAAATGGCCGCAGTAGTGTGTACGCATCATAATTTAATCGTTTTACTATTTATTTAGTGAGTTAAAGTTTGGGGAATTTTATTAGCGGGCGCAAC
>JBAQME010000339.1:0-8574 GCA_049302535.1 Methylotenera sp.
TTATAATGATTTTGTGAGTGATGTAGACCGCGCTGCTGAACAGGCAATTATTGATGTTTTAAAAGATGCCTATCCAGACCATGGTTTTTTAGGCGAAGAAAGCGGTGAAAGTAATCAGGATGCCGACAACATCTGGATTATCGATCCATTGGATGGCACAACCAATTTCTTGCATAGTTTTCCGCAATACTGTATTTCAATTGCGTTGCAGCAAAAAGGCGTGCTGACACAGGCTGTGATTTACGACCCGGTGCGTAATGATTTATTTACCGCAACCAAAGGCCGTGGCGCATTTTTGAATGACAAACGTATCCGCGTGACAAGCCGCAGCAAGCTGCAGGAGTCACTGATTGCCACGGGTTTCCCCTTCCGCGATTTCACGCATCTTGATACCTATCTTGATATGCTGAAAGACATGATTAAAAAAACAACCGGTATCCGCCGCCCGGGGTCAGCTGCCCTGGATTTGGCTTATGTGGCAGCAGGCTGGACTGACGGTTTCTTCGAGATTGGCCTGTCAAGCTGGGATATCGCTGCTGGCGGCTTGCTGGTGCAGGAGGCTGGCGGTATTGTGGGTGATTTTGAAGGTAACGAAAGCTGGTTGAATACCGGCAATATCGTTGCAGCCAATCCCAAAGTATTTGCGCAAATGCTGCAAACCTTGAGTCCTCACTTAACGCAAAGCCTTAAATCACCTAAATAGTTTTTTAATTAAAAAACTTGGTTGATATCATCTAATCGGCGTCTGTCCATCCGTGGCAGACGCAACAGACATTTCATAATACATTCAATATCACCAGCCTCTATGCAGGCAATATCACAATTGAGTTGGGGACTGTGCATACAGCATAGCTCAGCCAGTTTGTTAAGTCTGGTAAAAAACTTTTCTCAACTTAGTCTAATAAAGCTAGACTGCTTTCATATTTTGTAATCACTCTAACTATGAAAAAAATTGCCAGCAATAATACAAGCACCATAGAGCAGGAATTTGAGCAATATGCCAATCAGCATCATTACGCGCCACAATTGATTGCAGGTTTAATTGCTGAAATTCGGCCGGCCAAAACACATCAAACCGATTTTGCAGTTAAGTCGATTCAAGCGCTTTGTTATTTGCTCAACACGGATTTGGAAAAAGCCCGCCTGCTGCGTGAAGCTATTTTGCAATTGCTGAGTGAACATAAACCTCTTTCATTGTTTTTGATTTCGCGGCATTCTGTATTTACTGGTTTTTTTGCCGAAATGCGCAGGCGGATTGCTCATAAGCTGTTGCCGGACGCAGTTGATAGCGCTTACCTGATTGACCTGTTCGCCTTGTTTTTCACGAAGACGACTGACGAATTGTGGGTGGGTGCCGTGCCGGACGACGTATGGGTGCAGCTAATTAAAGCAATACGTTTTGATCTGGCCGAAAAGACGCTGACGACATCTTGCCAGCAGAATCTGTTTGCCGCCTCGCAAGTGCTGTCTTACCGCATCGCTGCGCTGGGGTTGGAACCGGAATTGTTGCGCAATCATCCTGAGCTGGAACAGCATGACTCGCCTTTTGTCATGCAGCAAAGCGAATTGGCTGAGCTTTTGAGTATTCAGGCTGCTGATGAAGGGCAGATTGACATCAAGCATATTTTGGTGATGCTGGATCAGTGCAAGGCTGTCGTCGCGAAAATCAGGCGTAACAGCGCGCAAGCCGGAACCAGTATTCATCTGACGCAGCTGTTGCAGCGAATACTGCAGCAAGTTTCGCGTCTAGAAGATTTGCTGAATATCCTTAATAATTTCCAGCATGGGCAACCTGCAAATGTTGAAATTGTGCAGTTGTTCAAGGCGTTAGTGTATAGCGAGTGCCATAAAAACGACCTCCATGAGCATTGGCGAGAAAATATGGAGGTGATGGCGGTGCGCGTTACTGAAAACGCGAGTCGCACAGGCGAGCATTATATTACCGAAAATCGCAGTGAGTATTTTGCCCTAATGCGATCGGCAATGGGGGCGGGCGTAGTCATCGGCATCATGGCGATGATTAAGATTTTGCTGGGTAAACAACATCTTGCACCGCTGACGGAGGCAATTCTATTCGGTTTGAATTACGGTTTAGGTTTTATCTTGATCCATATTTTGCACTTCACCGTGGCCACCAAGCAGCCAGCGATGACCGCGGCGGCGATTGCAGCCACTATTGATAATGCGTCAGACAGTAAATCCAAGGAAATGGACAATCTGGTCGCCATGATTGCAAATACCGCGCGCAGCCAGTTTATTGCGATTTTCGGCAATGTGGTGATTGCGATTCCAATAGCGATATTGCTGGCTTGGGGCATGCTTCATTACACCGGTCAGCCATTTATCACCCCTGAAAAAGCCCATCAATTGTTGGCGGATATTGATCCTATCCATAGCGGTGCACCATTCTATGCGGCCATTGCCGGTATCTGCCTGTTTTTATCCGGGCTAATTGCGGGTTACCACGATAATCTGGCTATCTACAATAAAATCCCGCAACGTTTGCGTGCTGTTTCATGGCTGCAAAAACTGCTGGGTAGTGCACGCCTGGAGCGCGTTGCCAATTACATTGAAAACAACCTGGGTGCGCTGGCGGGTAACTTTTATTTTGGCTGCTTATTAGGCGGCATGAGCGGAATTGGCATATTGCTTGGCCTGCCGATTGATATTCGCCACATCGCATTTTCATCTGCGTTTGTCGGTTTTGCTGCCTTTAGTCTGGACTTCATGCTGACTTGGCAGGCTGCAGCCTACGCTTCATTAGGCTTGGCGCTAATCGGTTTGGTGAACCTCACAGTCAGTTTTGGCCTGGCGTTATACGTGGCAATGAAATCACGTAAGGTGCGGTTTAACCAGTGGCGTTTATTGATGCGAAGCCTAGCCACCAGACTTAATCAGCACCCCGGTGAATTTATCATGCCGCCTAAAAAACCCAAAAATGATGAATCCCAAAATAATGAACCCCAAACTAATAAATAAGTTCTAAATTACTTTTCGAGCTATATAAATAGCTAACAATTATTATTTGTTAGTAATAGACTTTTGTTAAAGTATTGTCTTTGGCTCAATCAAAAAAATCGTGTTGATTAGGCCCTCGCGAGTTTAAAAGGAACCCTCATGTCAAACTGGTATCAAGACAACGCCCAATCCATAGGCAATACCCCGTTAATTAAACTGAACCGCGTCACAGACGGTGCTGCAGCCACCGTGCTGGCCAAGATAGAAGGACGCAATCCTGCCTACTCGGTGAAATGCCGCATCGGCGCCGCCATGATCTGGGACGCAGAACAGCGCGGACTGTTGGGGCCGGGCAAAGAAATCGTCGAGCCTACCAGCGGCAACACCGGCATCGCCCTGGCATTTGTTGCCGCTGCACGCGGCATCCCGCTCACACTCACCATGCCGGAAACCATGAGCATTGAACGCCGCAAGCTGCTGGTTGCCTATGGCGCCAGACTGGTACTGACCGAAGGTGCCAAAGGCATGAGCGGCGCCATTGCCAAAGCCGAAGAAATCGCAGCCTCTGACCCCAATCGCTATGTGCTGCTGCAGCAATTCAAAAATCCGGCCAACCCTGCTATTCACGAAAAAACTACCGGCCCGGAAATCTGGGATGCCACTGACGGCAATGTTGATATATTTGTAGCAGGCGTGGGCACCGGCGGCACGATCACCGGCGTCTCCCGCTACCTCAAGAACACCAAAGGCAAACCGGTGGTGACTGTCGCGGTTGAGCCGGCTGCCAGCCCGGTACTCACACAAAAACGTGCCGGTGAAGCACTTAAACCCGCCCCACATAAAATACAAGGCATCGGTGCCGGTTTTGTACCGGACACACTGGATCTGTCATTGGTGGATGACATCGCCCAAGTCACGAATGAAGAAGCCGTGCTTTACGCCCAACGCCTGACCCGCGAAGAAGGCATACTCTCCGGTATCTCCTGCGGTGCCGCCGTAGCAGTAGCCGTGCGCTATGCCAAACGCCCTGAAAATGCCGGTAAAACGATCGTAGTAATCTTGCCGGATTCAGGCGAGCGTTATTTAAGTTCGATCCTGTTTGAGGGTCTGTTCGATGCGCAGGGGATTGCGGTTAAGTAGACGCTTGTTTTAAGGGTATGATTGGATAAATCGTCATCCCGCGGCCAGATAAGAAATTATGGGGCTTAATAGTTGATGTTATAAGGTAGCGCGATGAGTGCAGAGCTGGTTTTGGTGTTTATAGTATTGGGTGCATTTGTCGGCGTGATGGCGGGTCTGCTCGGTATCGGTGGCGGTGGCATATTGGTTCCGGTACTGACCACTATTTTTATACACCTGAATTTCCCCATGCACAATGTTGTGCATATTGCGCTTGGCACCTCCATGGCCTGCATTATGGTGACTTCGCTTTCCAGCTTGCGTGCACATCATGCTAATAGCGCGGTAGTCTGGAGCCTGGTTAAGGTAATGTCCCCAGCCATTATTGCGGGTACATTTTTGGCAACATTCCTTGCGGCACAAATCAGTTCCAAGGCGCTGGCAATATTTTTTTCCATTTTCATGGCTTATGTAGCCAGTCAAATGTTCCGCAATAAAAAAATACACGCTGGCCCAGGCCGGGCCGGCAAGATTGAGTTGAGCCTGGTTGCGCTTGGCATTGGTGCAATATCCGCCCTGGTTTCGATTGGCGGCGGTTCACTCACCGTGCCTTATTTAACCTGGCGTAACATGGACATCAGAAAGGCAATCGGTACCTCAGCCGCGCTAGGTTTCCCGATTGCTGTCACCGGTACGCTGGGCTATCTCATTAACGGTATTTTAAGCGGTGCTTCAGCCGGATATACATGGGGTTTTGTCTATGTGCCCGCCGTGCTGCTGGTAACGATCCCAAGTTTTTTTACTGCGCCGATTGGCGCCAGATTGACGCAGAAGCTGCCGGTTCAAACATTAAAGAGAGTTTTTGGAGTTTTGCTGATAGTTTTGAGTATCAAAATGCTGGTTTCTTTGCTGTAAATCACACGAAGCCGATATTCAACTCGCTTTAACTTTATTCTCTATCAATTGCAGATGACTGGGCGTTGCTGGGTCTGCATTAATAAACATCTTCCTGATATCCTGTTCCGAGATCATGCGTTTTGCAATCTGGCCGCAAACGAGTTCGCAGAGTTCATATACGCTGGGGTCTGCAATGCTGTAATAGACACAGTTGCCGCGCGACTCCCGTTTTACTAGATCATATTGGGCAAGCAGCGAAAGGTGTTTTGATACATTAGCCTGCGTGCATCCTGAAATCTCGGTCAGTTGCCCCACATTCTTTTCACCATCCTGCAGCGCATTCAATACCTTGAGGCGCATTGGTTCTGCTAGCGCTTTGAAATATTTTGCGACATACTCGAGGGAACGATCATTTAGTGCGCTCATACTTTTAATTCCATCAATTATTACTTTATTGATTTAATTATACAGCAATATTACAAGTTGACTATATAACTACATAGTTATATATTATGTAGAAATTAATAAGTAACAAAAATTGCAAAAGGAAGATTCACTTGATTCGACTAGACTTGATTCGATTAGATAAGTTAGCGTTGGTGTTCGCAGGGGTCGCCGGCTTTGTGCATCCGGTATGGGCGGAGCGCTTGGAAACCACGACTGTAATGCAATCCAGTCAGGAGCAAATGATTACAGTGGAAGGTGTGGTTGAAGCAGTAAAAACCAGCCTGGTAGCACCGCAGGTTTCAGGAAGCATCACTGCCTTGCCGGTAAAAGCGGGTGATCAAGTCAAGGTCGGCCAGCTGTTGGCGCGCATAGATACCCGGCTGGCTACCCAGCAGGCAATGACCAATCAGGCACAAGTGGCCGCAGCACGTGCGCAGTTGAGTGCAGCGCGCCAGGAATACGAGCGTAAGAAACGTTTGTATGAGAAACAATACATCAGCCAGGCAGCGTTTGAGCGTGCCGAGTCAGACTATAAAACTGCCGAAGCGCAGACAAAGGCACAGCTTGCCCAAACCGGAATGGCCAGTGTGCAGACCAATTTACATACGATTACTGCGCCTTATGCTGGAATTATTGCCCAAGTCATGACAGAGCAGGGCGGCATGGCAATGCCGGGCGAGCCTCTGTTATCAATATACGATCCTAAAGAATTGCGTGTGGTGATAAATGTGCCGCAAAGTCAAATTGCGAGCATTAAAAATGGTGCGGGTATCAAAGTGCTGATCCCGGCAGCAATAGAGGCAGAACGTGATTTAATCGCTACACATATTGCGATACTGCCGACGGCGGACCTGGTGACTAATATGATCAAGGTGCGTTTAACCCTGCCGCAGAATCTTTCCAGTGTTAGTCCGGGTATGTTTGCGCGTGCCATGTTGCCTTCTAACCTTGCTAATTTACAAGGGCAGGTCTATGTGCCGGCAAAGACGGTAATTAAACGTAGTGAATTAATGGCTGTGTATGTAGTGGATGGGCAAGGCAACCCGCAACTGCGGCAAGTAAGGCTTGGGCGCAGGCAGGGCGATAACCTTGAGGTTGTTGCCGGTTTGCAGGGCGGTGAAAAAGTGGCGCTTGATCCAATTGCAGCGGCAAATTTTAAAACGAAGAAGCTCTTAAAAAAATAACACGATATTTAGCTTAAAGAGCCTTTAAACATGCATGATAAAAACACAGAAAATTCAGCCACAGAAAATTCAGGTGGTTTAGGCGTATCCGGACGTATCGCCAGATATTTCCAGTCGGCGCAGATTACGCCCCTGATCGCACTGGTTGCCCTTTTGCTTGGCTTATTTGCCGTACTGGTGACGCCGCGTGAGGAAGAGCCGCAGATTAACGTTACCATGGCAAATGTGCTGATTCCGTTTCCTGGCGCGTCAGCTAAAAACGTTGAGCAGATGGTCGCTGTGCCCGCCGAGCAGGTGTTGTCGCAAATCGCTGATGTCGAGCATGTGACGTCCGTTTCCCGTCCAGGGATGGCGGTTATTACGGTTCAGTTCGAAGTGGGCATCGCTCGTACCGAGGCCTTGGTACGCCTCTATAACACGATTCAATCCAACCAGGATTGGCTGCCCAAAAACCTCGGCGTGGGTGAGCCTATCGTTAAACCCAAAGGCATAGATGATGTGCCTATCCTCACTGCCACACTCTATACAAAAAATAATCAGGACGGCGCGTATGAGCTTGAGCGGGTTGCCCACGCGCTTGAGGCGGAAATCAAGCATGTGAAAGGGACACGCGAGGTTGTAACGCATGGCGGGCCCGGGCGCGCCGTGAATATAGCACTTGATCCTGTCAAAATGGCTGCCGCCAATGTCACTGTAGAAGACATGCGTCGCGCCTTGCAGTCAGCCAACCTGGGTGCGCCGCTGGGTGAGCTGGTCAGTAACAATCAGGCGGTTGCGGTTGAAGTTGGCAAATATCTCGCCGACGCTAAAGATGTTGCCGAACTGGTCGTCGGGTTGCATGCTGGTCACCCTGTATATCTGGGTGAGGTAGCAGAAGTGACTGACGGGCCGCCGCCGGCTGAGCGCTATGTCTGGTACGGCGAAGGTAATAGCAATGTAGAGCATCCTGCTGTCACCATCAGTGTGACAAAAAAACCTGGCCAGAATGCAGTGGAAGTAGCCGATGCGGTTATCAAGCAAATTGATAGTCTGCACAATGTATTGATTCCGGCTGGCGTTGAGGTAAAAATCACCAGAAATTACGGTGAGACTGCCAATGAAAAAGCGCAGAAACTGATACAGAAACTGATTTTTGCAACTTCAGCCGTGGTTCTGCTGGTATTGATTGCACTTGGGCGCCGCGAGGCTGTAATTGTTGGCACCGCGGTCATCCTGACGTTAACTGCCACCTTGTTTGCCTCGTGGGCATGGGGGTTCACGCTTAACCGTGTTTCATTATTTGCGCTGATTTTCTCAATCGGCATTCTGGTCGATGATGCAATTGTGGTCGTGGAAAATATCCATCGCCATATGAAGCTTCACCCAACGGCTGCGCTGACGGAAATTATTCCTGCGGCTGTTGACGAGGTTGGCGGCCCTACCATACTTGCGACACTGACAGTGATTGCCGCATTGCTGCCTATGGCTTTTGTGAGCGGATTAATGGGGCCTTACATGAGTCCGATTCCCATCAATGCAAGTATGGGGATGCTGATTTCTTTGGCGGTGGCTTTTATCGTTACTCCTTGGCTGTCGCGTATCTGGCTGCGCCACGCCCAGCATGAGGACGCCCTTGCGCAACGTATTGCCCCCATATTCGTGCGCATATTCAATCCATTTCTAAGTGACCAGGATGGCAAAAAGAACAGGCGTAAACTCGGTTTGGTAGTGCTCGGACTCATTGTGGTGTCACTTGTATTGCCTGTTGCGCAGCTCGTGGTGATGAAAATGCTGCCGTTTGATAATAAGTCAGAGTTTCAGGTGGTGGTTGATATGCCGGCAGGTACGCCGGCTGAAAGAACGGCGAGCGTATTGCATGCGATGACAGCCTATTTATCCACCGTGCCGGAAGTAACTAATTATCAGGCTTATGTTGGCCTGGCTGCCCCAATCAATTTCAACGGTCTGGTGCGGCAGTATTATTTAAGGG
>JBAQME010000340.1:0-1629 GCA_049302535.1 Methylotenera sp.
TTTTTCAAAAAATCATGAATACGAACACACAATCAAAAAGTGTTGCAGCACTCACGCTGGGCGCCATTGGCGTGGTGTATGGCGACATCGGCACCAGCCCGCTTTATACCATTAAAGAAATTTTCAGCACATCTACAGGTATAGCGCTTACCCAAGCCAACATCATAGGTGCAATCTCCGCCGTGTTTTGGGCGTTGATGTTAGTGGTAACGCTGAAGTATGTCATCCTGGTGCTGCGTGCCGATAATCGCGGTGAAGGCGGTATTATGGCGCTACTTGCACTTGCGATTTCCACCGCCACAGCTGCGCCTAATCGTAAAAAAGCATTGTTAGGATTAGGTGTGTTTGGTGCTGCGCTTTTTTATGGCGACAGCATTCTAACCCCGGCCATTTCCGTACTCTCCGCAGTAGAAGGGCTTGAGCTTATCACGCCCGGCCTCAGCACATTCGTCATCCCTATTTCAATCACAATTCTAGTGGCTTTATTTACATTACAAAAATACGGGACTAATGCAGTAGGTAAATTCTTTGGGCCGATCATCGTGGTTTGGTTCAGCGTACTAGGTACTATCGGCATTTATCACATTACCAAAAACCCAGTAATATTGAATGCGCTAAATCCAATCTATGCATTTCATTTTTTAGCAGATCGCGGCGCTGGTGTATTTTTAGCGGTAGGTGCAGTGGTGCTTGCCATCACGGGTGCAGAAGCACTCTATGCAGATATGGGGCACTTTGGCAAACCTGCCATTCGTATTGCATGGTCATGTCTGGTATTGCCGGGATTAGCACTAAACTATTTAGGTCAAGGTGCGCTACTGCTATCAACACCCGAAGCCGTAAGCAACCCGTTCTATTTATCGTTTCCTCAACAATTGTTAATTCCCGCGGTAATATTAGCGACATTAGCAACCATTATTGCATCGCAAGCCGTCATCTCAGGTGCTTACTCCATAACGCAACAGGCCATACAACTAGGCTTTTTACCTAGAATGCAAATACTGCACACCTCCGCCGGCGAGTCGGGGCAAATCTACGTACCTGCTATCAATTGGTTATTGCTGGTAGCCGTAGTCATTACCGCCATAGCATTCCAAAACTCTTCTGCCATTGCCTCGGCCTATGGTATTGCCGTCACTGGCACCATGTTGATTACCACCATTCTGAGCTACTTTGTACTCCGCCATAATTGGAAATACCCGCTATGGCTAGCGCTGGGCGCCACCAGTACTTTTATTGCTCTAGACCTATTATTACTGGCATCATGCTCCGTCAAGTTTTTCAAAGGCGGCTGGTTCCCGGTAGCGTTAGGTGTTGGCTTGGTCATTATCATGTGGACATGGAAACAAGGCCGTGAGATTCTGCTGCAACACATTCATGAAGACGACCCAAAACTGGAAGACTTTGTAATCAATATTGCCCGTGAAAAAAGTGCGCGAATAAAACGTACTGCTATATTTCTATGCGCCAATCCAGACACCGTGCCACAAGCACTCATGCATAATTTAAAGCATAACCAGGTATTACATCAAACTAACCTGATACTTACCGTGGAGTTCTCGGATGTGCCAACCATAGCGAAAAAACAACGCATGGATATCAAAGAAATTGGCGCTGGCTTTTGGCAAA
>JBAQME010000341.1:0-2709 GCA_049302535.1 Methylotenera sp.
ATCCAGCAGCTCACGTGCCAAACGCAAGGTACGTACTGCATCCTCGGCAGAATAACAACCCGCAGTATTTGGCAGATAAGTAAATTCTTCCGGAGGTAAAAAATCCAGGAGTGAAGGTTCACCGGCAGTTTGACCAATATTGGTGCGGCGAATCGCAACCGTGATAATTTCCGCCCCGCTGGCATCAATCGCGGCACGGGTTTCGGTAAAGTCTTTATATTTACCGGTACCAACGAGCAAGCGAGACCGGTAAGTTTTATCTGCAATTTTTAATAAATCTGACAACTTTTCTATCCTTCATTATCACGTTGATATTGCGTATGCAAATTAGCCGCCACCCACAGCACCCACGATTTCCAACTTGTCTCCGTCTGCCAGCTGGGTGCTGCTAAATTGACTGCGTGGAACAATTTCGCCATTACGTTCTACCGCCAAACGCTTACCGACTAAATCAAGATGCTGAACAAGGTCTGCCACAGTGAAATTAGTAGCATCAAAACTACGCGGTTTGCCATTTATATTGAGTAGCATGGTGGTTTGCATTTAGTGAATTTAACTAGGAAATATGCAGCGCTAAATTACTTGATCCTGGTAACAATACGTCCTGGTAACAAGACAAAGCAAAAAACGCAATGACATAAACAGATTCCAAAACAGTATTTTACGTAAATAGTAGGCCCATTAGCAAACCTTATGTGGATTATTTGCCTGTCACTCAAAAAACACGTGCCTCGTTGTACAATATACTGAATTTATTAATTATTAAACATCATTTGAAAGTCTATTCAGAAAGCTTATCATGAACGTCCAAAGCCATATTGCAGACCTTGCCACGCCCACAGGTGTGATGCGCACTTATATCCACCGCCCGGTAGGTGAAGGTAAATATCCGGCCATTCTCTTTTATTCAGAAATTTTCCAGCAAACCGGGCCCATTGAACGCGCAGCTAAAATTATGGCTGGTCATGGTTACGCAGTATTGGTACCTGAAGTGTTTCACGAACTCAACCCAATCGGCACCGTGCTGGGTTATGACGATGCAGGGCGTGATAAAGGCAATGCCGACAAATCCGCAAAAGATGTGCAAGGCTACGACACTGACAACGCCGCCATGATCGCTTTTGTAAAACAGCAACCTTGGTACAACGGCAACATTGGCGCCATGGGTTTCTGTATCGGCGGCCACCTGGCATTCCGTGCCGCATTACAACCAGAGATCAAAGGCACTGCCTGTTTTTACGCCACCGATCTGCACTCGCAAGTAATTCCAAACAAACCTGGCCAGCACAGCATGGAGCGTCTCAAGGACATTTCCGGCGAATTGCTCATGATTTGGGGCAAACAAGACCCGCATATTCCGGCAGCTGGCCGCGCAGATGTTTATAAGAAATTAAGCGACACAGACCTGACCTTCACTTGGCATGAGTTCAATGCAAAACATGCTTTCATGCGCGATGAAGATGAGCGTTATGACGCGCAAACTGCGATGATAGGCTATCAATTAGCACTAAATCTGTTCAGCAGAACGCTGCATCAGTAATTTACTGGCTTTGGTTAATGTATCCGCGTGGGCAGAAATCTACCCGCGCTACTTGGCTTAAGTTGAATGAAATATTGATATCTTAAAATACATAAGGTTAATTAAGATTATTGTAAATTGAGAGGTTCTTTGAGCAAGTAATGACAAAAGTTATCTGCTTGAACAGACTTTAGTGAGATCAGTGAAGCATCAAAACGACCTGATTCCATCCCCAATCTAAAATCGTCAAGCACATTTTCAGGGCTAAGTCCGGTATCTAAAACTTTATCTTTGGGGTTTTCCATTTCGCTTGAAAGTTTAACGAGAGCCGCCTGTGTTAAAAAGATTTCATATAGAACTTTATTAATTATGCCATCACAGATATAGCGAATCTCATCATTAATGATTTTATCTGGCTCAATGTCGAATAACATGAAACCCGAGCGGGTAAATCCAGTTATATAACCTACAGTAAATGCACTACTCAATCGTTGAGTAGCAAGCGCATCATCAGTTCTTAATGCATTCTTAATTTGACGATGCAATTCCTTACCAATTTTTAGTTGAGCTTCCTGAATTGCACGTTGCTTCTTAAAAAATCCAAACATTCCAGCCCCTTAGATCGGCTAACCTTAATTAAGACTATTTAGCTTATAACAATTGCATCACAATAGTACTTAATAGCAAATATAGACGCAAATTGTATGTTATAGCACTTATGCGTGGGCAATAGTTACCCACCTAATCTTAGTTCCGCACAATTAAAGAAAGAAGGTGCGCCGCCACTTTACCCCCTTCAGCCGTGCCGAGTAGCGCAAACAAGATGGGGGGATTTCGACGAGGACTGTCTGAGCGAAGCGAGTTCCGCAGTCGCCCATCTTGTTGAGCAACACAGGGAACAAGCGGCTGGGGGTAGCCTTTTCTTTGGTTTCTTTCTTTTGGCTAAACAAAAGAAAGAAACTCGCCTGTCGGGCGAAACCGACAATCTAGTTAAACCTAGCGCACAATATGAATAAGCTGCTGAATGTGAAAAAGAGAAGGGTTACTTCCCGGAAACACCAGCTCTAAAAGCATTCCCAATACAGCAATAATCAAACTGGCGAGCAACGCAGCCCATATCCCTGAGAGATTAAATCCTTTGACTAAAGATGCGATGAGCATAATCAGCAAGGCATTAATAATAAGTAGCA
>JBAQME010000342.1:0-3404 GCA_049302535.1 Methylotenera sp.
ATGCAACAATACAGCTAAAGAATGCCGGTTTTAGTGATGAAGCAGGTTTGCATGCTGCGGAAAAACTGAATGGGGTAATGGCAATCGGGCTTAAGCAGTCCGGAGACGCATGGTTATGGCGGACGGATGTGGATTGGCAATCGGGTGAGGTGTTCTGGCAGCCGTTTTATATTGCCAATGGTGGGCATCAGCTTTCGGCGAACGGCAAGCTGGAAGGTGATTTTGTCAGTGTTGAAAGTGCACACCTGAAGGTTAAAGATGTGGGTGAGCTTGATGCCAGCGGGCAGGTTCATTTAGCTGATTTCAAGCTCATGAGTTTACAAGCCAACTTGCCGAATCTGGATTTGAACGTTGCTTATCCGTTATTTTTCAAGCCGTTGCTGGAGAAAACGGCATTTGCAAATGCTGAGGTTGTTGGTACTGCAGCGATGAAGCTGGAATTGAGAAATGCTGAACCCCAGTCATTTGAACTGCTTTTGCATAATGTTGATATTGTCGATAAAAATAAAAAGTTTGCACTTTATAAAGTGAATGCCAACATACCATGGAGTTATGACATGGCAAAGACCGTAAACTTTAGCTATGAAAATGGCCAATTGCTTAATTTGCCACTTGGTAAAACGAATATACAAGCTGAAGTCGATCGTTTTGCACTGACTTCACCCAATATCAGGTTGCCAATTCTGGATGGCGAACTCAACCTGTCAGACATATCTGCCGCACGTAGATCTGGCCAATGGTACTGGCATTTGAGTGCCAGGCTCGACCCAATTTCCATGGAAGATTTTAGTACAGACCTTAAGTTGCCACGTATGTCAGGTAAGGCCTCGGCAGAGATTCCGCTGGTAACTTATGCTGCAGGTATGCTGACCACTGACGGCAGTGTGGTACTTAATGTGTTTAATGGCACGGCGACAGTGACGCAAATGACGATGCAGACACCGTTAGGTACAACGCCCAAGCTCAATGCGGATATCACCTTGCGTAATCTGGATTTAGGCGTACTGACAAGCACGTTCTCTTTTGGCGCGATTGAAGGTAAGCTAGACGGTGATATTAAAGATCTGGAGCTGCAAAACTGGAAACCGGTAAAGTTTGATGCAGTAGTGCAGAGCAGTCCCGGAAAATACCCAAAGAAAATATCGCAACGTGCGGTTGAAAATATTTCCGCCTTGGGTGGGGGCGGTGCGGCGGCGGCAATACAGCGCAGTTTTTTACGTTTTTTCAAGCAATTCAATTATGGCAAAATGGGATTGAGCTGCAGGTTGCGTAATGATGTTTGTGAAATGGGCGGTATCGAGTCAACGCCGCATGGGTATATCATCGTTAAAGGTAGTGGAATCCCCGCAATTACGGTGATGGGGTACAATGAAACTGTAGGTTGGAGTGAGTTGCTGGCGCGTATCAAGCGCGTGACAGATAAAAATAGCAAGGCAGTTATCAAGTAGTTGTTTGAATAGAAGACTTTAGAATAAAGGATAAATGATGAAAAATTGGATGCTTGGCTTGACATTGGTATGCGTAATACCGGCATGTGTCACCATCAATATTTATTTTCCGGCGGCAGCGGCTGAAAAAGCGGCGGATAAAATCATTGATGATGTATGGCAATTGAAAAATGGCAGCGAAAAACCTGATGCCAACTCCAGTGAGCCTAGTGCTCCTGCTAAATAAACCTGCCTATATTAATCTGCAAGTAAAGGAATAATGATGAAAAAAATACTATTTAGTCTCATGTTGTTGAGCACGTTGCTTGCCAGTCAGTTTGTCGCAGCGGCAGCTGATCTGGAAGTCAATACACCGGCTGTTTCAGCCCTTAAAAACAGTATGCAGGCGCGCCATGGTGAATTGGCGCCGTACTATGCCAGCGGTGCGATTGGGTTAACCAAGGATGGTTTTATTGCAGTAAAAGATGCAAATGCAGTGCCGTTAGCGCAGCGCGGTGCGTTAACTAGCCTGGTCAAAAGTGAGAATGCAGATCGTAGTAATCTTTATAAAGAAATTGCGATTGCAAACAATCATCCTGAGTGGCAAGCTGAAATTCAAAGCACTTTTGCCGGACGCTGGATCGATAAAGCACAGGGTGGTTGGTACTATCAGGGTGCAGGTGGCTGGGTTAAAAAATAAGTTTTGCAATAATGCATAAGCGCTATGGCTAAACTTAGCTATAGCGCTTGGCCATAGCGCTTGATTTTTCCAATCGAACTGGAACGTCCTCCCAATTTAAGTCCGAGAAAACAAAGATATTTAATCAATGACACCCACTCTAGTATTTGATATTGAAACCATCCCCGATGCCAATGGCCTGCGCGCGTTGCTGGATTTGCCAGCCGATACTGCTGATGAAGATGTCGCCAATATCGCGTTACACCAGCGTCGCCAGCACAACGGCACTGAATTCCTGCCGCTCCATCAGCACCGGATTTGCGCCATTTCATGTGCTTTACGAGAAGGTAATCATTTTAAAGTGTGGACGCTGGGCGATACAGACTCAACTGAAGCCGAGATTATCCAGCGCTTTTTTGACGGTATAGAAAAATATACGCCGCAAATCATTTCGTGGAATGGCGGCGGTTTTGATTTACCTGTGCTGCATTACCGCGGCCTGATTCATGGCATCAATGCCAGTCGTTACTGGGATTTAGGTGAGGACGATAAAGATTTTAAATGGAACAACTACATTAGCCGTTATCACACACGTCATTTAGATCTTATGGATTTGATGGCGATGTTCAATGCGCGCGCCAATGCGCCGTTGGACGATCTGGCGAAGTTATGTGGCTTCCCCGGCAAGCTGGGCATGGATGGCAGCAAGGTCTGGGATGCCTACAAGGCTGGGCAGATCGAAGAAATCCGCAACTATTGTGAAACAGACGTTGCAAATACGCATCTTGTGTATCTGCGCTTTCAGCTGATGCGCGGGCATCTAACACCAGCAGCTTATGATGCTGAAATCAAGCTGGTGCGGGATACCCTTGCTGGGTATAGTGCGCCGCATTGGACAGAATTTTTAGCGGCCTGGAACAGTTAATTTAATTGTCCTCGATTAACTCCCTTTGTTTTTCAAACAAAGCTTACGTCGTGATAATGCGTTAAAATCTCGCTTTACGCTTTATTCGCAGGTTTTTTTATGGCTCGTCGTTCCCGCAATCGCAATTCCACTCCGCAAATCTCGGAAATTAAACAGGCATTTATTGAATCGCTGGACCAAGAGGGCCGTGGCGTCGCCCATGTTGAAGGTAAAACCATTTTTATTGATGGTGCTCTGCCACAAGAAAAGGTCACTTTTCAATCACATCATATTAAGGCGAGTTATGAAATTGCCAATATGGTGGAAGTGTTAAAGCAGTCTAATCAACGTGTTACGCCAAAATGTAGCCATTTTGGCACCTGTGGCGGATGCA
>JBAQME010000343.1:0-6963 GCA_049302535.1 Methylotenera sp.
GCTTCCGCAATGTGGTCTTTCATGATCCAATCCGGTTTTGCGCCGCAGATTTCGAGCACAAAACGGTTAAGTATGGCTTGGCCTTGTTTGGTGTGTGTCACTTCCGGGTGAAATTGAACCGCATAGAATTTGCGGGTTTCGTCCGCCATGGCGGCAATCGGAGTGCTTTCATTGCCAGCGATGACTTTAAATCCTGAAGGTAACTCAGTCACCTTGTCGCCATGACTCATCCACACATCAAGCAGGCCGTGGCCTTCTGCATTGGTGCTGTCCTGAATGTCGCGGAACAGGGCGGAATGGCCTCTGGCGCGCACGGAGGCATAACCGAATTCACGTTTATGTCCGGCTTCAACCTTGCCGCCTAACTGCTGTGCCATAGTCTGCATGCCGTAACAAATACCTAAAACAGGTACGCCTAGCTCAAACACTGCCTGCGGTGCCTTATCGGTTTCTTCTTCATATACGCTGGCGTGACTGCCTGAAAGGATGATGCCATCGGCGCCAAAGTTTCTTACAAAGTCATCAGTGACTTCGCACGAATGAATTTCACAGTACACATGCGCCTCGCGCACGCGGCGAGCGATAAGTTGAGTGACTTGTGAGCCAAAATCTAGAATAAGAATTTTTGAATGCATAGGTTCTGTGAGGTTGAGAGGATTAAATAGAAAAGTGAGCGGTTGAATAGACCGCTCACTTTTAATGGTAGTTAGTCAACGCGGTAATTTGGCGCTTCTTTAGTGATCTGCACGTCATGCACATGAGATTCACGCATGCCTGCACTGGTGATTTGTACAAACTCTGCCTTGTTGCGCATTTCCTCAATGGTGGCGCAACCCACGTAGCCCATGGAGGCACGCAAGCCACCCATCAGTTGGTGAATAACCGCCAGTACACTGCCTTTATAGGGAACGCGGCCTTCGATACCTTCCGGTACCAATTTGTCAGCATTGCCGTTGTTATCCTGGAAGTAGCGGTCGCTTGAACCTTTTTCCATCGCGCCGATTGAGCCCATGCCGCGATAGGATTTATATGAGCGCCCCTGGAATAATTCAATTTCGCCAGGAGCTTCTTCTGTACCTGCAAACATGCCGCCCAGCATTACGCTGTAAGCCCCCGCCGCGATCGCTTTGGAAATGTCACCTGAAAAACGAATGCCGCCGTCAGCAATAAACGGTACGCCTGTACCTCTTAACGCTTCTTCAACATTAGAGATTGCGCTGATTTGCGGTACACCAACACCGGCTACGATACGTGTAGTACAGATAGAACCCGGGCCAATACCGATTTTTACGCCGTCAGCACCTGCATCGACCAGTGCCAGTGCAGCGCTGGCAGTAGCGATGTTGCCGCCGATAACGTCAATTTGCGGATAATTTTTCTTGACCCATTTAACGCGATCCAACACGCCTTGCGAGTGACCGTGTGCGGTATCCACTACGATAACGTCAACACCGGCTTCTGCCAGCGCAGCAACTCGTTCTTCAGTACCTTCGCCCACACCGACGGCCGCACCAACACGTAATCTACCTTGCGCATCTTTACAGGCAAAAGGATGATCAGTGGATTTTTGTATATCTTTAACTGTAATCAAGCCCTTAAGTGTGTCTTCACCATCAATCACCAATACGCGTTCAAGGCGATATTGGTGCAATAAGCGAATCACGTCTTCTTTAGCCGCACCTTCACGAACAGTCACCAGCTTGTCGCGTGGTGTCATGATGTTCTTGATTGGCTGGTCTAAATTTGTCTCAAAGCGTAAATCCCGGTTGGTGACAATGCCAACAATTTTGCCGTTATCTACAACAGGAATCCCTGAGATTTTGTGTGTGCGTGTGAGTGCAAGTACATCACGCACTGTCATATGGCTTTGAATGGTGATGGGGTCATTCACTATGCCTGATTCAAAACGCTTTACACGTGCTACATGGGCAGCCTGTTTCATGGCCGTCATGTTTTTGTGAATAAAGCCTAAACCGCCTTCTTGCGCTAGCGCAATGGCAAGTGGTGCTTCCGTCACAGTATCCATTGCTGCTGAAAGAAGTGGTATATTAAGACGGATGTTGCGGGAGAGCTGAGTTGCGAGAGACACTTCACGAGGCAGCACATTTGAGTGTGCTGGCACCAATAAAACATCATCAAAAGTAAGAGCTTGTTGCAGTAAACGCATGCGTAAATCCTTTTACCCAAAACGAAATTATACAGAGTTATGAGCGACTTAGCGAGAGTGCACAGCATTTATTTGTATACTTAAAGTGGATTTCTTGCGTTAAATTAGGCATATGTTGCTATGCTTGCTTGTAGCTTGGATAAGCAATAATATGTGCAGGGGCTTACAACAGAATTGAAGAGAAGGGGTGTTGTTATGGTGGTTCGCTTATTGTTGCTATGTATGGTCATGTTGCCCACATTTGCGCAAGCTGAAATTTATAAATGGAAAGATAAGGATGGTAGTGTGCGCTATAGCGATGTGCCGCCGCCATCAAATATTCAACGTGAGCCTATGCTGGGTAAAAAAATACCGAAACCGACAGGTCAACCTCCATTGGCTCCAGTTGAAGGTAATGCGACAGCTGCCATGAACAAGGATAAAGCCGCGACAGCAAAAGAATCAACGCCGCTTAGTAAAGAAGAAGCCGCTAATAAACGTGCCAAAGATGCCGAGGCACAAAAAAAGGCAGATGAAGTCAAGCAGGCTGACTTGAAAATTAAGCAGGAAAACTGCAAAGCCGCCAAATCAAACCTGGCAACTTTTAAAAATGGCGGCAGGATCACGATAACGGATGAAAAAGGCGAGCGCCAATATCTGGGCGATGAAGAAATCGCTAAAGGCAAAGCTGATGCAGAGCGTGATATTGAAAAGTATTGCGATTAATCCTGGTACGTTAATGTCAAGGCTGGATAGCTAACTTTGCTTTGACATCAAAAAAACAGTCGGTTAATCCGGTAAATCGCCGCCGCCTTTTCTCATGATTTTTCCGTCAGCAGCTCTTTGTTTGCGTACCTCTTTGGGGTCTGCAATCAACGGGCGGTAAATTTCCACTCGATCCAAATGCCGTAAGGCAGTGTCTAATTTGGTTAGCTTGCCAAAAATACCGATTTTATTAATTGCTAAATCGATGTCGGGAAATTTGCTTAAAATTCCAGATGCGCGGATTGCCTCTTCTGCAGTAATGCCTTCTTGTACCTTAACTGGAATAATCAATTGCTCCTCAGGCAATGCGTAAGCCACTTCAACGGTTATTTCAGACGGGCTATTCATGGTCATTCCTATTCGTGGGCATTTTTGGGCTATCCTTATTTTTTGTAAATTTCATCTGCACGCGCCACAAACTCATCAACAAAAGTACTTGCGATGTGGTTAAAAACCGGCGCGATAATTTTTTCTAAAAAGTGATTCGCAAATTCATAGTTAAGTGAAAATTCGATTTTACACGCTTCTTCATTGAGTGCTAAGAACTGCCAATTACCATCCAGGTGCTTGAATGGTCCATCTTTTAACTGAATATTCATGGAGCTTGGAAAAGTCTTGGTGTTTTCGGTTGTAAACTTTTGATGCAAGCCATGATAGGCAATATGTAGTGTCGCAACGGTAGATTGCGCATCCTGTTGAATCAGATCAACGCCCCCGCACCATGGCAGAAATTCCGGATATTTAAGCACGTTATCCACCAGCAGGTACATATCACCTGCTGAGTGGTTGATGATGACTGTTTTTCTTACTTGCGCCATACTTTCCCTTGGAACATGCAAACAAATTGAATTTGTAAATAATTTCTCATTGCTACCTCAAGTTTAATAACTGCATGCATTGAATCGAACAAACCAGGAAGTAGAGTAAAATGCCAATTTTAAGCTATTCGCCAAGAAATATTTAGTTTTATGAGCATCGCACAAAATAAAAAAGCATTCTTTGACTACTTTATTGAAGAAAAGTATGAGGCCGGTATTGTTCTTGAAGGCTGGGAGGTTAAGGCTATACGTGAAAATCGCGTTAATATTAAAGAGGCTTACGTGATTATCCAGCGCGGTGAAATCTACCTGATTGGCTGCCATGTAACGCCGCTGGGCGCTGCTTCTACGCATATCCGTCCGGACGCTATCAGAACCCGTAAGTTGTTGCTACATAACGAAGAGATCGCTAAACTGATTGGCAAGGTGGAGCGTGCCGGTTACACGCTGGTGCCTTTGGATATGCATTTTTCCAAAGGGCGCGTCAAAGTTCAAATAGGTCTGGCAAAAGGTAAAAAACAACACGATAAAAGGGATACTGAAAAGGCTCGTGATTGGGAGCGTGAAAAAGGCAGGATTATGCGTGCCCATAACAAATAGTTTAATCGGCTACTTTAAAAGCGTATAATCATCAAGTCGGTGAACTTTTTATTATGTTCGCTAGTCGTAGTAACACTGTTGAACATAAGCTCATGGGGCTGACCAGGTTTCGACGTGGGTTGCAAAGCAGTGCAGGGCATACCGAGGCCTAGTCACCTCGTAAATAAACTAGAAAAAAGTATAGTCGCAAACGACGAAACTTACGCTTTAGCCGCTTAATCCCGGCTGAACGCTGCACCGAAGGGTCTCTCGGTCGGGCAAGGTAACTTGCAGCAGCGTCATAAAGAGAGACTCGTGTTGTATTGGGTTACTTAATACATCACTAAATCTAAGGTGACTCGCTCCACATTTGCTTGCTCGTTGGTGAGTGTGTGGTTAAATTAAACAACACAGCTAAGTATGTAGAACTGTCTGTGGAGGGCTTGCGGACGCGGGTTCGATTCCCGCCTGCTCCACCAAAAAACATAGAACCTGCCGATGAGAATCGGTAGGTTTTTTGCTTTTTAAGAGCTTATACATGGTGAATGGTAGCTGGATTTGGGCGAGGTTTGTGCAATTTGGTGCTTTTGAACTTTTACTTGAATAAATGACTAAGCTTTAGTTTGCAGCCATTTATTGGTGAGGTAGCGCTTTTCTGCGATAATATCGTTTTGATTTTTATGAGAGCTAAAGCAAATGGCGCAATTTGATCATGTCAGTGTAAAAAAGAAAGCTAATGTTTATTTTGACGGTAAATGTGTAAGTCACACTGTAATGTTCCCCAATGGTACGCGTAGCACCATCGGTGTTATTTTTCCAAGTACGCTTACATTTAATACAGTAGCTCCTGAGTTGATGGAAATTAATGCGGGTGTTTGTAAAGTGCGTCTTCAAGGTGAAGACGATTGGAAAACCTACATTGCCGGCGAAAAATTTACCGTGCCAGGAAACTCGTCATTTGATATTGAGACTGTAGAAACACTGGACTACGTTTGTCACTTTGAATAGTAAATGCTTGGTGTTACGTTGTTGTTCACACTTGCCGTACTATTGTACTGTCTTCGTGTTCACGCCTAGTAACACCAGCGCTTTGGAGTTTTAGGATAGGAAAATTATGCCTTCGTTTGATATCTCATCAGAAGTTGATATGGTTGCATTGAAAAATGCAATTGATACCGCAGGAAAACAAATTACCAATCGCTATGACTTCAAAGGAAGTTCAGCGAAAGTAGAGTTGAATGAAAAAGACAGTATTATCACAATATTTGGTGATAATGATTTTCAGCTTGACCAGGTAAAAGACATTTTATTGCCTGCAATGGAAAAGAAAGAACCGGATTCCTCCAAGCGTCTCGATCATAAAGATGTGCAGAAAATCTCCGGTAATAAAGTAAAGCAGGAGCTGAAAATCCGCGCTGGGATTGATAGTGATCTGGCAAAACGCATCACTAAGCTGATTAAGGACTCCGGTATGAAAGTACAGGCAAGTATTCAGGGTGATACTGTGCGGGTAAATGGCGCAAAGCGCGATGTGTTGCAGGATGCCATTGCATTTGTGAAAAAGAACGTTACGGATTTTCCAATGCAGTTTGGTAATTTTAGGGATTAATTCTACGCACTAATCAATCAGTGTGTATTTAAATGAAAAAGATACGGCAGTAGAGATATGGCAAAAACGTTATACGATAAACTATTTGATAGCCACGTTGTGACCGAAGAGAACGGCACCGCGTTGATTTATATCGACCGTCACTTGGTACATGAAGTGACTAGCCCGCAAGCGTTTGAAGGTTTGCGCCTTGCCGGGCGTAAACCTTGGCGTATATCTTCTATTGTGGCTACGGCCGACCATAACACGCCAACAACAGGTTGGGATAAAGGCTTGGCTGGCATTGCTGACCCGGTGGCGCGGTTACAGATAGAGACTTTAAGTGACAATATTCGTGAATTTGGCGCGAAAGCATATTTTCCATTCATGGATGCTCGTCAAGGTATTGTGCATGTGATCGGGCCGGAGCAAGGTGCCACCTTGCCTGGCATGACGGTGGTTTGCGGTGATTCACATACCAGTACACATGGTGCATTTGGTGCTCTTGCGCACGGCATTGGTACCTCTGAGGTTGAACATGTGATGGCAACGCAATGTTTGGTGCAAAAAAAATCAAAAGCGATGCTGGTGAACGTTGAAGGTAAATTGCAGCATGGCGTAACAGCTAAAGATGTAGCGCTTGCCATTATTGGCAAGATCGGCACAGCCGGGGGCACTGGCTATGCGATTGAATTTGCCGGTTCAGCAATCCGCAGCTTGAGCATGGAAGGGCGCATGACCTTATGCAACATGGCCATTGAAGCGGGCGCACGTGCAGGCATGGTGGGTGTAGATGAAACCACGATTAACTATGTTAAAGGCCGTCCTTTCGCGCCAAAAGCTGAACACTGGGTTGCGGCCGTTGCGTACTGGAACACTTTACACAGTGATGAAGGTGCAAAATTTGACGCTGTAGTGACTTTGAATGCAGCCGAAATTCAGCCGCAAGTGACTTGGGGTACATCTCCTGAGATGGTTGTCGGCGTAGATGGCAAAGTGCCGAGTCTGGACTTGGCTAAGAATGATGTGCAGCGTGGTGATTGGGAACGTGCCTACGCATACATGGG
>JBAQME010000344.1:0-17813 GCA_049302535.1 Methylotenera sp.
GAGCGTGAGCTGACGTTAAATGAGACATTCGGGCTCATAGACCTGATTTGGTCATATTCGAACCCCATGTAGATAGCCGCACAAATAAAGGAACCATTTGCCACATAATAATTATCAACCCCTTCGATGCGCTTCATGTAATGCTCCACGCGGTGCTTCAACCCATAACTTCCATAACTGTCATTAAGTGTCTTCCGCTTATTGACATGCCGCAAGAACATACAAGCTTTGTTGCACTCATCTACTGCGTCAAGCAGTGCTGCGCGATTCTTATTAAAACTATCTGTACGCTCATCCGCTGTCATTGATGGCCTATAGGAAATGCCAATTCCAAAATGCGTGAGTCTAGGGTGCATATTCATCACAACCTCAATATCACGGATTGTCATCATACGTTCGATTACTGATATCGAAGCCAAACTATCTTGGCCACTACTTAAGATAGATACAGCTTTGGCCCATGGAACATCCATACCATTGTTCTTAGCAATTTCGTCCAGAGCCTGATGAAGGGGAATATTTTTACTGCGACTTAAACGTTTTGCATCACTGCGGCAATTGCGCAGCGAGCGACCAGATGGAAATACTTGAGTATTATTGGATAGCATAATCCGTCTCCTTATTAGAGGACAGCAGCCGACGCACTTTCCTCAAGACACGGGAAGATACGAACATTTACTCCCCGCCGACCTGAAGCAGTCTTAGCCAACAATATGTAGGTCGGCACGCAAGCATGCGGATATGCTCATTTCTACTTTATCGTATCGGGGTAGCATTTGCAATATCCAAACTATAATTAGAAAAACATCTGACCTATTAGATATCGCCCTCATCAGGCTCTGGCGTAAATCCTGGCAAATGCTCCAGAATGTCTTGCTCTGTCCAACCAAGAAAACCCCCAACACCACAACCAAAAACCTTATCAAATAACAAGCTAGTCAATAATGGTTCGGTATCCATGGGATGCCGACCATAGGGCTGTACGGTCCAGGCCTCAGATCTAGCTCGATCCACGTTTTTCCGAATGTTTCCAGATATTGTGTTTACGGCGTGGGTGATATGAAAATCTCTGCGCTGAGTCAAGGCTGCAGCATTTTTTACCGCCCTCCAGATAAAATTTCTGACTTGGCCTATTGAGTAGTATTTTAGTGCATACCATAGCGCCGTTTGAATAGACGAACCTCGAAGCTTATCTTCATGAAATCCGTATTCGTCAGCTTGAATATGCAGATAACTTAGTGTTTCACCTAACGAGATATCTCTCCATAGTTGATAAACATTTTTTTGATCGTTATATGAAGAGGCTTCGATAATTCCATCAAGCAACATCATTAAACTTTGTTCGCTCAATCCCTCTTCTGATGGAGCTAAGGACCAAACAACACTGCTCATATCATATGAAAATCCGGAATCTTTGAAAGTGAAAGTGTTATTACTACTCATTCGTGATGGATATATAACATCACGACTTAATGCTCGAAGCATTTCCCAAGCCTTGCTAGCGTCTGGATGAATAAGCTTTGCCGAGGATAAAGGCGTTCGAAACAAGCGCCCATTCCAACTATCCCCGCTAGCAAATAACCAAGCCTGCAAATATGCTGCTCCCATGAGATTCAAACGATTGTAATCATATGGCTTGGCAAGAGATTCAAGCCTTTCTTTTTCAGCATCGATCTTTTGATCGAGCGTTAATTTTTCTTGAGCAGACTGCAATTTACGTCGTTCATTTTCTACGTCCAAACAGCTGGAGCAGTGATACTTTCCTTGCCTATTAAATTCGTTAAGAATTTGAGTAAATTGAGAGCGAGAAGAGATACTAGGACCCGATTCGCAAAGTTCGCAGACAACAACATCCACATCAATATATGCATCAAGTTTTGATGCAACGAATTTAGGAACCTTATGCGACTCAATCCCTAATGCTTTGGCTATATCAGCAACTTTATATATCCACTCGTCCTCTTCTCGCAACCAGTATCGTTTTGCAATTTCAACTTGATCGAGCTGAGAATTACCTTCTGAATCATGTGTAGAGTAAAAGACGTATACAGGTCCTAATAACTCATCGCGGTAATTGACTTCTTCCATAGCCATGCCCCTGAAAACCTTATGTTTATTTATTATTTCTTCATTTTTGTTACTTTAACTCAGAATGATATAAATGGCTCCAAAGTCACAAGTAAGCGCCAAGTTAGAATAAAGTCGAGGGAATAGGAATATTTCAGGTTATGATCAATAGGATTAGGATAGTGGCAGTTTATAGTAAATATTAATTTACATTTATGCCTGTCAACTAAACATAACTAACTGTTTTAATGGATACTGAGTTTTTAGTATTAGAGTTTCCTACAGTGTTATGTGCAAACCACGAAGGCGGCAAACTCGGATTATGCGGTGCATGCCAGCAAAGCCTGCCATGGCATGCTTCACCACAATGCCCGCAATGTGGCTTATTATCCGATGGACTGGTTTGTGGCAGTTGCCTTAATGCTTCACCCAGTTTCGATGCAACTCACGCCCTATTTACTTACGACTACCCGCTGAACCGGCTGCTGCAACACTACAAATACAAAGAATCCCTGCATCTGGCCAACACGTTCGCGTCCCTGTTTATAGAGAAAAAACGATCGAAGTACCTGAACACAAGCCAAAAAATAGACCGTATTATCCCCATGCCGATGCATGACACCCGCCTGAAACAACGGGGATTCAACCAAGCCCTGGAAATAGCGCGCCGCATCAGCAAGCACATGCAAATCAAGCTGGATTACACATCCTGCCAACGCACCAAGCTCACGCCACCCCAAGCAAGTTTGCCGCTCAAAGAACGCATTAAAAACATACGTGGCGTATTTCATTGCCAACAAGATTTGCAAGGACTTAATATTGCAATCGTGGACGATGTGATGACTACCGGCGCCAGTTTGAATGAATTGGCTAAAACATTAAAACAAGCCGGTGCCGCCCATGTAGAATGCTGGGTAATGGCAAGAACACTGCCCAAACCCTATTAATAAAAGCTTATGTTTACTATCGTTTTATTTGAACCTGAAATCCCGCCCAATACCGGCAATATCATCAGGCTATGTGCCAATACCGGCGCCAGCTTGCATTTGGTAAAACCGCTTGGGTTTTCGCTTGAAGACAAGCAACTCAAACGCGCAGGGCTGGATTACCACGAATACGCAACCTTGCAAGTACACGAAAACTGGGCAGACTGCAAAACCGCGCTAGCCGGTAAACGCATGTTTGCCGTCACTACCAAGGGCAGCACGTGCCATGCGAATATCAGTTTTAAAGCAGGTGATGTATTTGTGTTTGGCCCCGAAACACGAGGCTTACCGGAAGAGATACGTGCAGAATTCAGTCCTGAACATCGCATACGCTTGCCGATGTTACCTAACAGCCGCAGCCTGAATTTATCAAACTCCGCGGCGGTAGTGCTATACGAGGCATGGCGGCAGATTGGCTTTGAGGGCAGCGGAAACTAAACGAACTCGTGAACCCGTAAAATTTGGAACAAAAAACGCATACCTAAGAACCCAGCACAAGACTTATCCTAACAAACTAGTAACACTGCCTTATGGCCTGAGTGTAAAGAATATGCAATTGAGTCATCCGGAATTACTAAATCTTAACAACTCTCTTCGCTACTATCGCTCATAACAGGACTTTAAGAGCCGGCTAATTCAAATTCCATCAAAGGCCAACCTGATTAGAATTTAAAGCCTCCCTGCATTTGAAACTAACTACCGTGGAATTATCGGCAGAATTAAGCGCGAGAGCATGATCAAACTATGATGTACCGACTGTCTGGCAATACGTGTGTTAGTTTCAGTGGCAATTAATTGCCCAGTATTAAGATTACGGTCATATCGCGGAAAATCACTACTACTAATTTCCAACCGGATAAGATGTCCTATACCAACCAGTGTGCTAGTTGGCCATAGATCAATCTCAACTTCTGCCGGTTGTTCACTATCAGCATATGAACGACGCAGAATTCCATTTGAAATATTGTAAGCGCGACCATCAGGATAAACATCGACAAGCTTAGCGGTAAAATCGGTATGTGGGGCACTGGTGGAAACATGTAGAACCAGCTTAATCGGGCCAGTAATTTCCATCGGCTGTTTCAGTGCATCAGTAGAGTAAATAAGTACATCTGCCCGCATCTCAATCTCGTTCTGTAACGCAATTCCTGCGCGCGGTCCAAGCATTGCACCACCATGCGAGGGGACAGGATGCAGTGGGTCATACTGAAAATGATCCGATAATTCAAGCGCCGCTGGTGCTGTAGTGCTCAGATAACCATCACCTAAGACGGTATTAGCATTACCTGCGCTATGTAAATAATAGGATGTATATTTTGTTCTAGTAAGTGGCCACTCGTATTCATCGCGCCACTTGTTTTCACCCATTACAAATAGTCGCACCGGTGCTGCAGTTGTAGGTTCACTATTCCCCATCAGATGATGATCAAACCAATCTAAACTTGGCGCTAGGCTAGCTGGCCGGTAATCTCCTACTACGAAACCGTCCGGGAATTGCACTGCATCGGCATGCGTCCAGGGACCGATTATCAATTGACTGGATTTTGCAACATCTTTATCTGCAAGCTGACGGATCAGCTCAAAATCATGTAGTTGAGTCGGCAGGAATGGATCAAACCAACCGGCCATAAGTAGCACTGGCGCCTGCAAATTGCGCGCACGTTCTTCACCGTCAATTTCTTGCCAATATTCATCACGTACATTATGAAGTACCCAGTCATTAAAAAACTCGATATCACGCGCTGCGCGATCGTCTGCTTCGATTAAAGGAAAACCATTAAAACCGTGCTCCAATGCATCAAAATCAGGGGTTCTATCTTCTTTACCATAACTACGGATAGCCCAAAACAAGGCTGATTCCAGCGAGAAAGCGCCACCGGGGTAAAACATACCATGAAAATCACTACTGGCAATCTGGATCATTAGCGCATTCGGACCAGGATTTTTTTGATCCGCAAGTACCCATTGCGTATGACCAAAAGCAGAACCGCCCCACATACCGAGTTTGCCATTAAACCATGGCTGCTGTGCTATCCAGCCAAGGGTTTCTAAACCATCACCATGCTCATGTCTCAGTGGATAAAAGTCCCCGCTAGATTTGTATCGTCCACGCGTACCTTGAATTACCACGGTATATCCGCGAGATGCCCAAAAATTTCCTATCGCATCCGCACCCAATCTATTCTTGAATGTATTGGAGAAGGGAATTCTAACTAAAATCGTTGGTGTCTTAGTTTCACCTTCCGGGTGATAAACTTCAGCAACAAGCTTTATCCCTTCTTCCGTGATCATAGTAACGTCACGCTGTATCCGCACATCATGGTCTGCCTTGCGCATCCCATCTTGAGGCAATACTGTATGCGCAATATAGGTCTGACAACCTGAAACCAGAGGGATGAATAGCAATAAAATGAAAAATTTGATGTTTTTCATTTTGAACTCCTAAAACAACCTTGATATAAAATCAGGTCTATCAGGTAGGGTAAAACCGAAACCAGGTTTATTTAAACCTGGATATTTTGAGGTATCAAGCAATCCATATCTACCAAACATGAGTGGAGGATCGCATATATCACGTACTAGTAAATATGTGCCAAATGCACCTTCTTGAGCTACAAGGTCATTTCGAGCTGCATGTGCTGCGGTTAATCCAGCCCGGGTAAGTAAACTGGTTTCGCCAACTTGCGCACCTATTACGAGACTGATGCCCAATGTGCATGCTGATTCAATGATTGCCAACGATCGTAGCAAGCCACCCATTTTGGAAACACGTAGATTAATCAGCCAGTTTTCTGGGTTGTTACGCAACATTGTAAACTGCTCAATCCGTAAAAAACTTTCATCAAGAATAATTTTGCAGTTAAGAGATTCCGCAATAACAGCCAGCTCCGAGTACGAATTAGGCTGAAGAGGTTCTTCAATAGCAAAAAACGGATAATTCAATGCACGTAAGTATGTAATTGCATCATCAGAGTTTTGCCATAAATTATTTGCATCCACCCTTACCCTAAGCTCACTATCGTTGCATAGCCTCATTACCGCTATTTTCTCTTGGTCACGCTCAAGGTCACCAGATAGTTTAAGTTTAAAATCAACAAAACCCTGAGACAAGTATTGCTCTAAATTAGCCCTGAATGATTCAAAATCAGAATCGCCCAATACAGCAGAATATTGGAAGCTTCCTTGCAAAGGAGGTAGATTCAGAAAAGATTCTATTGTTTTACCTTCTTGTTTTGCCAACATGTCAAGAATTGCAAGTTCAATAGTGCACCATGCGGCTGGATTGACATCAATCTCGCTAAAGTGTTTTAGCATCCACTCACGCAATGAGATCAGATTGACAATTTCATTACACAACTCACTTTGGTAGCGCGAAAAGAAAGTTCGAGCCGATTCTATTGTTTCACCAGTGACATACGGTCTTGGGCAGGATTCTCCATATCCAGTAACGCCATTGTCTGAGATTGCTTCAACCCATAGACTCGATGTCTCAGAACGCTCGGCAGAAGCATGACAAAATTTTGCTTTAAAAGGAATAATGACCTGATTCAACACGAGATTGAAATTGGATACTTTAGCCATCAATTCCCTCAATTAATTGCATAATCTGCTAATGACAGATTCAGGTTCTGGCGATACTGCAAGACTGTCGGCTTGAATTGGCCTTCACGCTGCCCTTGCCGCATGCAGGCAACCTTATAGGCTTCCGATGCTCCTCGCTTAAGCCAGACAAGGTTTAATGCCGCCAACCTCCCACTTTCACGCTTGGCTTGGTATTCTATATTGAGTTCGCCCAACCTAGCATCGATCATTGCGGCAATAGATACCGCATTTGCTGGAGCAGTTCCATCTACCTCCCAAAACATGCTGTAAGCCATCGCTTTCTCATCGGCTACCAGGATATAGAAACTCGATACCAATCCGTTTTGAGTGGAGATTTCTTGCATAGCTCTTATTACTTGAGATTCGTAGAGTTTTTCTCCAGTAAGACTGGTCACTCCTTTGCCTTTTTGAACGAAACTCAGCAAGGGAGTCGCATTGAAATATCCAGTTACTTCCACAAGGTCATTCATGAAATATCGGTACAATCCTGCAGCGGTAGTGATGATGACGTAATACACCCTGCCTTGAGTAAGCTGATCCAGGGTAAGAAATTCTGGATTATCATTGTCCCATAGAGATTGTTCTACGAACTCGAAAAAATGATGGTGTAGTGGGGGCAGGCCAGCGCCTGTTTCGGTATTCAACGCGATACTGCCACGAAACTCTGTGGACTGATAACCTAATTCCATCACACTGGTTGAGGACGGTAATTTTTCTCGTAGCGTTGCAAGTGCAATACCGCAACTGCCACCCATCCATGTAGTAACAAGTTTCAGTTCAGGCCAGACATTAGCAAAAGTTAACTCGGGTAGACTGTTGATATATGCAGCCCTTGCTGGATCAGGTCGTAGCCGCCGCTTAAGATGATCTCGCAAAGATGCATCAAGAACATCCATTTCATCAAATCTGCCTGTTGCTAATGAATAAGTTAACTCTTCTCGCCGATCATTTAGAACATTCAACAGTCGTACAAAAGTGGATGGATTAGGTGACCCGGCGTAGGTGATATTAGGTTCTGCCAGTGCCAATCTTAGCATCACTAGATATTTAAGTTCATAATCTGCAATGCTTGAAACTGCCGGCGGAAGCACAAAGCGGGACTGAATCATTTTAGGCAGTGATTGATATAAATTACCCGATACAGAGCCGACCATATGACCAGAATTGAGATGCCCTTCAACTGCTGCTCCCATGATGCCTAGCGACTTTCCTTCAAATGCTTGCGGACATGCACAGTATTGCAAATAAGAAAACAAGGACTGCTCGTCCCGATGGACCTTAAGTGTAGTAGGCGTAATGGGGATATATTTAGGATCACCGGTAGTACCGCTAGTTTGAGCATAAAACAGTGGTGATTCGGCAGTTAGTGCTTGAGAACCATTATGTCTTTGCTCTTCTATATACGGACGAAGCATTTCATAATGTTGTATCGGGACTTTTTGTTGCAACTCAGCGTAATTGCGTATCTCTGAAAATCTATGTCTGGTCCCAAAACCTGTATTGCGGTTTGCATGTAGTAGACGCTGCATCACCGTTGCCTGTGCGACGGCCGGCTGATAAGTCATGCGCTCTAGAGGTTTCCAGTGGCGGTGTTTATAAAATAACATCCCCACACGAAATAATATCTTTTGCATCTATGTATTATTGTCTAAACGGCGCACGCAATTGTCCAAGGAATGTCTTGGGATATGCTTCCTCTTGCAGGCCAAGTGCCTCCACATTGCGTTCTTTAGGCAAGAACCATGTGCCAAACAACAAGTCCCAAATAATGACATTGTTGCCATAATTAGTATTGGATTCACTGGGCTCCTTTGAATGGTGCCAGCGATGCAAATCTGCACTGCCAATAACATAATTTAATAATCCGAAACGAAACTGGATATTCGAATGTTGTAAAAACCCATTGGTAGCATAGGCAATGTAATACAGCCCCAGTATTTTCTCATCCACTCCCATTAATAGAAATGGCAAGCTATCCATCAGCACTTGAAGGATTTTTTCTAACGGATGAAATCGCCCTGTATTTAGCCAGTAAAGTTTCTCCACCGAATGATGTACTGAATGCAGGCGCCACAAGTATTTATTAGTATGAGCAGCTCGATGTAACCAATAACGAAGGAAATCCGCCAGTAATACCATTAGCAGCACTTGCATCCATATTGGCCAAGAATGTGGCCATAATTGAACGAACGGCAGATCAAGCGAGCGTGCTGGCTCAAGCAACGTATAAGTGAATGTAAACCCTATCAGCGGTGGTAATGCAAGCTGCACAACAGCCATGAAAATGAGATCAACCCTTACATCTCCAACGCTTGGTCTCCATTGGGCAGAATAGGGGAATTTGAGTTCAAGCAAGGATATCAGCATAGCCATGGTTACGATAGATATGTAAGTGCCGGTTTGCAAAGAGAAGCCCTGAGACTGCAATTGGACAAAGAGCATGAACGCTGACACCATAACTACCGGGTAAACCAACCAGAAAAATAGTTTTTTCATTCAACTGATCCCTTTGTGATCATAATGGAAGTGACCATAAAGCAAAAGGAAGCTTGCCAGTACCAAATGGAAAAATGCAGGCAATGGACTGGCAAACCATCGATGCTCACTGAGTATCGTCATGCCCAGCACAAGACGCGCCAACATCACTACGAAATATATGCTCGCAATCACCAGCACATTAACGCCAAGGCCACGACGTGCAGAAACTACGCCTCTGGAAAATTGACTTGCAGTTTTCACTAACCAGTAAAGAATCAAAAGTTGCGTAGCAAGCAACAACGGATATGGCAAAACCCCTCCATGCCAAGACTCAAAAGGAGGTAAGAAATTTAAGTTAAATAACAAGGCAGCTAGTTGAGCTAGAATGCGAAAAATGAACAAACTCAATAAAAACCACATCCATGGAGCATAGCTCCGAGATAGGCTTGATGAAGATGGAGCATGTAAAGTCATTAATATTGAAGTTGCAATAATTGTGTTCAGTCCTATTGTACTGCAAGTTTCCATACATAGCAGTTAGCTGTCAATAAGCCCTGGTTCCACCTTAGGCACCTAACCGCCAGGGCTTTAAACCCCTTCTGCTTTTTGCTCACGCCCCAGCAAATCCATCACCATATCCCGCGCACTTTTGCCATGTGACAACGCCTGATTGACTTCAAAAGTAATCGGCATATCAACGCCTATGCTTTCAGCACGGCGCATTACTTCACGCGCGGTATTCACGCCTTCAGCCACATGGCCTAGGCCCTGCAGCACCTCAGCCAGATTTTTCCCGCTGGCGAGCTGTAAACCGACTTCCCTATTCCTTGAATACTGCCCGGTACAGGTTAGAATCAAATCGCCAACACCGGCAAGGCCCATGAACGTTTCCGTTGTTGCCCCTAAAGCCACACCAAAGCGTGTCATTTCAGCCAGGCCACGCGTGATCATGGCTGCGCGCGCATTGTTGCCAAAACCCATCCCGTCCGAGATTCCCGCGGCAATCGCCATTACGTTTTTAACCGCACCACCCACGGAAACGCCAATAACATCAGTCGTGTTATAAACACGCAAATTAGCCCCATGGATAAGCATGGCTGCTTCATTGGAAAAAGCTTCATCATTGGCAGCCAGTGTCACGGCAGTTGGCAAGCCTCGCACCAGTTCGGCGGCAAAACTGGGGCCGGACAAGGCACCCCATTTATGGGTATTACCTAATTCCTCAAGTGCCACCTCATAAGGCAGCTTGGCTGACTCAGGCTCCAAACCTTTATGCGCCCAGATAATGGGCAACTCACAGCCAAGCCGCTTGATGTCTTTTAAAATCGCCCTGAAACCGGCTGTCGGCACCACAGATAAAATCAGATCCGCGCCATCAAGTGCTGTTTGCAGATCATCTTCAATCTGCAATTGGTCATTAAACTTAAAGTCACCCAAATATAGTGGATTTGCACGTGCTTTACGCATGCCGGAAACATGCCCGGCATTGCGCGCCCACAATGACACCTGATGACGCTGACTTAGATTCATGGCAAGTGCCGTGCCCCAGGCACCCGCGCCAAGTACGGCTATTTTTGCAGCTTTAGTTTTGCGACCTGAATTAGTTACCATTAAACAAACCCTAACATCTAATTAAATCCCCATACGGATGAAATCAGAATAAACCCTATGACACCATCACGGTGTTTTACTTTAAGCCAGCCATTACTGGGCTTTGAGTCAACGACTTCCAACACGACATCTTTTTCCAATGTCGCAACCAATCTTGATGCCGCATCCGCACTCAGCCTGATTTCTGCATTATTTGCACTTACCAACACCGTATGCTTGCTGGATAGCTGCTTTGCCGCAACCCAGCTGATGCCGCCCTGTGCATCACGCACTTTCAGCCAATCGCCAAGGTCGACTATGATTTCAACCGGATAATATTGACTCAGGAGCAGGATTTTTTTTGCAGAACTTGAAGGCGCATCATAAAGCACAGCTTTAGGCACTGCGACGGATTTAAACTCTAATGCTGACGCCAGGACCGGCATCAGCATTAGGGTAAATAGCGCAATTAGAAGCTTTATGCTGTGTTGGAACATTAAAACCTAGTGTGTTGCCGGCGCTTCAGCTTGCTCGGCTTGTTGCTGTTTTTGTTGCGCAAACAATGCCTCGAAGTTGATTGGATTGAGTAGCACTGGTTGGAAACCACCGCGTACAACCAAGTCAGAAACGGTCTCACGCGCATAAGGGAACAGAATGTTCGGGCAGGTAATGCCTACAATCAGTTCAATATTTTCTTCAGGAACATTACGGATTTGGAAAATACCCGCTTGCGTCACTTCTACCAAAAATACTGTTTTATCAGCAATTTTTGAAGTAACGGTCACTTTAATGGCAACCTCAAATACATTTTCTTCAATCTGCTGTGCAAAATGGCCCAACTCAACACTTACTTGCGGTTGGGTACGATCAGTGAAAATTTGTGGCGCATTAGGGATTTCTAATGAAGCATCCTTAACGTAAATTTTTTCAATACTGAAACCTGGTTGCTGTGCTTGTTCTGGTGCTGCGTTGCTATCTTCTTGTGCCATAATTTTCTGCTTAAAAATGTTAATTGAATAGGTTAATTTTATACACTGCTAAAATTCAGCCGCTATTTTAGCAGACTTTATTCGCCAGACCTTACCGGGACGAATTAAGACCACGATGAATCAAACCAACAAAGGGTCCAATCCACCCGCCAGATCCAATGCACGCAAATCATCAAAGCCGCCGATATGGCGGTCATCAATGTAAATTTGCGGCACCGTGCGACGCCCGGTTTTTTGTATCATTTCATCACGTTTTTCAGGCTGCAAATCCACACGAATCTTGTTGATTTCCTTGACACCCTTGCTTAACAACAAACGCTCGGCATTGGCGCAATATGGGCAATATGCCGAGGTATACATTAAAATATTTGCCATGACTTACGCCTTTACTACCGGAAGCTTTGCTTCCAGCCATGCATCCAGACCACCCTGCAGGTTATGCACCTGTGTAAACTCTGCTTTACGCAGAATATCGCACGCCTTGGCTGAACGCATACCGCGTTGGCAATTCACTAAAATTGGTTTGTCCTTATATTTTGTCAGCTCATTCAGACGCTCAGCCAATTTATCTACGGGAATATGTTTGGCATCAACGATATGGCCGTTTGCAAATTCAGCATCATTGCGCACATCCAACACGATGGCATGGCTGCGATTAATTAAATTAATGGCCTCAGCAGTCGTTAGATTAGGCACGCCGCCCGCGCCTTTCTTAAAAGCAGGCAATAGCAGCATGACGCCAGAACCTAAAGCCAAACCGATTAGCAAAATATTGTTTCTAAAAAATTCCACTTAATTCCTTTCAAAAATTGGTTTACTTCATCCGGATAATTCATAAATTCGGGTCATTATCGCGCTATAAATTTATAGTCTGATTTTACGTGTAAATAAGCTAAAATAGTGACATTGCTATCAGAATTTATGTGAAATATTAGGGCAAGACCATGTCACCTACCACAAACACCACTCCAGTATGCCTGCTCATTCTAGATGGCTTCGGCTATCGTGAAGAAATGAGCGACAACGCCATTGCCCAGGCAAAAAAACCAAATTGGGACGCCCTTTGGAAAAATTTTCCGCATACATTGATCAATGCTTCAGAGCATTATGTAGGCTTGCCAGATGGCCAAATGGGTAATTCGGAAGTCGGCCATCTCAACATCGGTGCAGGACGTGTCGTGTTCCAGGATTTTGAACGCATCAACAACAGCATTGCAAGCGGTGAGTTTTTTGAGCATCCCGAGTTAAAACCAGCATTACTCAATATCAAAAACAATAACAAAGCCCTGCATATTTTCGGCCTGCTCTCGGATGGCGGCGTGCATAGCCATCAGGATCACATTCACGCCATGGTGCAGATGGCCGCCAAACTTGGTTTGAGCAAAGTCTATATTCACGCGTTTTTAGATGGCCGCGACACCCCTCCTGTAAGTGCCGCACCTTATATTGATGCACTGGAGCTGCAATGCAAGACACTGGGTGTAGGCAAAATCGCTTCGATCAGCGGCCGTTTTTACGCTATGGATAGAGACAAACGCTGGCCGCGTGTTGAAGCTGCCTATAAACTTTTCACCGAGGGCGTTGGTGAGTTTACCGCCGAAACTGCCGCCAAAGGTTTACAGGACGCTTATGCACGCGGCGAAAATGATGAGTTTGTCAAAACCACTGCCATCCGCAAAGAGGGCGACGCCCCAGTAAAACTGGAAGATGGCGACCTGGTCGTATTCATGAATTTCCGCTCGGACCGTGCACGCCAGCTCACACATGCCTTGCTTGCTGATGATTTTGACGGCTTCCATCGCCGTCACGTGCCTAAATTGGCTGGCTACTTCACGCTCACCATGTATGACAAAAAGGAAACCAAAGCCTCTGTTATCTTCCCTCCCCAGGAAGTGCGAAATACCTTTGGCGAATACCTGTCTGCGCTTGGCTTAACACAATTGCGCATTGCCGAAACTGAGAAATATCCGCACGTCACATTTTTCTTTAATGGCGGTGAAGAAACCGTGTTCAAGGGTGAAGATAGAATCCTGGTGCCTTCACCTCAGGTCGAAACTTATGACCTGCAGCCCGAAATGAGTGCATTTGAAGTCACCGAAAAACTGGAAGAAGCCATTTTAAGCAAAAAATATAATGCCATTATTTGCAATTACGCCAACTGCGACATGGTCGGCCACTCAGGCAGTTTGCCGGCGGCTATTAAGGCTGTAGAAGCTTTGGATACCTGTATCGGACGTGTTGTAAACGCGATGCAAAGTACAGGTGGTGAAGTGTTGATTACCGCAGACCACGGCAACGCCGAATTAATGTACGATGCGCAAAACCAGCAACCGCATACGCAGCACACCACCAACCTGGTACCGCTCCTGTATATAGGCAGAAAAGCTGTACTCAGTAATAACGGCGCGCTGTCTGATTTGGCACCTACCCTGTTACATATGATGGGTATCACTCAGCCCCGTGAAATGACAGGTAAGAACCTGGTGCAATTTGAAGACTGATTTTCAAGTTTAAATATAGCGCAATGACGCAATCTCGTATCTTTCAATTGATAGCATGCACGGTTTTTATGTCCGCGATGCTATTGCACCCATCGTGGGCATCTGCTGAAAAAAAACCGGAACAAACGAAACGGGCTTTAAGCGATTTACATGAGCGTCTGGAAACGCTCAAAAAAGAACTTGATAGTTCGCAAGAGGCCCACAAGGATGCTGCCGACGCACTGAAAAAAAGCGAGCAGGCAATCAGTGAAGCCAATAAGAAGTTATATGAAATTAACCGGCGCCAGCTGGAAAATAAAAAAACGCTGGCAAAACTGCAGGCTGATTCAAATGCTACCAACCAATCGCTGGCCCAACAGCAAAAATTGCTGGGTGGCCAGCTTTACCAGCAATATGTTCATGGGCAGCAAAGTTACGTGCAGATGATCTTGCAAAGTGAACACCCCAGTGAAATAGCGCGCGACGTGCAGTACTTTTCATACATTGCCAAAGCTCGCGCCGAACTGATTAGCAAAATGCAGGGCAGCTTGGCAAAAATCACCAAACTGAATGAGGAAACCGCTACAGCATTGCAGGAAGTAGCAGAACTGAAACAAAAGCAGGTTGATGAAAAACGGGCTTTGCAGCAGCAGAAACAGGCTAAATCCAAGGTTGTAAAATCACTTTCGCAGCAAATCGCTGCACAGCGTGGCGAAATAAAAAAACTAAGCCGCGATGAAAAACGACTCTCTCAACTGGTAGAACGTTTAGCCAGAATTATTCCGGCAAAACCCAGATACCCTAAAAAAAGTGTGGCTAGCAACAGGGAAAACAACGCGGTCTCTACACCGAATACAAATGAAGATACCAAACCAACCAAAGGAATTGTTGCAAACAACCAAACATTACCTGGCGATGAGTTAGCCGGCGCTAATTTCGCTGCGCTCAAAGGGAAATTAAGATTGCCCGTACGTGGCGATGTCACCAACAGATTCGGGGCTAGCCGGGAAGACAGCGGCATTTCCTGGAAAGGTCTGTTTATCAAAGCCACTGAAGGTGCAGAAGTTAAATCGGTTGCAAGTGGCCGCGTGGTTTTTGCTGACTGGTTACGCGGCTTTGGCAATTTGGTGATTGTGGATCATGGTGATGGCTACATGAGCCTCTATGGCAATAACCAGGCCATCTTAAAACAGGCTGGAGAAATGGTACGCGGAGGCGATGCTATTGCCTATGTAGGCAATAGTGGCGGCAACGAAACCAATGGCGTGTATTATGAACTGAGGCGTCAAAGCCGGCCGTTTGATCCACTCGCGTGGAGTAATCTAAATTAAATCAATCGGTAATAAAAAAGCACGCATTAGCGTGCTTTTTTATTACTTACATCTATTGAATTACTTCGCGGCTGGCGCTTCAGCAGGCGCAGCTTCTGCAGCTGGTGCCGTTTCAGCCCCGGCTTCAGCGGCTAATGTGGCTGGGTCAATAGTGATGCCGGGAACGCGCTCCTCTGCGGTTGGCACATAACCACCTGGCTCAGTTGCAGCCGGTGCCGGTGCTGCTGCAGCTGGTGCGGCGGCCGGTGCCGGTGTAGTTTCTGCTGGAACGGCTTCTTCTTTCTTACCACAACCCACTACTAATACACCTGCTACTCCCAATACTAATAAAGAACGCAGTAATGTTGACATCATATTTTCCTTTTCTTATTAAAAAAATTGATAATCATTGATTTATATTCAATGATTTATATAACGAATACTAATACGTACCATTTTAGCGCATCCTCAATTATCTGCAACAGGATTACAGGGTATTTTGGAAAAGATAAAAATGTAGCAAAATCTTGATGCGCGCAAAACCTGCCGAGCTGAATTTAGTCACCGATTAAATGCAAAATAACCTTACGCTTACCCGGTACATGACGGTGCTCATACAAAAATACACCCTGCCATTGCCCCAACGCTGCTCTGCCCTCTAACAGCGGAATAGACAGGTGCGTTTGGGTCAGTGCTGTACGCACATGGGCGGGCATATCATCCGGCCCTTCAACGGTATGAATGAATAGCGGGTCACCATCAGGAATCAAGCGATTAAAAAAAGCTTCCATATCCACCAATACATCACGATCATAATTTTCATTGATTAACAGGCTTGCCGATGTGTGCTGGATAAACAAGGTAATCAAACCTGTTCGCAGGCCGCTGGCTTTCACCCAGGCAATAATCTCCGGCGTAATATCGTAGAGTTTCCGGCCGCGGGTACTCACGATGATTTGATGTGTTTTTTGCTGCATTAATTAAACCTGTTTATTATAAAAACCCGACACGCCGGCAATATTTACCAGCAACTCCATGGATGCCCAAAACCTGTGCCTATCCCGAAGTGGGAACCATAGCGCGAGCCGTAAGCCCCATATCCATAAGGCGTTAGGCCGTAATAGCCAAACCGGCAGTATGGGTCATAAAAGCGCTGCTGCTGCCACAGCTCCTTTTTAAGCTTGGCCAACTCGGCACGTTTCTGTTTTTCGCGGCGATTAATTTCATCGGCCAGATTATTCATCAAGGCTAATTCGCGGCTGGTGTGAATATAATCCAGCACCTTGGCATCAACCCCCTGGTTACTTAACGCCACACTTTGACTCGGCGTTAAATCATACATGGAATCGCTGGCCTTGATTTTCTCTATAATCTGATCGGCACTGCTGCCCGCTTGCGTTAACCTGACAATGTCATCCAAGGTTAATTTAGCCACTGGTTTGGGAATGATGCGCGCCAACTCTTCAGCTGAGATACGGTCAATTTGTGGTGACGTGGTTCCCGGCTGATGCGTAGCACATCCTGAAAGCAGAAAAAAACTGCTGCAAATCAGGCAAAATAAACTATTACGCATCACGCAATTCCTTCAAAACTAGCCACGCTTGAAAATAGGTGAAGGCTCCGTGATTTTTTCATCAAAAGGATGACGTTTCAGCGGGTAGCGCGCCCGTACTTTTTGCACGTATTGCCTGGTTTCTGCAAAAGGCGGAATACCTTTATATTTATTAACGGTGCCTTCACCTGCATTATAGGCTGCTACCGCCAGACTGACATCCCCCTGAAAATATGCCAACAGCCAGCGCAGGTAAGCCACGCCGCCCTTTATATTCTGGCTGGCATTAAATGCATCCTTCACATTAAAACGTTCCGCCGTATCCGGAATCAATTGCATCAATCCCTGTGCCTGCTTGTTGGATTGCGCCGATGTTGCAAAATTTGATTCTACGGAAATGATGGAAAGTACTAACTTGGGGTCTACTTTGTACCAAGTTGCAATCGTATCCACCAAGCGCAATACCCAACGTTTATTCCTGGGCAAATTGGCAATGTAACTATCCAGTTCTGCCGTATTGACTGCTTTTTCCGGATCAACCGCACCCAGCACACACGGTGGCAAATCAACCAAAGTCAATTCAGTTGTTTCAAGCATTTTTTGCGATTCATAATGCCCGTGCATGGATGCCGTAGCAAAGAGAGACGCTGCTAAATCACGATTTGCCGGCACGCCCCTGCCAACAGCATATAACATACCAAGCCTGAATTGAGCCTCGGCGCTGCCATAACGGGATGCCTCGCAGTAGAGCTTAGCCG
>JBAQME010000345.1:0-1733 GCA_049302535.1 Methylotenera sp.
AATGCAATAGGTGTTAGAGCTGGGACTTTGAATAATCCTAATTCCTATCAACCAAAATTTGACTTCTATACTAGTTCATCAAATCATTGGGACTTTATGAACGAAAATATTCCAAAACTAAAAAAATCGATACGAGAGGGCTAATTTACCGAGCTGTGTTTCAGCAAGTAAAAATGCCTAACAAGTCGTTCCAGCATCACTTCGGCGCTTCGCGCCTACGTTGGACAGTTTTTAAGTCGCGGTTTTGTGGTTTTGCTGCGCAAAAGTATTCCACAAAACCACAACTTAAAAACTGCCGCTGAACTCGGCGTTGGGGATTCGTATGTTGAAGTTTTTAAAAGACCACTTGGCATCACCCACCATAGCCAAAGTATTAGCATGGCTATCACCAACGGTATTGGCCGTAGCAGTGTGGGCGCGTGAGGGTGCAATACAGCAAGCACGAGAGTTATCACCACAATCGGTAGCACTACTGTTAACCCTATCCATTGTGTTAGTCCTAGCTCTTCTAGCATGGGTTTTTTACCTTCTTCCTTCATTCAAATACTTACCTAAATATCAGTTCTATCAACATCGCGTTAATGGCCTTTACTACTGTCCTACATGTCGAAACAAAAAACCGCTTTCCCCTTTGAGGTATGAAAAAACAGGATGGAGATGTCCGTTCGAAGAATGCGGCAAGTTCTACAAAGACCCTGATTACAAAGAACCAGAGCCACCACCTCAACCTGACTTGGGGCCACACGCATGGATGGCTCGTTAATCCCCAACCCATCATTCAAGCGGGACGCCTAACGGCGCCTCTTAATTCAAACGTTAGCGATCATGTCTACTCTTGCCACTGATTTTATGCATCTCGCTCTGCTGGAGGGTCGGAAGGCATTACCAGCCTGCCTTCCCAATCCTCCCGTCGGCTGTGTGCTCGTGAAGAATGCACGAGTCATCGCCAGTGGTTTCACACAGCCGCCTGGACAACATCATGCAGAGGCTATGGCGCTTTCTCAGGTCTCCGGTGATTTGTCCGACGTAATCGCATTCGTCTCGCTTGAGCCTTGTTCGTTTCATGGCCGAACTCCATCGTGTGCCAAGGCTCTTGTGGCTCGTGGCATCAAGCGTGTCTATGTCGCCACGCTCGATCCCGATCCAAGAAACTCTGGCGCAGGAATTGAAATTCTCAAGGCTGCTGGGGTAGTGGTTTCAGTTGGTACACTTGAGAAAGATGCCCTTGAAGACCTTGGCTCGTACTTGGCTGAGATCGCTAACCCATCAGTCAAGCGGGACTGGCTAAAGCCAGCCCCTTAATTTAAACGTTAGGCAAATCAAGGAATTTTCTATGAATGAAAAATATAGTGGGTCTTGTCTCTGTGGTGAAATTAAATATGAGTGTGTTGGTGAGCCGGTATTTTCAGGTAATTGTCATTGTAGAGATTGCCAAAAAAGCTCTGGAAGCGGTTACGTTCCTGTCTTAATTTTTACAGCAGACACAATTAAAATAACTGGAAATCCAAAATTTTATGAAAAGTTAGGAGATAGCGGTAAAAAAATAGAAAGAGGTTTTTGTACACAATGCGGTTCTACTGTTTTTGGAAAGCTCGAAGTCATTCCTAATGCAATAGGTGTTAGAGCTGGGACTTTGAATAATCCTAATTCCTATCAACCAAAATTTGACTTCTATACTAGTTCATCAAATCATTGGGACTTTATGAACGAAAATATTCCAAAACTAAAAAAAT
>JBAQME010000346.1:0-7982 GCA_049302535.1 Methylotenera sp.
TATCGGCTCAGCGCCGCTCACTTCCACGTTAGGGGTTTTAAAGAGTTATGCCATCACTTAAGCCACTTAAATCAGTTGCGCATAGCCTTGCCCATCACTTTGCAAGTACTCTTTGTTATTGGGAAAACGACTACGCAATCAACCATTTGGCCATGGCTTCAAAACGCTGCCATGCGCCTATCGTAGAAATTGATTTATTAACACAGACCGCAACCCCCTCTGAAATTCAAGCTGGTATGGTCGCAGAGATGATTCCTTACCTCAAAAACTACCTTTTCAAGCTTCTTGCCAAAGAGGGGTTTCCCATCGAGGTGGTAGCAACTGCCCATCTCAAATACAATTTCGGGGTTGGGCGAGTTAATACTTTTAATTTACCAACATATGATTGCGTATCGTCTATTACAACCGCTAATGGTCACATATTCGAGGCTCATTTAACGGAGGCTAGTAATTGAGAGTTTTTACCCCTAACCCATCATTCAAGCGGGACGCCTAACGGCGCCCCTTAATTCAAACGTTGTGCATAAAAAAGAGGGTATAAAAATGGAAGATAAAAACGCTTCTGAATTTATTGCAAAATTTGCAAAAGCTGAAATATCACTGCACCCAGATTTAGGCTTCATAAGGCTATCACTTCATCACTGGAAAGTTGACGATAACAAAAACGCACAAATTTTGCCTGGCTTATCTCACTCATTAAAAGTACATGACCTTGAAGATTTAATTGCTCACCTTCAGCATGCTTTATCTGAATACAATAATTCCAAGGAACAATATTCTTTCCAAGGTCAAAAACACTAAGTAAAGTTTTGTTTATTTTAGCCACAATTATGCACAACCCATCATTCAAGCGGGACAGCTTCGCTGCCCCTTAATTCAAACGTTAGGTGCCATGAAAATCGCAGCTATTCTACTGGTAGTCGGTTCAGCGCTTTTTAGCTATGCGCTCACTTTGTCGCCGTACAAGGATGAAAAACTCTTCATGGAACGCTACATGAGCATGTCCAATGGACAAAGTGAACAGTACTGGAAGCTTCGGGATGAAATGCTTACCCCGAAGTACCAGTTACAAGACTATGGGGTCACATTAACATCAATAGCAATCGCCATTTTTCTTGTCCTTCGGAATGGGAAAGTCCGAATTCAATCTCCGAAATCACGCAAAACTTTGGTTGCGGTTGCTATCACTCTTCCGCTTCTTACCTGTGGCGGCTATGTCTTCGATTTACTACAAGGCTTTGATCGCGGAGAGTTTCCACACTGGGCGGACTCAATGGGTATTCCGCTAATGGGGGTTCCAATTCAGTTCGTTATCTTGCTTGTTTGGTCATTTGCTCATCTCGCCTTTCTACGAGGGGTCTACAACTCCTCAATACCTCTGACCCATGACGTATCACTCAAAGCGAATTGGTGGCTTCTATTTGTGTCAGCAATCACTGCAGTTCTTGTGTTCTTATTAGCAGCAGCAGGCCAATATTGGTATGCCGTTCCTGGTGTACTCTGGTTATACTTTTATCTTTCCTTGGGCGCGGTACAGCGTGTGGCAAATGGCACCTAACCCATCATTCAAGCGGGACTGGCTACCGCCAGCCCCTTAATTCAAACGTTAGCCATAGGTAGTTTAAATGCGGATTCTTTTTTTAGTTCTATTACTATTAGCGTTAGTCGGTTGCGCGTCAGGTGGAGCCACCTATCAGGACGCTCCGAAACCAGACACATCTGCTTCCACAATCTACATTTATCGACCTGGCAAATTTCTTCTTGGTGCCTTTGATGCTCAATTCACCGTCGATGAGGCTAAAACCGCCAATCTAAGTGGTGGAAGTTATACCTACTTTTATGTCAGTGAAGGTTGTCACCATATCCATCAGTTTTGGTCTTACTATGCAAATTTCGGTAAAACTACTGACTTGGATTTTTGCTCCAAAGCGGGTGAAAACTACTATGTGCGGCTCGATGGATTTAATGTTGTTACTTGGTCTCTCACACCTGTAGAAAAAGCCGATGCCCTCACCGATATTAGCAATTGCACATATATTCCGTCGGTTACTTCTAAGTTGTCAAAGCAGAGCAAATGAATGGCTAACCCATCATTCAAGCAGGACTGGCTAAAGCCAGCCCCTTAATTCAAACGTTAGAACTCGGAAACCAACATGTACATCCCAGAGCACTTCAAGGAAACAAACCCAGAGCGTATTTCCTCACTCATCGAAGGTAATTCCTTTGGAATGCTGGTTACGGCTCCTAATGGCGTGCCTTTTGTTAGTCACTTGCCCTTCATTTTTGACCACGCCGTAGGTCCTAAAGGCAAGTTGCTCTGCCACATGGCGCGGGCAAATCCGCAATGGCAACACTTTTCATCGTGTGGTGAGGTTCTGGCTGTATTCCAAGGACCACATGCTTATGTTTCCCCCTCGTGGTATTCGTCTCCTGGCGTTCCAACATGGAATTACGCAGTGGTTCACCTACGCGGAAAACCCCGGCTCATCGAAAACGACTCCGAGCTTGAAGCCTTGGTTGAACAAATCACCCACGTGTATGAAGACAACATGCCAACCCCATGGAAACCGAATCTTTCGGGTGAGCGACGTACAAGACTTCTCAACATGATTGTTGGCTTTGAAATTGAAATCACAGACATCCAGGCAAAATTCAAACTCAGCCAAAATCGCCCAATTGAAGATCAACAGAGCGTGATCGAAAAGTTGGGGCAATCAAGCAATCAGAATGAGGTGGCGGTGGCTAAGCTCATGTCTGAGGTCAAGCCATGAATTCTAACATTGCGGTCGAGAGGGACGCTTCGCCGCAAAGCGGCTCGCGCCCCTCACCTCAACGTTATGCATAAAAATACCAACTACACTCCTAATCACATCCCTTCAAATGAAAGAATGCAAAACATTGCCTTCTCAATTTTGTTAGCTGCTTATGGAGCATATGGCGTGTGGGTTAATGATCTATACCTACCAGGAAAACGATCCAAAGGTATTCATCTCCACGATGTTCCAGCATGGATAATGTATGCGGCATTTATATGTGCATGCTTAGTTATGCTTTCAGTCGTCATTGATCACTACGATAAACGTAATAACGAAACCAACTATAAGTTATTTGCCAATGTTTTTAGGTACCTTGGATGGGGATTTTTTGCACTTTCTTTAGTTATGGCTATTATTCGTTAATGCATAACCCATCATTCAAGCAGGACTGGCTAAAGCCAACCCCCTAATTCAAACGTTAGCCTTAAAGAAATTGAATATGCACACTAATCTCGATCTATTAGTTATGCTTACTGGTCTTGTACTTTTTTATTGGGGACTTAAAATACTTGTCGAGGAAGGTAAGAAACTTGATGTCAAGTATTTTGAACTTTCAAAAAAACAAAAAATGATGAGTCCAATTGCATTTCTTTTATATTTATCCCCATTTACTATCGCATACCTATTCATCGGCCCATACCCGCAATATGCGGTAGAGGCGCTTATGTTCGCACTTTTTTCTTTGTTAGTAATTCTCGGTACGACTTATTTACGCCAAGTGAAAAATTTAACTACTTTGGGGTATCCGTCAAGCTACATAAATAAGTTCAGAATAAGCCAGGTTCTAACTAATCTCGGCATTCTACTTATTATTGGGTTGCAGCTAATACGGTTGGTGCAAAGGTATGGCTAATTTACGTTAGGTGAGTTTAATGAATCCAAGGAATTACAGTCGACCTACTATCGCTTTTTTTGCACTTATCATTTTAGTGCTAATTGATATGAAACTTTCCACTTGGCAACTCTCCAAAGTTAGTCCAATGATGGTATTTCCTAGCTTGTTATTTTCTTTGATAACTGCTTTCGACAATCATCAGCCTAAAGTTTCTCGTCTGCTTTGCGGTCTCATCACAATACTTGGTGTAGTAGTTATAGTAGCTATTCTAAATATACACACCTAACCCATCATTCAAGCGGATCGCCTAACGGCACCCCTTAATTCAGACGTAATGCATTCGCTCTTTATCCTTTATCTTCTCAAGAGCAAGAGCTATTATTCCCACGTATCCAGAAACTTCTATCGCGCATATAGTGGCTCGGTATCTGGCCTATCAACTACACGGTGACGTTCAATGATTAAATACCCAACCCATCCATCAAGCGGGACGCCGCGCTGATGCACGTCTCCCTTACTTTCGACGTTAGGCACACAATGTTAAATATAAAGAAAATATTTACAGCACTTTTTGGCATTTCCCTCATGTGTTTTTCAGTTCTTTCTTTTGCAGATTGGTTTACCTCGTCAAAAATAAGTGAATTAATTAAAAAAGCTGATAGTGGAGATAAAAATGCTCAATTTAGTGTTGGCTCCGCTTACGACTTTGGTCAAGGTGCGCCACACGATGGCGAAAAAGCTAAAAAATATTATTTAATGGCGGCTGAACAAGGTCATGCTGAAGCTCAAAACAGCCTTGGGAGTATTTTTGAAGCAGAGGGAAATTACACTGAAGCTGCATCTTGGTATTATCAGGCAGTACAGCAAGGTCACCCTCTAGCCATGAATAGCATTGCCCATTACTACTTGCAAGGCATGGGGGTGCCTCAGGATAAAAATAAAGGTATTGAACTTTACATTACGGCAGCAAATCTTGGAATGCCACAAGCTATGTACAATCTTGGAGCAATACATATTGCCGGTGAAATAGTAGACAAAGATGTTCCAAAAGGTTGTGTTTGGATAATTCGCGCTTACAATTACTCTAATAGGGCGGGTTACAAAAGGGTTATAGAAGCTTCCTCTAAAGCTAAAGAAGTTGTCGAAAAAAAGCTTACTGCAGCCGAATATAAAAAGTGTGAAGAAGAGGGAAATTCTTGGACTCCATCACTAAAAAACTAATTTTTCCCAACCCATCCATCAAGCGGGACGCGCTAAAGTGCACCCCTTATGCCAAACGTCGGGGGCCTTAATGTCATCGAGCATGTTAACTTGGCCTGACCATCGGACAACGGAATATCACGAGGAGCTCTCATGCACCAGTTAGAACTGAACAAGGCCTTTACCCTGATGGAATCAGGGCCTGTTGTCCTCGTGACGACCCATGATGGACAGAAAGACAACATCATGACGATCTCCTGGACCATGGTGATGGATTTCACTCCGGTATTTGCCATCGTCACGGGTGAATGGAATTACTCTTTCGCGGCGTTGCGAAAGAATCGAGAGTGTGTCATCGCCATTCCCACGGTTGATATGCTGGATAAGATCGTCGGCATAGGGACGTGCTCTGGGGCAGACACAGACAAGTTTGCCAAGTTCAAGCTCACACCTGTGCAGGGCAAAGTCGTCACGCCACCCTTGATCAAGGAGTGCCTCGCCAACATAGAGTGCAAGGTCACCGACATCATCGAGAAGCACAACATCATTGTGCTGGAGGGAGTTGCCGCCTACATCGATACCGCACGCAAGGAGAAGCGCACGGTTCACGCTGTTGGCGATGGCACGTTCATTGTCGACGGACGCAAGATTGACCGAAGGAAGATGATGGCCTCCAAAATCCCATATGGCGTTTAGCATTCATTGGCCAGCCACGAGGAATTTTTGGAGCCAAAATGACAAGCACTGCGGCACCCAGTAATGCGTTCCAGTGGATAGGCCTTGATGGGCCTGCAGCTTAACTCAAACGTTAGGTACCAATATGACCTCTGTCAGCAGCTTCGCACCGATTGAAGGAAATACAGCACGCGTCCTGATTCTTGGCAGCATGCCGGGAGTCGCATCACTCGCAGCGGGTCAGTACTATGCCCATCCAAAGAACTCTTTCTGGAAGATCGTCGGAGCTATATTAGGCTTTTCTGAAAACACGAGTTACGAGGAACGGATCGAAATGCTGAAGCGTTCCGGTATCGCGCTGTGGGATGTGCTGGAAAGCTGCATCCGCCCCGGCAGCATGGATGCGAATATTGACATGAATTCTGCAAAACCTAACGACATTGGAGCCTTGCTCCAAAGGCAGCCAAAGATTACTGCCATATGCTTCAATGGCAGTGCGGCGGAAAAAATCTTTAAGAAACGCGTGTTACCAACGCTCGGAGATACTCACATAAAATACGTGCGGCTTCCTTCCACAAGCCCTGCTCATGCTGCAATGTCGTTTGAAGATAAGATTGCAGCATGGCGTAATAGTCTAATGGACCAGGACATTACAAATATCAACAGAGTTTTAAAGAACGCTTAACGATATCCATTAATGCAAACACTGGATTTCAGCCGGAAAGGAAAAGATCATGACTTATAACTTCCGCAATTTTGTTTTCGAAGGTGGCGGTGTCAAAGGGATCGCCTACATTGGTGCGCTTGATGTACTCGCTGAAAGAGGAATAATCCCGGAAATTCAACGAATCGGGGGCATTTCTGCTGGTGCAATAAATGCAATCTTGCTCGGTCTTGGATTCACGCCAGCGGAGACTAAAGACGTCCTCTGGTCTCTTGATTTCAAAAAGTTTATGGATGATACCTGGGGTGTCGTTCGCGATACAGAGCGTTTGGTAGAGCAGTTCGGGTGGTACAAGGGAGACTACTTTCGAAACTGGATAGGAAAGCTGATTAAAGAAAAAACCGGGAATAGTGAAGCTACATTCGCCGACATAGAGGCAATGAAGGATAAGCGCGGGTTCAAATCCCTGTATTTCATGGGAACCAATCTATCCACCTCATTTTCAGAAGTTTTCTCGGCAGAACATACCCCAAGAATCTGTGTCGCAGATGCTGTAAGAATTTCAATGTCCATACCGCTATTCTTTGCAGCAAAACGCAGCACCCGCGGTGATGTTTATGTAGATGGCGGCGTTTTGGATAACTACCCTGTCAAACTTTTTGATCGCAAGAAGTATCTGGACTCTGCTAACTTCACAGAGCCTGACTACTACAAAAAAATAAACACCCAGTTTAAGGGGGCAGTAAGACCCATATCCAATTACGTATATAACAAGGAAACGCTGGGCTTTCGACTTGACACAAAAGAAGAAATCTCGGTGTTCCGTGACCAAGCCGAGCCCCAACATGAGAAAATCGAAAACTTCTTTGAATACACATGGGCGCTAATCCATACCATCCTGGAGGCGCAACAAAGCTCGCACCTGCACAATGATGACTGGGTAAGAACTGTCTATATCGATACTTTGGGGGTAAGTACAACTGATTTTGACTTGTCGAATGCTAAAAAGAAAGAACTGGTCGCTTCCGGAAGAGATGGGGCATTGAAATATCTCGAGTGGTACGACAATCCGGATGCCAAGGCCAATAAATAGGGAATCCAATCTTTCGCTCTGCAGCAGGCGAGTTTTGCCAATTTACATTCACAATCACTATGCATTGCGGTATAACTGTCATTAACGTAGGAGAAGTCAAGAACGCTTAGGATTGCATATCAAAAAATATGAACACAAACAATCTCTCTTCTTTGCACAACTACATCGACCTGTTGCTCGATGCTATTTGTGTAGTTGATATGGAGGGACGTTTTGTATACGTAAGCGCTGGTTTTGAACGTATTTTTGGCTACACGCCAGAAGAAGTAATCGGCAGACCAATGATAGAACTGGTGTTTCCTGACGACAGGGAAATTACGCTGCAAGCAGCTAACGAGATTATGTCAGGCAAGCCACAGCCGCATTTTGAAAACCGCTATATACGCAAAGATGGCCAAATCGTCCATATCATGTGGTCAGCGCGCTGGTCAGCGGCTGACCAACTGCGGATCGCCGTGGCCCGGGACATCACAAAACGTAAACACAATGAGGCTGTACAGGCTGCACTTTATGCCATTTCCGAAGCTGCCCATACCGCAGAGGAAATGCATACTTTATTTCAGCGGATTCACCAAATCATTGGAGAACTGTTGCCAGCCAGGAATTTCTCAATCGCCCTTTACGATAAAGTAAGTGACGAGGTGAGCTTTCCTTACCATATTGATGAATACGCACCCTTGCCCGCCACGCAAAGGCTCG
>JBAQME010000347.1:0-6220 GCA_049302535.1 Methylotenera sp.
CGCTGGCTGAGGTCTTTAATCTGGTTTGCACGTTGAAACAAAAAGAATAGCTGCGTTGGCAAGCCGTAACGTTGGGCATCCTGGTAGAAGCGAGGCAAAAACGGGTTGGTTTCGGCTTTCTCGGATAAGTAATCTACAGGAAATTGATCGGCCAGTATTTTGGCAAGCGTGGTTTTACCGCTGCCGATAGGGCCTTCTACAACGATGTAGGGGAATTTGTTAAAAATGCTCATGCGTTTCTGCTAGGTTAGTTTTTTGATATCTTTGGATAAATTGGGCGTAATCAACTCTGCTATTTTGCCATGAATCGGGATCGATAATTGAGGTGCAATTTCAAATAAAGGTAACAGTACAAAGCCACGAGTGTGCATGCGCGGATGCGGCAATGTCAGCTTGGCGCTGTCAATCACCATATTTTCATAAACCAGTAAATCGCAGTCCAGTACGCGCGGAGCGTTGATGTATGGCCGCTCGCGGCCGGCATCGTTTTCAATGCCGTGCAAGGCAGTCAGTAAGTCCTGAGGCGACAGTTCTGTTTGAAGTTCGGCGACCGCGTTAATGAAATCCGGCACAGGATTTTGCGGGTCATCAATGCAGTCAATCGGTGCCGTTTGATACAAAGATGACTTTTGAATCAGCTGAGTTTTGGGCAAATGTGCCAGCGCAATCAATGCTTTTTCAACTTGGGCGATAGGATTTTGCAGGTTACTTCCTAAAGCAACAAATGCCTGATGCATCATGATGCGGCAGCAGTGCCGGCAGGTTTTTTACGGCTTTTTCTTCTGCGTTTTTTAGGCGCGGTATCCGGCTGCAGCATTACTGCACGTTCTTCACCTTCAGCTTCGGCAAATGCTGTCCACCATTCACCTAATTCCGCGGGTACCTCACCGGATTCGCAACGCAGTAATAAAAAGTCATAGCCAGCACGGTAGCGCGGGTGAGTAAGTAGGCCAAAAGGGCGTTTGCCCGCACGTTGTTCAAAACGCGGCTGCAAGCCCCAGATTTCTTTCATGGTTGCGGTGTAGCGGTTATGGATGGCGAGTTTTTCTGCCTGTGTGGCAATCACTTCACTCATGGCCTGATGCAGTGCGGGAATTGGCGGCATTCCTTCGGCCTTATAAACCGTCCAGGCCGCGAGCACTTCATGCCAGAGCAATGATGCAAATAAAAAGCTGGGGTTCGCGGATTTGCCCGACAGTATGCGGTCATCTGTGTTTTTGAGCGCCAGCATGATAAAGCGCTCACCCATTGGCTGTTCCAGCACTACGTCCAGCATCGGTAACAAGCCATGGTGTAAATGCTCTTTGCGCAGTGCGGCCACACTTTCAATGGCATGCCCGGAAAGAAACAGTTTCAGAAATTCATCAAACAGGCGGCTGGGCGGTACGTCATTCAGCAAGTCCGCCATTTTTGCGATAGGTGCTTTGGTGGCCGGGTCAATACTTAAACCTAGTTTTGCCGATAAGCGTACAACGCGCAGCATGCGCACCGGGTCTTCCGCATAGCGTGTTTCCGGTTTGCCTATGATGCGTAAAACGCCGGCCTGAATGTCAGCAAAGCCATTATGGAAGTCGAGCACTTCCTGGCTGGTCGGGTCGTAATAAAGCGCATTGGCAGTGAAGTCACGGCGTGTTGCGTCTTCTTCCAGGCTGCCAAATACATTGTCGCGTGTAATGCGCCCGCTCTCATTGGTGTGCGCATCACCTTCAGACTGGTGATGGCCGCGGAATGTAGAAACCTCAATGGTCTCATCGCCAAACAGCACGTGCACCAGGCGAAAACGGCGGCCGATAATGCGTGAACGTCTAAAGATGCGGTTTACTTCTTCCGGCGTGGCGTCGGTAGCCACATCAAAATCTTTGGGGCTGCGGTTCAGCAGTAAATCACGGACAGCGCCGCCTACAATATAAGCTTCAAAGCCTGCCTTCTGCAGGCCGTCAATAGTCCGCAGCGCAGCACTGCTTAACAGGTTGCGATCTATGTGATGTTTTTTCAGCGGGATGATTTCCGCTTTATCTCTATTGCTGAGGCTTTTTTTAGCGGTTTTTTTGGTGCCGAGTATCGGGCGGCGGGGTTTTGAATGCTGCGATGAATTTTCAGATTGGTTGCGCGGTGGTTTCGCGTGCTCAGTTTTTTTGGCTCTGGGCTTGAAAATTTTATCTAGCAATTTTTTAATCATGCGCAAATTATAGCTTAAATTTAATCGCTAATTTAAATCCGGCTATCAACAATACGTTAACTTGAAGTTGACTATTATTCAGATAGCTCTATTTCTCCATAGCACATCACTCACACCAGCCTCTTTATTGATGACACGGCACATGACAAATAATACATCAGACAAGCGGTTCAGGTATTTTCTCGAGATTTCCGTCACGTTTTCAGCATGATGCAGTTGCATGAGCTTGCGCTCAGCACGGCGGCAGACAGTACGGGCCAAGTGGCAGTAGGCCGCGGCTTTGACTCCCCCCGGCAGGATAAACTCTTGCAGCGGTAATAAATCGGCATTGAGCCTGTCAATGGTTGCTTCCAGGTCATCAATCCGTGTCTGTTGCAAAAGTACATAGCCGGGGATGGAAAGTTCGCCGCCGATATTGAACAAGTCATGTTGGATATGGGTCAGGGATTCCCTCAATGTAGCGGGAAGGTTTTCGGTCAGAATCAAACCGATGACCGAGTTCAGTTCATCGACATCACCCATTGCCTCTACACGCAGGCTGTCTTTGTTAATGCGGCTGCCGTCGCCTAACCCGGTAGTGCCATTGTCACCGGTGCGGGTGTATATTTTACTAAGTCTGTTTGCCATATGCGGTGTCCAAACGAAATCCTTTATAATCTGCTCATTGTAACTGATGATGACTTTGCAATGACCGCTCAAACCATGATGCAAGAGATGAATAATAACCCAATTGGCGTGTTTGATTCCGGCGTCGGCGGCATCTCGGTCTTGCAGCATATTCACACCTTGCTGCCGCACGAGCAATTGCTTTATGTGGCGGATAGCAAATACGCGCCTTATGGCAACAAAACCCCAGAAGAAATTCAATCGCGCTGTTTTGAGATCGCGGATTTTTTAATCGCAAAAGGCGCAAAAGCGCTTGTTGTTGCCTGTAACACTGCTACTGCTGCAGCAATAGATGCCATGCGTGCAAAATACACCTTGCCGATTTTGGGTATGGAGCCAGCGGTCAAACCAGCCGCTGAAGCCTCCAGGAATGGTGTTATTGGAGTGCTGGCAACTGTCGGCACGCTTAAAAGCGCGCAGTTCGCGGCGCTGCTGGAAAGCTACGGCCGTAATGTGAAAGTGGTAACGCAGGGTTGCGTGGGTTTGGTTGAATGCATTGAGCGTGGCGAGCTGGATAGTGAAAATACAGCTGATTTACTTAAACAATACTGCCAGCCGTTGCTGGATGAAGGTGCCGATACCATCGTTTTGGGTTGCACCCACTACCCATTTGTAAGGCCACTGATTGAGAAAATCGTGGGTGAAAAAGTGGCACTGATTGATACAGGGGCAGCAGTTGCAAAGCACTTGCAGAAGCGGTTAGCAGCACTGGATTTACTCTCTGACAACAAGCAGCTGGCTGAAGTGAAGTTCTGGACCAACAGCGAAGCAGCAAATGCAAAGCAGGTGGTAGAAGCTTTGTGGGGGAAAAGCGCCGAAGTTAAGCGTTTGTAGGGTGCTTAAGGTTGTTCTGCAAGTTCTTTGGCAATCACCGATGGCAGTGTTTTGGGTGACTTGATACGCAACTGCTTATTCACGTTAAACCGGCCAAACACAACGGTGATGTCACCGGGTGACACACCAAATTCCCCGGCAAGAAATTTCACCATATGATCTGTTGCCTTGCCGGCAACCGGCGCCGCCGTGACGCTGATCTTGAGCTGTTTCCCTTTAGGCTTGCCAATTGCATCCTTTTTAGCGCTAGGTGTGCCGAGAACATTAAGCACCAGGGTTTCGCCGTCCCATCCGCAGAAGGAAGATAACTCGGATTCTTTTTTAGGTGATTTGGTTTCTGGTTTTGATTTTGTTTTTTTCACTGACATCTCAAAAACATATCGCTTAATGATGTCCTATAACTTCGCCCGCTTTTAACTTGTACTTGGTGCCGCAATAAGGGCAAGCTGCATGTCCGGTTTGGGCGACATCTAAAAACACGCGTGGGTGAGATGCCCAGAGCGCCACTTCTTTAGTGGGGCAATGGAGCGGCAGGTCTTTAGCGGTGACTTCGATTTCTTTTGTGTCAGCCATATTCAAAAAATTCCTTATCTGTCGCCCCCATGCATTTTATAAAAGCATGGAAGCGACAAGGGTGTTATTACACTAGTGTTAACCAGTCTGTATGTTCAGCTGATTGGCCTGTCACTACATCAAAGTACAGTTTTTGTAATTCTTTGGTGATGGGGCCAGCAGTGCCGGTGCCGATGCTACGGCGATCCAGCTCGCGGATTGGCGTTACTTCAGCCGCTGTGCCTGTGAAGAAAGCTTCATCCGCGCTATATACCTCGTCACGGGTGATGCGTTTTTCGATCACCGGAATGCCTAAATCAGCAGCCAGCTGTACGATGGTGTCGCGGGTGATGCCTTCCAGTGCGGCTGTGAGGTCTGGCGTGTAGAGTTTGCCGTTACGTACGATAAATACGTTTTCGCCTGAACCTTCTGCAACAAAGCCATCAACATCCAGCAATAAAGCTTCATCGTAACCATCGTTATGTGCTTCCTGATGCGCGAGGATGCTGTTCATGTAGTTGCCGTTGGCTTTGGCTTTACACATGGTGATATTCACGTGGTGACGTGAGAATGACGATGTTTTTACGCGAATGCCATGGTCAAGCGCATCCTGTCCCATATATGCGCCCCATTTCCATGCGGCAACGATGACATGAGTAGAGAGTGTTTTTGCAGAGATGCCCATCGCTTCTGCACCGTAAAACGCCATCGGGCGCAGGTAAGCAGATTCGAGGTTATTATCACGCACTGCAGCCAATTGTGCAGCGCTGATCTCTTCCTTGCTGTAAGGCAGTTTCATGCCCAGGATATGCGCAGAGCGGAACAATCTGTCAGTGTGGTCTTTCAGGCGGAAGATAGCAGTGCCCTTGTTTGTTTTGTAAGCGCGCACGCCTTCAAATACGCCCATGCCGTAGTGCAAAGTGTGTGTCAGAACGTGTGTCGTGGCATCGCGCCAGTTCACCATCTTACCGTCATACCAAATTACGCCGTCGCGGTCTGCCATACCGCCAGAAGTTGCTGCAGGGTTCGCCATGCTTTGTCCTTAAAATGCTTAAATAGTGCAAAAGCGATATTGTAAACGAGTGCAGGCTTGCTTTGCAGTAATTTATGCTGTTTACGCACAAATTTATATTGCAAGGTGTTGAATTTATTGTGCATGATAGAATCATTACAATGTATTCACTTAGATAAAATGAAGATGACAATGCGATATTTATGGATAGTGCTGTTGATGGGTGTGCTTACAGCTTGTAATTCTGCTGCCGAGCAGGGTAAATTTTCGGCGACCGATATTTCAGGCGCGGATTTTGCGCAAAAGCTGAATTTAACTGACCACACCGGTAAACCGCGCACCTTGGCAGATTTTAAAGGTAAGGCAATTGCGGTATTTTTTGGTTACACCCACTGTCCGGACGTATGCCCGACGACGATGGCGGATTTGAAGCAAACCATGAAATTATTGGGCTCGCATGCTGACGAGCTGCAAGTGTTATTTGTCACATTGGACCCGGAGCGTGATACGAAAGAAGTGCTGGCGCAGTTTGTCCCGGCTTTTGATAAGCGGTTTATCGGCTTGTATGGGACTAAGGAAGAAATTGATGCAGCGACGAAAGATTTTAAGATTTTCGCATCAAAAGTGGAAAACAGCGGTAGAAGCGGTTACACCATAGACCATAGCGCGGGTATTTACCTCTTTGATAAATCCGGAAAAATCAGGCTGTATGTGGATTATGGTGCAAAACCGCAAGCAATTGCGTCAGACATCAAAAAACTTCTTTAACCTGAAATTTTTAAGTCAGGTTGAAATCAACTAGATTGAGTTCGTATTAAAAAGGGGCGTGATGCCCCTTTTATATTTGATACTTATTTATTCGATATTTACTTGGCGGGTGGTTCGCCATACTGGTTAGCCTGTGCTTCACCTTCCTGCACGAGGAAGTAAATGAGCACAATCCAGCCTAATACAGGAATTAGCCATAACAGTTGAAA
>JBAQME010000348.1:0-1500 GCA_049302535.1 Methylotenera sp.
GGCATGCCGCGTGCGATGCGGCTGACCTTGATGCCGCGTGCGCGTAGTAACTCGCTGATGTAATGTGCGGTTGCATCGCCTTCAACGGTGTAATTGGTTGCCAGTACTACCTCTTGCACAATGCCGTCCTGCGCGCGTTTAATCAGTTTATCCAAATGAATTTCTTTGGGCCCGATGCCGTCCAGCGGGGATAGCCTGCCCATCAGTACAAAATACATGCCGGAATAAGCGCGCGTACTTTCAAGCATCATGAGATCGGTTGGCATTTCCACGACACAAAGTACAGTGTTATCGCGTTGCGATGACTCACATAACGGACAGACAGGCTGCTCGCTGAAGGTGTTGCATAATTTGCAATGACCAACTACCTGCAAGGCATTATCCAATGCTAAAGCCAGGTCATTAGCGCCTTGCCTATCCCGTTGCAGTAGGTGATACGCCATGCGCTGCGCTGATTTTGGGCCGACGCCGGGCAAGCAGCGTAAGCTGTTGATTAGCTGCTCAAGCGCTGCTGGGTTTTTCATCACTCTTGGTCAGTGTGAAATTAAAATGGCAGTTTCATGCCGGCAGGCATAAAGCTGGACAGGCGTGCAGAAGAAGTGGCTTCGGCTTTTGCGGTTGCGTCTTTCAATGCGATCACTAGCAGATCTTCCAGTGTTTCTTTATCATCCATTACGCTGTCATCCAGTGTGACGCGCTTCACTTCGTTTTTGCAAGTCATCTGGACTTTTACCAGGCCGTTAGCAGCAACACCTTCGACTTCAATATTGGCAAGTTCCTCTTGCGCCTTTTGCATATTCGCCTGCATTTGCTGGGCTTGCTTCATTAAATTGCCCATGCCGCCTTTCATCATGTTGTATCTCCTTTAATAATATTTATGTTTAAGAATTTTAATTTCTAAATCAGGCTAGGCGTAATTTTCAAAATAGAGCGCGGCATACGAGTTTGTATGTAAGCGAATATTTTGAAAATTAGAACAACGCATGATGACGAAATTTAAATTCTTAGATTGGTTTGATTGAATTGGGGGTGATAGTTGCCCCAAAGTCATTAATCAATGCCTGCACAAAACTATCTTCTTCAATTGCAACTTCTGCATTGGCTTGAGCCTGTGCTTTTTCCTGGGAAATCTGTTTGGCTGGCGTATTGCCTGTGCCGCCGATGCTAAATTGCAGTTTGATTTTTTTATCGAAGTATTGCGTAATAGCACTGCCTAACTTTTCCTGGTAATTAGGGGATAGCAGGTGCTTTTGTGCTTCCGGTACGCTGAGCGAAATACTGTGTTCATCATAAGCGATTAATTCACAGTGTTTCGCTAACTCTCTTGCAAGACCGAGTTTTAATTCATCCACCAATCCGCGCCAGTTACCGTTAAAACCGCTGTTGCTTGATTGGCTAGGTGTCAGAGTTGCTGTTTGGACAGGTGCGCTTGCCAAATTCTGCTGGTTAACACTTTCAGTAGCTATTGCCTGCGCTTCAACAGGTTGCGTGGTTATAACT
>JBAQME010000349.1:0-2331 GCA_049302535.1 Methylotenera sp.
CTGACTAAGCCATAGTCATTAAGCGCCTGCTTGACACGCTTGCTGCGTTCGGATGGAGCAATTCCTGCCAGAATAAGCGGGAGTTCGATATTCGCGGCGGCAGTTAACCGTGGCACCAGATGAAAGCTCTGGAAGATAAAGCCGACACGCTCGCTGCGCACCTTGGCCTGTTCGTTCGGATTTAACGTAGTAACATCGCGGCCCTCCAGGGTATAAGTTCCACTGTCAGGTTTGTCCAGCAAGCCAATTAGATTAAGCAATGTAGATTTACCGGAACCGGAAGGCCCCATCACGGCGATGTATTCACCGCGTGCAATGTTTAAATTGATATTGCGTAACGCATGAACTTCACTATCACCAAGGTGAAAAACCCGATCGATGCTTTTGAGTTCGATAAGGTTTCCTGAATTTTCCATACGCTTATTTTGCTGCCGATTCCGGCGTCACCAATGCGCCGGCTTTAACACCGTCACGTTCAAGCGAAGCCACAATACGCTCACCCTGCTTAACGCCGTCCACTATCTCGGAATACTCCCAATTAGCGATACCGAGCTTAACCGCTCGCTCTTCGAGTTTTTTTGTAGCAGGCTGGTATACCAGCACTTTATTGCCCTCGAGCAAAGCAGATGTTGGTACACGCACGACATTATCATGACTATCCAGCAGCACCTCAACATCAGCGCTATAGCCCACCAACAGCTGCAGCGCATCGTCCTTGCTATCCAGCGAAACTTCGATATCGACTGTGCGCGCCTGCTTTTCTACCGCCACTACGTATGGTGCAACACGTTTAACGTGACCTGCTAAACTCCTGTTTGGCAGCGCATCCAGAGTAACGCGCGCTGACTGCCCTACCCTGATTTTGGGGGCGTCAACTTCATCCATAGGCGCCTCGATATAAAGGCAGGAGTCATCAATCAGGTCAATGGCCGGCGGCGTGGCAACGCCTGGCGGTGAAGGCGTGGTGTACTCGCCCAATTCGCCGACTATATCCGCAATAATGCCATCAAAAGGCGCAATCAATACCGTTCTGCCTTGCTCTACCTTGGTGACTTTAAGCCGGGCCTGCGCTTGGGTAATATCTGCACGTACGGTCTCGCATGCAGAACGGCGTGATTTTGCCTCAAAACGTGATTTTTCCTCGGCACCTTCTGACATAAAGCCTCGTTCACGTAGCTTTGCCATACGCCCTGCTTCACGTTCTGCATTTTCTGCCAGCGCACACGCTTCATCTACCCGCTTGTGTGCGCTTTCCAGTTGAGTCTGTGCCAAACTGCTTTGTGCCTGCTGGTCATCGTTCCATAGCTGGATCAGCACCTGACCTTTTTTTACATGGTCGCCTTTTTTAACACCAAGATAAGCGATACGACCACCAATGATAGGAGACAAGCGCGTACGCTGGCATGCCTCTACAGAGCCTGCCCGGGTATTAGCCACGCTGGATTCCACTTTACCGACGCCAACCTCAATCAGCGCAACAGGTATGGGTTTGGGACGTGTGAAATACCAGAATGCTGCTCCAACGGAGGCGATGATGGCAACGATAATAAGTAGGCGACGCATGGGTTAAGTTTAATTTAGCCTGGCGATTAAAAATGAAAGCAAAACCGCTAACCATTGATTCTCAAACATGAAGATTGGGCACGCCCATTCTAAGCCCCCAGACATGACTAGGCAACACTCAACTACGCAGGGTATCTAGCGGACATACAATGCAAGGCTCCAGAACAAGTTTAATATCAACTCTAAACTTGGCTGACCAGCACGGGCATTAACTATCTAAACAATAAAAATAACTGCTTAATAGATTGGGAATTTCAGTTTGAAACGAGGAAATAATTACTGAATTAATCTTTGGTGCCCGGGGCCGGAATCGAACCGGCACGCCCTTACGAGCGAGAGATTTTAAGTCTCTTGTGTCTACCAATTTCACCACCCGGGCGGATGGAAGGTGTACATCAAATTGCGGTGCGTATTCTAACACTTACTATGATTTTTTCATCATCATTTCATAGAAATTTTTATATTTTTTCGCATATCTGAAAAATTTACTTAACTTTAACGCGCTTAAAATAATCAAAGCCCACTAAAAATCAAAAAACCATTCGCATTAACAAAAAAAGCACGCCTTTTCATGGGGGTGCTTTTTTAGGTCGCTTTTACGCTACTACACAAAAGGCTATTTTTTTGTTAACTCACGCACAATTTGCCATTGACTATTGATGCGCTCAAGTTGTAACTCTTTATCAGTTTTGGCGGCATAAGCAGTGATTGGGATACGCTTCATATTACAAACTTCGCAGCTGGTATTTCCAACTTTTTTAACTTTAA
>JBAQME010000350.1:0-1700 GCA_049302535.1 Methylotenera sp.
CCAGTTCCTGCACTACGATGTGTCCCTCAGTCCTCAAAGCATCAATTTTGGCAGTTAAGGCTTTATCATCCAAAGCCGGTGCAAAAATTGCCATTTCTGGTTGCGCAGACGGCAAAGCCGTCACCACACCGCGTAAATCCAGGCTAAATCCAGTAGCCGGACGGGCGCGGCCAAACGCCTGCCCTACTTCGTCATAACGGCCGCCTAATGCCAGCGGCCCTTTGTAGCCTTGAGCATAGGCAGCAAACACAATACCGCTGTGGTAATGATAGCCACGCAATTCGCTTAGATCGAAACTCACGGTTACGCCTAAATCACCCAAACCGTCACTTGCCTGCACCAAACTCGCTAAAGCATTTTTTATAGCCGGAGTAGCAGGCAATAATTTTGCTGCCTTGGCAAGTATGGATTTATCGCCATTCAGTTCAGTTAAATGCAGCAAAGCTTCACGTGTTGTTTTATCCAAACCATTCGCCAGCGCTGCCACAGCGGATTGGTCTTTGCTTTGCAGCGCCGCATATAAATCTTGCTCAAGCTGTGGATTGATTTGACTTGATTCAATCAGACTGCCGAATACATTCACATGACTAAAATCAAGATGCACTTGCTCAATACCAATCGCTTGCAATGCCTTGATGAGCAAACGTTGGATTTCAATGTCACTGGCAATGCCGGCATGCCCATACAGCTCGGCACCCAACTGCAATGGTTCACGAGTACGTGCCAAGCCATCAGGCTTGGTACGCAGCACACTGCCTGCATAACATAAGCGGGTAATGCCCTGATGATTTAACAGGTGTGCATCTATCCGCGCTGCCTGCGGTGTCATATCGGCGCGCACACCCATCAAACGACCTGTCAGCTGATCAACGACTTTAAAAGTAGCGATATCCAAATCATGCCCGACACCGGTAATCAGTGACTCCATGTACTCCAGCATCGGGGGAATAACATACTGATAACCATGCACTTTAAACAAGTCCAGTAACGTGCGCCGCAGCGTTTCAATACGCGCGGCCTCTGCTGGTAAAACATCTTCTATATATTCCGGAAGCAACCAATTACGCATTTTTTATCATCACTTTTTCTTGCAAGTAATCACTATTACTTACTTAATAAAATTAATATCAAGCCACCAGCAATTGACACCAAGCCAACAAAGCGCAGCTGCCCGTCTTTAAGCTCCACCATGCGCTTAAACGTTTCGCGCCAGGCCTGCGGCACTAATAACGGCAAAATACCCTCAAGTATCAGCATTAAACCAAACGCCATTAACAATGTATGACTCACGCAAGTACCTAATTATTATTTTTTAGGGCTACGCATATACTTGAAGAAGTCCGAATTTGGATCCAGCACCATCACGTCGCTCTTACTTTTAAAGCTGTTTTTATAAGCCTCTTGGCTACGGTAGAACGCGTAGAACTCCGGATTGCGGCTATAGGACTGATTATAAATCTCGGCCGCCTTGGCATCGCCTTCACCTTTGGTCTTCTGCGCTTCACGATAGGCCTCGGCAATGATCACTTCGCGCTGCTTATCCGCATCTGCGCGAATTTTTTCAGATGCGGCAGAACCCTCTGACCGAAGTTGATTAGCCAGACGCTTACGTTCAGCAATCATGCGGTCAAACACGGACTTGCTAATATCTTCTGAATAATCTACACGTTTCAAACGCACATCAACTACTTCAATACCCA
>JBAQME010000351.1:0-9520 GCA_049302535.1 Methylotenera sp.
GCCGGGTGCGCCGGTCAGCCGGGGGCGGTCGCGCGTGCGGCGCACGAAATCGGGAAAAGTCTCAATGCCCTGTGCCTTTTCCCAGCTGCCGTAAGCTTTTATGTAGGCAACGACATCATGCTGGAAATTGCCGAAAGCCTGCTCGCGCACGGCATCGCGAAAGTCGCGCATGAGCATCCACCAGGCCGTGGTGCCGATTGATCCTACGGTCAACAGGCTGACCAGCAGAAAACTCAAACTTAGTTTCAGGCGAAGATTCAAGATATTCCTTGTTAGGTGCGAAATCAATCAACCAAGGAGGGCGAGAGGTGTCGGTTTGTCCAGCCAGCTAGATGATTTTCAGACCACGGTTTTCCTCCGGTTAATGCCGGAAATTGGATAAACACGTGGTTTGTACCCTATTGATTTCTATTGTTGTTTTATGATATTTAAAATATTGGGGGCGGTTTCAAATAATAACGCATCCATACTATATACATGAATTAAAACCGCTAATTGGGCGTATAGCGTGCAATGCTTAATTCTCCTGCGTTAGATAATTCCACCAGTGCTTTAGCGCCAGTGCGCATTTTGCCAATATCAGGTGGAATCAGGAAGGTGATCGCTTGTTGTTTGCTGCCGGATTTTTGGTCTTCAGCTGCGCCAACTGCAATTTGCCATTGTGACCACTCATCTTTAGGGGGTATTAGCGTGGAGCCTTGCAGCCTTGCTTTTTCAAGCAACTGTTGTTTCTCGTCACCAATGAGTAAGTTCCATACTTCTACATTGACCAGTTTGCTTTCCTGCATCATTTGAACGGGTGTTTCAATTTGGGTTGGTGTTTGGGGAAGCGGCTCTGTCTGTGGTTGAATAGGTTCAAACCCTGAACGTAAAAAGGCGATCTGGTAATCATCAAACTCGGTGCTTTTTGGCGTCATGTATTGTGCGGCAATTTTTTCGTTGCGGTCATGTGCATCTACCGCTGCAGCAGTCGCTTTGTCCGCCCCTTGTATCAGTATTGACCGTGCCAACTGTTGTGCGATAGTGCCGCCAAGGCAGCCGGTTAACGCAAGCGATGCCAGCAATAAAGAGAATTGCTTTAATCTCAACAACTTACCCTTTCAACAACCTAATTGTGGAATGCGTGATTCTCAATTTATATCATCGCTATGTTTTTAACGCGGGAGGGTTAGATTACTGCCGAATATAACGATTGTCTAGTAAATTGTGGTTAAGTGATTGTCTTGTATCCGTTAAAGTTACTTTTGTGTTGAGCGGATGCTGATGACGCCGCTCAGGATAATCAAACCAATGGCAAGCCACGCATCCAAACTCAGGTGTTCATCCCACCAGATTATGCCTAAAAAGCTTGCCAGTAAAACCGTGACATAAGCCAGGCTTGCAACCACCAATGTATCACCGGTGCGGTAGGCTCGTGTCATGGCGAGTTGCGCGATGGTGGCAGAAAAGCCCAAGCCGAGTAAAACGGTTAAATCCTGCCAGGTAACGTAATGAAAAGAATCAAACAGCATCCATGCGCCTGCACCGACTGCTGATACCAGTGTGAAGTAAAACACAGTGCGCCAGTCAGGTTCATTGAGCTGGCCTAATTGTTTAACGTGCACGTAAGCCAAGGCTGCTCCCAAGCCGGAGAGTAGCCCCATCAGGCCGGCAAACCAATTTTCCTGGTTAAATGTGGGTTTCAGCAGCAGACTTACTCCGATAAAGCCGATCATTAAGGCAAGTAATAGGACTTTCCCTGGTTTTTCATAAAGCAAAAGCGGCATGAATACCGCTAAAAATAAGGGGGATGTGTAGTTGAGCGTGATTGCCGTGGCTAAAGGCAAATGTGCGATTGCGTAGAAAAACAAAACGAGCGATGCGAACCCCACCAGCGCACGTGTCATATGCTTACCCATGACAGGTGTAGCCAGTGGCAGTTTATTGATGGCGATATATAGCCAGATAGTGATTAAGCCAAACAGTGAGCGATAGAACACTAGCTCAGGGCTGCTGAATTTTTGAGCTCCGATTTTAACCAGCGCCCCCATGATGGCAAAGCAGAGCGCAGCAACCAGCATCCACAGGCTACCCAGATTAGGTAAATTAAGTCCGGGAGCTTTGAATGCGGGTAGCTTCACTGGTAGAGATTAACAGAAAGCACGTTATGCGTTGGCAATATGTTGCTCTAACTGCGCACGGTACCATTGATGAAAATGCTCCATGCCTGTTTCCATCGGGTGCTGGTAGGGACCGCGTTCATCAATACCCTGTGCAAACAAGGCGCGGCGGCCATCGTGCATGCGCTGGCAGATATCGTTATCTTCCACGGCTGTTTCTTCGTAGGCGGCCTGCTGGGCGGCCACATACTCACGCTCGAACAGGCCAATATCTTCCGGGTAATAAAATTCAACCACATTGGTGCAGGCATCTACTCCGCGCGGAATAATATGCGACACTACCAATACGTTTGGATACCATTCAATCATCAGGAATGGATAGTACACCATCCAGATGGCGCCGAATTTCGGCGTTTTGTCGCCTTGATATTTTGCCACTTGTTGCTGCCAATTCTGGTAGACAGGTGAACCGGCTCGGTTCAGTGATTGCTTGAAGCCCACAGTCTGTACGCTGTAATCGGCGCCGAATTCCCAATTGAGTGCATCACAGTTAACGAATTGATTCAGCCCCGGGTGATACGGCCCAACGTGGTAGTCCTCTAAATAAACTTCGATAAAGGTTTTCCAGTTGAAGCTGTATTCTTCCACCGCGACACGGTCCAGCATGTAGCCGGTAAAGTCGAAGTCCTGTTTGCAGCCCAGTTTGGCTAAATCCTGTGCAATATCGCGTTTGCTTTCAAACAGCAGTCCCTGCCAGTTTTGCAATATCTTTTTATCAAGGTGCAGGCATGGATTTTGGTCAAAATGTGGCGCACCCAGCAATTTCCCATCCAGGTCGTAGGTCCAGCGATGCAGCGGACACACGATGTTTTTCGTTTGGCCGCGGCCTTTAAGCATAATAGCTTGCCTGTGCCGACAGATATTACTGATAGCACTGATGCCGCTTTGCGGATGAATCAGGCATTTGGCCTCGCCGGTCCAGTCAAGTACATGATAATCACCCACGTTTGGTACCATGAGCTCATGGCCCAGATAATGCGGAGCGTGGGCAAACATGTGCTGTTGTTCAAGCGCATAGATGTTGGGGTCAACGTACCATGCGACAGGTAGTTGCGGCTGAGTTTCTTGTTGGGAGATCAAAGTTAAAGATGCCATAAAAAAATGATTGGCAATTAAAATTACAAGGATGGCGATTTTTGCCTAAATTGCCATTTTTATCAAGTGATTATTAAATAATTATCAAGGTATTTGGTGCTGTAAAACTTGCCAATATTGGGGTTTTGAGCTACTCTCACGGGAGTTTCTGTACCCTTCAAGATATAACCCAGACAAAAAATTCAAACTATATTAAAACGTAACCGTTTTAATAATGGTTGTTTTTAATAAGCTTGAGTTGTTTTAAAGGTTGTCATTGTAAACGCTATCAAAATAAATATTTTAGTATTGAGTAAATAATAATGTCAGGTCATTTGATGAACACCTATACGCGTCAACCCGTTACCTTTGCGAAAGGTGAGGGGGTTTGGCTATGGGATGATAAAGGTGAAAAGTATCTGGATGCTCTTGCCGGTGTTGCGGTAAACGGCTTGGGTCATGCACATCCAAAACTGGTGAAAGCTATCAGTGATCAGGCTGCAAAATTGATTCACGTGTCCAACATCTACCAGATTGCTGAGCAGGAAGCTCTGGCAGATAAGTTGTGCGAAATTTCAGGCATGGACAAAGTGTTTTTTTGCAACTCCGGCTGCGAAGCCAATGAGGCTGCAATCAAGCTGGCAAGGCTTTACGGACACAATAAAGGTATTGATACCCCGGAAATCATTGTGATGGAACAATCATTTCATGGGCGTACTTTGGCAACGCTATCCGCTACCGGCAACCGTAAGGTGCAGGCGGGATTTGAGCCGTTGGTGAGTGGTTTTATCCGCGTGCCTTACGATGACATTGAAGCGGTAAAACATGTAGCTTTGCATAACCCTCATGTGGTTGCAGTATTGGTTGAAACGGTGCAGGGTGAGGGTGGCGTGAATATCCCTAAAGAAGCTGGCGCCTACATTGAAGCTTTGCGTCAGGTTTGTGATGCGCACGGCTGGCTGCTGATGCTGGATGAAGTGCAAACGGGCATCGGCCGAACCGGTACCTGGTTTGACTTTCAACATACGGGAATCAAACCTGATGTCATGACCCTCGCCAAAGGTTTGGCCTCCGGAGTGCCAATCGGTGCCTGTGTCGCCAGTGGCAAAGCGGCAGAAGTGTTTACTTACGGCAAGCATGGCTCAACCTTCGGCGGTAACCCATTGGCAACCGCTGCCGGGCTGGCAACGCTCAACATCATTGAGCAGGATGGATTACGCGCAAATGCCGAAAAAATCGGCAATTTGATCCGTGAAGGTTTTAATGCTGAACTCAAGGAAACCAAAGGCGTTGTTGCGGTGCGCAATGCGGGTTTGATGATAGGGATAGAATTGGATCGGCCATGTACTGATTTGGTGAAAATGGCATTAGAGGCTAAATTGCTGATCAATGTCACGGCCGAAAAAGTCATACGTTTGTTACCGCCATTGGTGATGAATGAAGATGAGGCAAGAGAGTTGGTACAGCGCTTGTCCGTTTTGATTAAAGCATTTTTGGCGCAATAAGATAATTTTTATAACGAGTTAATTAACCGACGTAGACGCTTTCAATAAAAGCTGGGCTACCAAACCATTATGGCAATAAAACATTTTTTACAATTCAATGATTTAAATCGCGATGAGCTGGAGCATGTATTTGAGCGTGCACGCTGGATTAAAAATCAATTTAAGGCATATAAGCAGTATTGGCCGTTGCAGGACCGCACTTTGGTCATGATTTTTGAAAAAGCGAGTACCCGCACACGTCTTTCATTTGAGGCCGGGATGCAGCAATTGGGTGGCTCAGCGATTTACCTGAATACACGTGATTCGCAGCTTGGTCGCGGCGAACCGGTGGAAGATGCCGCACAAGTGATTTCACGCATGAGCGATATCGTGATGATTCGAACCTTTGAGCAGGAAATCATTGAGCGATTTGCCGCTAATTCACGTGTACCGGTGATTAATGGTTTAACCAATGAATATCATCCATGCCAGATCATGGCGGATATTTTTACCTATATTGAGCATCGTGGCCCGATTAAAGGTAAAACTGTGGCCTGGATCGGTGACAGTAACAACGTTTGCAATACCTGGCTGCAAGCGGCTGAGGTATTGGATTTTAACGTGCATGTATCAACGCCGCCCGGTTACGAAGTTGAGCCTGAGCGCGCTAATTTATATGGTAATGACCATTTTGAAGTGTTTGCCGACCCAATGGATGCGGCAAAGGGTGCTGATCTGGTGACAACCGATGTATGGACCAGCATGGGTTTTGAAGCAGAGAACGAAGAGCGCATGCGTGACTTTGCCGATTGGCAGGTGGATAGCGACATGATGCGCGTTGCCGCAAAAGATGCGCTGTTTATGCATTGCCTGCCGGCACATCGTGGTGAAGAAGTGTCTGCGGACGTGATTGACGGTGCGCAAAGCGTGGTGTGGGACGAGGCAGAGAACCGTCTGCACACGCAAAAAGCATTGATGGAATATTTGCTATTAGGCAAAGTTAAATAAGTGGCCTCTGAAAATATAGGAAACCATATTCTGCCGGCTGCCGCCACGATGGTTGGCGTATGTGTGACCGTTATTTCATTAGTGCAATTGGTTCCCAAGAATGCCATAGCACCTTGGGTGGATGAGTTGATGGCGATTGATACGGTTGTTTTTCTGGCTAGTACCTGGTTGTCTTATTGGACGATACGACATAAGAAAAACGCGGATAACTTTGAGCGTGTTGCAGATTGGTTATTTTTAGGCGGATTAAGCGTGATGGTGTTAGTAAGCGTCCTGGTCGCCTTTGATTTATTTTAAATTAGTTAAATTAAGAAAGTTAGGAAGTTTTAAGCAATGAGTAAAGTAAATAAAGTAGTCCTGGCTTATTCCGGCGGTTTAGATACCTCGGTTATTTTGAAATGGCTGCAAGACGAATATAAATGTGAAGTGGTTACATTTACTGCAGACTTGGGCCAAGGTGAAGAACTGGAACCGGCACGCGCCAAAGCCAAGGCTGCGGGTGTAAAGGAAATTTACATTGATGATGTACGTGAAGAGTTCGTGCGTGATTTTGTGTTCCCTATGTTCCGTGCCAATACGGTGTATGAAGGCGAATACTTACTAGGTACATCTATCGCGCGCCCTTTAATTGCAAAACGTTTAATTGAAATTGCACGTGAGACCAATGCTGATGCGATTGCACACGGTGCAACTGGTAAAGGTAACGACCAGGTGCGTTTTGAGCTGGGTGCTTATGCTTTAAACCCAAATATTCAAATTATTGCACCATGGCGCGAGTGGGATTTACTAAGCCGTGAAAAGCTCATGGCCTATGCCGAGAAACATGGCATTCCTGTGGATATGAAACATAAGCAAGGCGGCAGCCCATACAGTATGGATGCCAACTTGCTGCATATTTCATACGAAGGCCGTCACCTGGAAAACCCGGCAGCAGAAGCAGAGGAATCAATGTGGCGCTGGACCGCTAGCCCGGAAAAAGCACCCGATGCTGCCGAGTATTTAGACATTGAATACGTAAACGGTGATCCTGTCAGCTTGAATGGTGAGGCGATGAAGCCGCATGAACTGCTGGCACAACTTAACAAAATTGGCGGCAAACATGGTATTGGCCGTCTGGACTTGGTTGAGAATCGCTATGTGGGCATGAAATCCCGCGGCTGTTATGAAACGCCGGGTGGCACGATCATGCTTAAAGCGCACCGTGCGATTGAATCTATCACCCTGGACCGTGAAGTGGCTCACTTGAAAGATGACCTGATGCCGCGTTATGCCAGCATGATCTATAACGGCTACTGGTGGAGTCCTGAACGTATTGCATTGCAAACGCTGATTGACCACACTCAAACTTCAGTCAACGGCTGGGTACGTGTAAAACTGTATAAAGGCAATGTGATTGTAACCGGACGCGACAGTAAAACAAATTCATTGTTTGACCCGAATATTGCCACCTTTGAAGATGATAAAGGTGCCTATGATCAAAAAGACGCGGGTGGCTTTATCAAACTGAATGCGTTAAGAATGCGTATTGCAGGGAATTTGAAAAACAGGAAATAGTACTTAAAATCATTAGGCTGGTATTTTAACTGGCATGATTAATAAAAATGCACCTTATATCCAGGTGCATTTTTTTTTGCAAAACTACTTTGGATGCATGCTATTGCGTGTGCAAGTTATCACAAACGCTGGCTTATATTTACAAAAGAAGTATGTGAATGTTCTATAATCTTGTCTTATAAAATAGCGGTGCAAAGTATTATTCATGACAAAAATTGACTCAACCCATCATCGTCCTGTTGAGATTTATGCAGACGGTGCCTGTAAAGGTAATCCTGGCCCGGGTGGCTGGGGTGCATGGATACATTATGACGGCCATGAAAAGGAATTGTTTGGTGGCGAAGCAAACACCACCAATAATCGTATGGAACTCACGGCCGTAATCCGTGCGCTGGAAGCGCTGAAAAGATCATGCCATGCCAAAGTATTCACTGACTCGGTGTATGTGCAAAAAGGCATGTCGGAATGGCTGGCCGGATGGAAAGCGCGTAGTTGGCGTACTGCAGATAAAAAGCCGGTTAAAAATGATGACTTATGGCGCGTGCTGGATGTGTTGGCGCAACAGCACACCGTAGAATGGGTATGGGTCAAAGGTCACGCAGGCAACTCGGGTAACGAACGTGCAGATATGCTGGCAAACAAAGGTGTGGAGCAAATTTTACAACGGGGAGCAATGTCATGAGGCAAATCTTTTTAGATACTGAAACCACCGGTTTGTATCATACGCAAGGGCACCGCGTCATTGAGGTTGCAGCAGTAGAGGTGGTGAATCGCCGCCTGACTAAAAATCATTTTCACTATTACCTGAATCCTGACCGCGAGATTGATCAGGGCGCGCAGGAAGTACATGGTATTTCTCTGGAGTTCTTGCAGGATAAACCGCGTTTTGCAGATATTGCCAATGACCTGATTGCCTTTATCGCTGACTCTGAACTCATTATGCACAACGCACCGTTTGACGTGGGATTCCTGAATTGCGAGTTAGGCTTGATCGGACAGCAGACGGTAGAAGCTATTACGGCAAAAGTTACCGATACACTTAAAATTGCAAAAGAAATGCGCCCGGGCCAGCGCAACAACCTGGATGCACTGTGTAAGCATTTCGGTATTGATAACTCAAGGCGTACCCTGCATGGCGCATTACTGGATGCGGAGTTATTGGCCGATGTATATATGGCCATGACGCGTGGCCAGGAAAGTTTGATGATGGCTCTGGAAAAGCCCGATCAAGCGGGGATGGAAATTATTGGCAGCAATAATGCACCTATACTGGTTAAACTTGCGGATGATGAAGAGCTTTCTGCGCATGAAGAATATCTAGCAGGGCTAACTAAATCGGGTAATTGTTTGTGGAATGCTTAAGTTTTGAAATAGCATTCAACTAGGTGAAAACTTATGCAACATTTGGATTCGGCCCTTTGAGGAAAGACAATAAATGAACAAAACGATTTTGGTCACGGGTGGTGCCGGATTTATAGGCTCCAACTTTGTGCTGGCATGGGTGAAGCAAGGCTTGGGCACAGTGGTGAATCTGGATAAACTGACCTATGCAGGCAATCTGGAGAACCTGGCTACATTAGGGAACGATTCACATCATGTTTTTGTGCATGGTGATATTGGAGATCAGCATTTGGTGACCAGGCTTTTGGCGGAACATCAACCGTGTGCCGTGGTGAATTTTGCTGCAGAAAGTCACGTAGACCGCTCAATTCATGGCCCGGAAGATTTTATTCAAACTAACGTGGTCGGTACGTTTCATTTGCTTGAGGCAGTGCGTGGTTACTGGGGTAGTTTGAGTGACGAGCATAAGAAATATTTCCGCTTTTTACATGTTTCAACGGATGAAGTGTATGGCTCACTCACAAAAGAGGATGCAGCATTTACTGAAAATACACCTTATGCGCCCAATAGTCCTTATTCAGCGTCCAAAGCGGCATCGGATCATTTAGTGCGCGCTTATCATCATACCTATGGTTTGCCTACACTGACGACCAATTGCTCCAATAATTACGGGCCACATCATTTTCCCGAGAAACTTATACCGTTAGTGATTCACAATGCTTTAACAGATAAGCCGTTACCGATTTATGGTAATGGCTTGCAGGTGCGTGACTGGCTGTATGTAGAGGACCATTGCGCTGCGATTCGGCGTGTGCTTGAAGCTGGCAGGGTCGGTGAAGTATACAACGTAGGCGGCTGGAATGAAAAACCGAATATTGAAGTTGTGAGAACGCTTTGCAG
>JBAQME010000352.1:0-8181 GCA_049302535.1 Methylotenera sp.
GAGCATCGTTACACCAATGAGGCGGCTGAGCATTATGGTTTGGCGGTTGCTTTATTACGTAAAAATGCATTTGCGCAGCTTGAAAAAGAACTGGCATGGCTGAAAAAAAATGCACCGCCACATGCCATGATAGAAAATCTATCTGCAAGACTGGAAGTGGCTAGAAATAATCCGCAGCAGGCAGCCAGGCAATATGCCGCTGCATTGAAGCTTTACCCCGATAATCGCGCTTTAATTTATGGTTACGCAGAACATTTTTTGGCGATTAGGCAGCCGGACAAAGCGATACAGCTTGTATTGGAAAAACAAGGGCTGTACCCTGATGATGCTTATTTATATGATGTACTCGCCAAAGCCTATACTATGCAAAACAAGGCATTATTAGGCCACCAGGCGCAAAGTGAGGCGTATTACCGAAAATATGATCTTGCTCGTGCCATAGAGCAAATGGATTTGGCAACAAAGGCCAATGATGGTGACTTTTATCAAAAATCCATTGTAGAAGCGCGCTTGAAGCAGTTGCGGTTGATGATGGGTGATGAGAAAAAACCGAAATTTTAAGGATCCGCATAATGCAGCGTAGAGATTTTCTGTTAGGTCTGGCAACATTCATCGCATTGATGCCGGTGAAGGTATTTGCAGCGCTGTGGAATAAGGCCGCGTTTGAGTCAGTACAGTTAAAAGATGCGAGCAAATACTTGAATGTTAATGCAGAGATTCCAAGTGCAGACATTCAGATTGTTGCGCCAGATCGTGCTGAAAACGGCGCGATTGTACAGGTGGAAGTAAAAAGCAATATTGCAAATACGGAAGCGATTGCGATATTTGTAGAAAAAAATCCGACGCCGCTGATTGCGAACTTTATGTTTAGTGGTGGTGCCGAACCTTATGTGGTCACGCGCATTAAAATGGCTGAAACCTCAGACATTAAAGTGGTGATAAAGGCAGGGGATCAATATTTCACTAATGCAAAAAATGTGGTGGTGCTGGAGAACGGGTGTGGCTGATATGTCTGGATTGGTGTTTGGATCGATATATGGATAACATGAAAATGCGCGCCCAGTTAAAAGGCGACTATGTGGAAGTAAAAGTGCTGATGAGCCATCCCATGGAAACCGGACGCAGGAAAGATGACTTCGGCCAATTGGTTCCGGCACACTTTGTGCAATTGGTAACTGCTACCTTGAATGGTAAAACAGTACTGGAAGCGCAGTGGGGAACCGGTATCTCTAAAAATCCTTATCTAACCTTCAGGTTAAAGGGCGCAAAAGTTGGTGATATTGTTGCGGTGACATGGCATGATAACCAGGGTGCAACTGCAACACAGGATATTGCTGTTACGCAGGCTTAAATTATCTCCTATTCGGCTTTTGCCTTGGCCGTTTGGTAAAAGCTATCAAAGCTATCTCGCCTCCTATCGTTTGCATGAGGCTTACTCGAACCGTTACTGTCGCAAATTGGGTCAACGTGTCAAGAGACCTATTCCTGTAATAACTTATTGATTTAAAAATAAATTATATTATTTTCAGCTGAATTGTTAACTATTTTTTATTCGATAGACAATTGAATAATCTAGGGCTATCATCGTTCTCAATGAGGTGCTCCAAGCGTCTCAATCATAAATAGCGGTGATTGTTACCGTGATTGATAATAAATACATAAAAAAAATCAGCGCATTTCTGCCAGCTAATTTACCGCTAAATATAGTGGTGGCTTTGATTTATCTGGCTCTTGCAAAAATCGGTTTATCTTTTTCATTAAGTGAATCCGGCATCACTATATTTTGGCCTGCCGGTGGGTTTGCCATGGCTATACTCCTGCTGGCTGGGCCGAAATATCTGCCCGGTGTATTTTTAGGGGCGCTTGGTGCGGGTTTCATGGTGGGGGGGTCGCTGGTTTTTTCAGTGTTTACTGCCATAGGTAATGCACTGGAGACGTTTTGTGGATACTGGCTGCTGACGCATTATCGCTATATGAATCGCTCGCTGGACAGTACCCAAGATCTGCTTCGGCTTTTATTTTATGGTGCGTTTGTGAGTACTCTGGCCAGTGCAACAATCGGTCCTGCAACGTTTTTAGCGTTAAATATTGTTGATATTAGTCTTTTGCCATCTATTGTCTTGCGATGGTGGATGGCTGATGCTATCGGTATTGCCTTTGTCACTCCGCTGGTGCTGGTGTGGCGCAGGTTGCCACAACGTATTTTCTCTTCCGAGCGCCACTGGGAAATGGTTGCGCTCTTTGGCTTAACATTTCTTTCTGCACAAATAGTATTTTTCGGCTGGTTTTCTGATCAGCCATATCAGCAAGTGAGTGTTTCCTGGCTATTCCCTTTTATTATCTGGGCCGGTTTGCGTGCAGGCCGTCATAAAGTCACTATTTTACAGTTAATGATTTTTACGCTGGCGCTGTGGAGTGCCGGTAATGAAAAAGGCTATTTTGCTGAAGATCTGGCGCGCAATGGCTTGGTTAATTTCTGGATGTTTGGTATGTTGCTGGCTATTGGCGGCATGTTACTGGCGATTATTAGTGCTGCCAGGGCAAGAGCCGAGTGGGCGTTGGGTCGCAGCGAACAAAAACATCGCGCCATTATTGACGCGTCTCTGGCCCCTGTCGCATTAGTTGATAATCAGCATAACATTTCCCTATTAAACCCGGCGTTTGTTAAAACCTACGGATACACGTTGGATGATATTCCTACTTTGAATGACTGGTGGATTAACGCATGCCCGGATGTTGTATACCGCCAATGGGCAGTTATTGCCTGGCAGCAGCATATTAATAACGGGCAATCAGCGAAGACGATCTTGGAACCAATGGAGCTGAGAATCCAATGCAAAAATGAGCAAATTAAAATTGCACATGTCAGCGCAGTACCACTTGGTGAATCGTTTGAGGGCGCTGTTGCAGTGCAGTTAATTGATATCAGTGACCGTATATCGGCCAAGCAAAAACTAATGTTGGCTGCTGAGGTTTTTAAGCATAGCTCTGATGGGATTTTAATTACTGATGCCAGGCATCACTTTATTGCAGTCAACGATGCTTTTACAGCCATTACTGGTTATTCCGAGGCTGAGGTGATTGGCAAGAACCCAAACTTGTTGAGTTCAGGTGTACATAATGAACGTTTTTATGACCTTATGTGGGAATCTATCAGGACTGATGGCAGATGGCAGGGCGAAGTTTGGAATCGACGTAAAAACGGAGAGTTATTTCCAGAATGGCTGAGCGCTTTCACTGTTAACGATAAGCAAGGGAATGTTGTTAATTATATTGGCATTTTCTCTGACATTACCGAACGAAAAGCTTCAGAAGAGTCTGTTAAACATCAGGCTCAACATGATTTTTTGACCAACCTGCCCAATCGCATTATGTTTAACGACCGGTTGCAGCGTCAAATTGCATTAGCAAAGCGCAATGCAGAAATGTTCGCGCTGCTTTATTTGGATCTGGATAACTTCAAGCCCGTTAATGATGAGTGTGGTCATCACGTGGGGGATATCCTGCTGCAGGCAGTAGCTATTCGTCTCACCAATTTAATCCGTGAAACAGATACTGTGTCGCGCCGCGGAGGTGATGAATTTATTATTCTTACACCTAATATTGAATCGGTAGACAATATTAAAGTAATGGCAGAGAAGCTTCTTGTCGCGATTGAAGCGCCATTTCACATTGAAGGCAGAACGCATGGTGTTACATTGAGTATTGGCATTGCAATATACCCTTTTCATGGCGAGGAGGATGATGTGCTGATGAAAAATGCGGATGCGGCAATGTACCAGGCCAAAAAAGGTGGACGCAATATGTACCGCTTTTATGAGCCAATGCATCAGGATTCGAGCATGAAAATGCCCACCAGTAGTTAGACCCGCCATCTAAGAAACTTGGTTGGCATCTAACCTGCCGAAGGTATATAGTTATTCGAGTTTTGGTTAAATCGAATAGGGTCTGTTAAGTTAAGTTCGAGCCAATCTATCCCAGTGCGGCTAATTTATCAAAGACTGCCTCCTTAAACCGGCGGTTTAAACAAACGCTGGCGAATAACACTATTTGATAAATTAAATTTATCAATATCATAAGAATGATATATTAGATTTAATTAAATATCGTCTCTATAATTCGAATCTTGAATTTATAGACTTTCTCAACAATAGTAATTTTTAATCAATAGATAGGAAAAAATCATGTCATTAGTCAATACAGAAATTAAACCTTTTAAGGCACAAGCCTACCATAACGGTAAATTTGTTGAAGTGACTGAAGCAAGCCTGAAAGGCCACTGGTCTGCTGTTGTGTTTTATCCTGCTGACTTTACCTTTGTGTGCCCAACGGAACTTGGCGATTTAGCAGACAATTACGCTGAATTCCAAAAACTGGGTGTCGAGATTTATGCTGTTTCAACAGATACGCACTTTACACATAAAGCCTGGGCTGATGCATCTGACACCATCAAGAAAATCAAATACCCAATGATCGGTGACCCAACAGGAACAATCACACGCAACTTTGGCGTGATGATTGAAGAAGAAGGACTGGCATTGCGCGGTACCTTCTTAATTAACCCGGAAGGCGTAATTAAAGCGCTTGAAGTGAATGATCTGGGCATTGGCCGCTCAGCTAAGGACCTGATTCGTAAAGCGCAAGCTGCACAATACGTAGCATCACATGATGGTGAAGTTTGTCCGGCAGCCTGGACTCCAGGTGACAGTACCTTGGCACCGTCATTGGATTTGGTAGGCAAAATCTAATTTAAGTTAGCTTGTTATTGCATCCCAGGTCAAAAGCTTGGGATGCAACCTAAAACTACAGCTTTATCCATAAGATAAAGCTTTTTTTTCAACTCATGAATACACAAAGAGATTAACCATGGCATTAGAACCCAATATCAAAACCCAGCTGCAAACGTATCTACAAATGCTTAGAGAGCCGATAGAGCTTGCTGTAGCGCTAGATGAAAGCGCGGGCGCTAAAGAAATGCTGGCTTTGCTTGAAGAAATTGCCGGCATGTCTGACAAAATCACACTAACGCGCGATGATAATGCACGTAAGCCATCATTTGCCGTGAAGCGCGGAGTAACGCATAAAGATGCTGCAAAAGAGGTTGGTATTCGTTTTGCCGGTATTCCGATGGGACATGAGTTCACCTCTTTAGTGTTGGCATTGTTACATGTAGGTGCGCATCCGTTGAAACTGGAAGCCGAAAAGATCGCACAAATTGCAGCACTGGAAGGTAAGTTTGCCTTTGAAACCTATATTTCCCTAAGTTGCCATAACTGTCCGGAGGTGGTGCAGGCACTTAACCTGATGGCCGTTATTAATCCCAATATTACGCATGTGATGATTGATGGTGCGCTGTATCAGGATGAAGTCAGTGAGCGCAAAATCATGGCAGTACCGACCATTTTCCTGAATGGTGAGGAGTTCGGTGCTGGTCGCATGGGTATAGATGAAATCTTGCCTAAACTGGATAAGGGTGCGGAAGCACGTGAAGCCAAGAAGCTGGATGCCAAAGCGCCGTATGACGTGCTGATTGTAGGCGGCGGCCCTGCGGGTGCATCTGCTGCAATCTACGCAGCTCGCAAAGGCATTAGAACAGGTGTCGTTGCTGATCGTTTCGGCGGGCAAGTCATGGATACGATGGCAATTGAGAATTTTATTTCAGTTAAAGAAACCGAAGGCCCTAAACTGGTAACAGCACTTGAAGAGCATGTGAGCACCTATGATGTGGATGTGATGCGCTTGCAGCGTGCGCAGTCATTGAATGTGCCTATGCAGAATTCAGGCGGTTTGATTGAAGTGAAACTGGAAGGCGGCGCAACCCTTAAAAGTAAATCGGTCATTGTAGCTACGGGCGCGCGCTGGAAAGAGCTCAATATCCCAGGTGAAAAAGAATATCGCGGTAAAGGTGTGGCTTATTGCCCGCACTGTGACGGCCCCTTATTTAAAGGCAAGCACGTAGCCGTGATTGGCGGCGGTAACTCCGGTGTTGAGGCGGCTATTGATCTGGCGGGCTTTGTCAGTCATGTTACCTTGCTGCAGCGCAGTGAGAAACTGACCGCGGATGCGATTTTACAAAATAAATTATTCAGTTTGAGTAATGTTACCGTTATCACTAACGCTGAAACAACAGAAATCACTGGCGAGAATCAAAAGGTAAATGGTTTGATTTATCGAGATCGTGAAACCAAGGTGCTGCATACTGTGTCCTTGGCAGGTGTGTTTGTACAAATCGGCTTGTTGCCGAATACGGACTGGCTGAAAGCCAGCGGTATGGAGTTAAGCAAGTTTAATGAAGTTGTAGTGGATACACACGGCCAAACTTCATTGCCAGGTGTGTTTGCGGCAGGTGACGTAACCACTGTGCCTTATAAGCAAATTGTCATCGCGATGGGTGAAGGCGCAAAGGCCTCACTGGGTGCGTTTGATTATTTGATCAGGCAGTAAGGTTGTTTAGTCGAGGGCAGTCTTCATTGTCAGTATCATGAGGGAGCGGTTCACAGCCGCTCCCATTTTTTTGACTAGTTTTTTGTTTTACAGGTGCTAACGCCCAGAATGCTGTAAGCAGGGCAAAAGTTAATCAAACCTGTCGCAAGCGGCAATACGCCGATCCAGGCCCACACAGGTCCATTAGCAAACAATACCCAGGCAATTAAAGCAAGTCCTACAACAATACGCAGTACACGATCAATTCCGCCGACATTTGCTTTCATGACTTATCTCCTAGATGATCAGGTTTAATAAAGCAATGTTACTTTACGCCAATCTTGATTGGTATGACAGCCACTGATGTTTTAACAATATTACTTGCTTCAGTTTGAGCAAAGGCTTAATGCAACGGCTTCCGCAACTTTAATGCCATCTACACCAGCTGATAAAATGCCGCCTGCATAGCCTGCACCCTCGCCGCATGGGTATAAACCTTTAGTGTTGATGCTCTGCAAGGTCTCGTCATCACGTTTTATCCTGATGGGTGAAGAAGTGCGTGTTTCCACACCGGTCAGTACGCCGTCAGCCAGATCAAACCCTTTCACCTGTTTGGCAAATTCAGGTATCGCCTCACGGATAGCCGTAATCGCAAACTCAGGCAATGCTGTGTCCAGGTTGGTGAGATGTACGCCAGGAGTGTAAGACGGTGTGACTTCACCAAATTGGGTAGAAGGCTTGTTGGCTAAAAAATCCCCAATCAGCTGGCCTGGCGCATTGTAATTACTGCCGCCCAAGATATATGCATTACCTTCCAGTTTGCGTTGCAGCTCCATGCCTGCAAGCGGGTGGTCCGGATAATCAACTTCCGGCGTAATGCCTACCACGATGCCGGCATTGGCGTTGCGCTCATTGCGCGAATACTGGCTCATGCCGTTAGTCACCACGCGGTTGGGTTCTGATGCAGCCGCAACTACTGTGCCGCCGGGGCACATGCAAAAGCTGTACACACTACGTCCGTTTTTGGCATGGTGCACTAGCTTGTAGTCCGCCGCGCCTAGCTTGTTGAGTAAGTCCTCACTGTAGCTCTTGCCGTATCTGGCCTTGTCAATGAGTGACTGCGGGTGCTCAATACGAAAGCCGATAGAGAAAGGTTTTGCCTCTACATAAACACCGCGTTTGTAAATCATCTCAAACGTGTCACGTGCACTGTGGCCAACCGCTAAGATTAAATGATTGGTGGCAATACGCTCGCCTGTTTGCAGCATCACGCCTTGCACCTGATTATCCCCATTTTTATCTGCTGCGATTTCAATATCTTCTACGCGTGATTCAAAGCGTATCTCACCGCCAAGTTCAATAATGGTTTTGCGCATCTCCTCGACCATGCCAACCAGCCTAAAGGTGCCGATATGCGGGTGGCTGACGTACATAATCTCTTCCGGTGCACCTGCTTTTACAAATTCCTGTATCACTTTGCGTCCATAGTGCTTGGGGTCTTTAATCTGGCTGTAAAGCTTGCCGTCAGAGAAAGTCCCTGCCCCGCCTTCGCCAAACTGCACGTTAGATTCCGGATTCAATTTGTTTTTTCGCCATAGACCCCAGGTGTCTTTGGTACGTTCACGCACTGCCTTGCCGCGTTCCAGGACAATAGGCTTAAAGCCTGATTGTGCCAGAATGAGCGCAGCAAAAATGCCGGCGGGGCCAACGCCGACAACAACCGGGCGTGGTTTAAGATTAAATCCCTCTCCATTTAAG
>JBAQME010000353.1:0-1998 GCA_049302535.1 Methylotenera sp.
GACTGTATACGCTTAGTGAAGCAAGATGATTGTTTAAATACGAAAAACGGGAAATAACACATTTACACCAACGATATAAAAACACATTGGATCAGCTGCACATCCGGGTGTTTAGGAGGTTTAAAAATGAATATCTCTACCATGAATTCAATTCAACACGCGCAGTATTTACACCAGCCGATTCCAGTGCAAAAGTGTGAGCCAAAAAAACTTGGCGCTCTCTCGCAGAAACTTGCATTGGTACTTACCGGATTAATTGCCTTTACACCGGCAGCAAGAGCAGCTTTGCCACCAGACATAGAAGTGTTCAATAACATGCAGGAAGTTTCTGACAGCGACTTGGGGCATATGCGCGGCAAGTTCGCAAGCAACAATCAAATGCTATATTTTGGCGTTGAAATGGTAAGCCAATGGAAAACGCCTACAGGCAATCTTGTTACCGCCGGCGCTAATCTTAATATTGATTTCCGCGGTAGTGGCAACACACCAACAGTACAGTACGTGCCCACGGTCACTATCGTACAGCAAGGACAAAATGTTGCCGTAACACAAAATGGCGGCACAAATGCCGTGAGCGGCGGTGCGGGATTGGCCAATGTAAGCGGCGTTTCCCAAAGCATTCAGGTAGCAGGGCAATCCAATAGGATTCGCAATGGTGTCGATATGCAGGTAGAGCTTTCATCTGCTAGCCGAGGTGGTTCAATAGCCGGTGCAATACAAGGTCAGGCTGGTTCGGTATCTGCGACTGGGGACGACGGCACTGTTGCAACGGTAACACTCTCCAACAACAACATCGGGGTTAATGTTACTGTCCCGGGTCAAGGACAGGTGTTACAGCAAATCCGCAATCAGGGCATGTTCCAATCAGCGCGTATTGGCGGTGATCTCAACCAGATTCACAACGCAATTACGATGCATATTGGCTTGAACACCTCGACTGGAGTGGGCGCCGCTGCAGCCTTACAAAGCTTAAAAAGCCTGCCTCAGGGCGGATTGTTCTAACATAGGTTAGGTTAAATATTTAGCCAGGGTCACGGGAGGCGCGTGGGTGATGCTCAAATGAAAATGTCCAATGCCAAGGATTAAGGTGTGAAATCCCCTCACCCCCTCTCACGTTCCATAGGCATGAAACTCATGGTTATCCATCATCATTTGAGCATCACCCACGCACCTCCCGTACCGTTTTATCTCACATCAAAACTCTAAAGGATTCACGTCAATTGCCCATCGCACTTTGGCCGCGATTGATAGGCCGCGCAATTGAACAACCAACTGCTTAAGTAATTGCTGCAGCGCGGGCCGCTGCTTTGCCTGCATCAGCACATGTCCACGCTCCATGCCTTTTAAGCGTTCCATCTGCGGCCGCACCGGGTCATATACAACAACATGCTGGCTTAAGCTGCGCGCCTGTTCAAATGCGAGCTGCAAAAATTGCTGCACCAAGCCGTAATCATTGGCTTCTGCACGCAATAACGCAGTAAACACATAAGGTGGAAACTGCATCTGCTCACGCTCTTGCAGCAGAACATTGGCATAGCTCTCATAATCCTGAATGCGCAGGGCGTTAAACAAGGCATGATCCGGAAACTGCGTTTGAATTAGCACCTGGCCAGCTTTGTCGGCACGGCCGGCACGGCCTGCCACCTGCATCAACTGTGCGAATAGCCGTTCGCTGGCACGGAAATCCGGACTGTGCAGCGCACTGTCGGTATCAATGACCCCCACCAAAGTTAAATTGGGAAAATCATGCCCTTTGGCCAGCATTTGCGTGCCCACCAGAATATCAATCTCCTGATTATGTACACGATCCAGAATCTCAACCAGCGCATGCTTGCGACTGACACTGTCACGGTCCACCCGCGCTATGCGTGCCGTGGGTAGCAACTGTGCCAGCGTTTGCTCCAACCGCTGCGTACCATGCCCGGTTGGATGCAGGTCAGCATCGCCGCAGCTAGGGCATTGGTTGGGAATACGCTGTTCGTGCCCGCAGTGATGGCA
>JBAQME010000354.1:0-1889 GCA_049302535.1 Methylotenera sp.
GGCAAAGCCATCGCCGTAGAGATGGACACCGACAAAGAACACATGTTTTCCGCCAAGTTTTCATGTCCGGTATGTGACTACTCACTGGCGGAATTAGAGCCACGCCTGTTCTCTTTCAACAACCCGATGGGTGCATGCCCAAAATGTGATGGTTTAGGCAACATTAACTTCTTTGACCCTAAACGCGTAGTCGCCTTTCCACATCTGTCACTGGCAGCTGGTGCAATTAAAGGCTGGGATAGACGCAACCAATTTTATTTCCAGATGCTGGCCAGCTTGGCCGCACACTACAACTTTGACCTGGATACTACGTTTGAAAAACTGCCGGAAGATGTACAGAAAATTTTGCTGCATGGCAGCGGTAAAGTAGAAATTGCCTTTAAGTACCTCAATGAACGCGGTGCGTTTTATCAAAAAACACATACCTTTGAGGGTATTTTAAATAACCTGCAACGCCGTTATCATGAAACGGACTCACAAACCGTGCGTGAAGAGCTGGCAAAATACTTAAATTCACAAACCTGCCCGGATTGCGCAGGTACGCGTTTACGTAAAGAAGCGCGCCATGTAAAAGTCAGCAACAAAAACATCCATGAAGTTTGTGAAGTACCATTAAAGCAAGCACTCACTTTCTTTGATAACATTGAATTAACAGGTGCAAAACTTGCGATTGCCGACAAGATTGTTAAAGAAATCAGTAACCGCCTAAAATTTCTAACCAATGTCGGTTTGGAATATTTATCCCTTTCGCGCTCTGCCGAAACATTATCAGGCGGTGAAGCGCAGCGCATCCGCTTGGCTTCTCAAATCGGTAGCGGCCTAACAGGGGTGATGTACGTGCTGGATGAGCCTTCAATCGGGTTGCACCAGCGTGATAATGACCGCTTGCTCGATACGCTTAAACGCCTGCGCGACATTGGCAACAGCGTCATTGTGGTTGAGCATGACCAGGATGCCATCATGGCGGCAGATTATGTGATAGATATCGGCCCCGGCGCCGGTGAGCATGGCGGGCATATTGTGGCGGAAGGCACGCCAATCCAGATTAAGGAAAACGCAAATTCGCTTACAGGTGAATACCTGAGCGGCAAGCGCCAAATCACTTATAACAAAAAACGCACAGCGCCAGACCCTGCACGCTGGCTCAAAATGACCAACGCCACGGGCAATAATCTGAAAGATGTCACCTTAAAACTGCCAGTCGGCTTACTCAGCTGCATCACCGGCGTTTCCGGTAGCGGTAAATCTACACTGATTAACGATACGCTTTATCGTATTGTCGCACACCATTTATACGGCAGCAGCACCGAGCCTGCACCTTACGGCGAGATTGATGGCTTGGCTTTTTTTGACAAAGTAGTTGATGTTGACCAAAGCCCGATTGGACGCACACCACGTTCCAACCCGGCCACTTATACTGGCTTATTCACGCCGATTCGTGATTTATTTGCCGGCGTACCTGAAAGCCGCATGCGCGGTTATGGTCCCGGTCGGTACTCATTCAACGTAAAAGGCGGCCGCTGCGAAGCTTGCCAGGGCGATGGCGTAATTCGCGTTGAGATGCACTTTTTACCGGATGTATATGTGCCATGTGACGTGTGTAAAGGCCACCGCTACAATCGGGAAACCCTGGAAATCCAATTTAAGGGTAAAAATATTCACGAGATTTTAGGCATGACCGTTGAGCAGGCGCACACCTTCTTCAGCGCACAACCCGTGATTGCACGCAAACTGCAAACTCTGCTGGACGTAGGCTTGGGTTACATCACGCTAGGTCAAAGCGCCACCACCTTATCCGGTGGCGAAGCGCAGCGCGTTAAGCTGGCACTGGAACTTAGCAAACGCGATACCGGCCGCACTTTGTATATTCTGGACGAGCCAACCACCGG
>JBAQME010000355.1:0-4193 GCA_049302535.1 Methylotenera sp.
GCTATGATGGTTTTAGAGGTTACACCTATAAGCAAAATCTGGCAGAAGGTGATTGGCGGGTAAGCGTGGAAACTGAAAACGAAAAAACCATCGCGGTTCTTACGTTTTCAGTTCGGCATGTGCAGGCTGCGCCGGCTTCTGTAGTTCAACTTTATTAAGCGCAGCTTTTTTAGCTAATTACTTAATGTGATTCAGAAGGGGTCATCAGCTTATCGATATAAGCGATGGCAACGGCAGAGAGCACAAAAGCCATGTGAATCACCGTTTGCGAAATCAATACCCTGTCGGAAAGGTTTTGTGCATTGATGAAGGTTTTGAGCAAATGAATGGATGAAATGCCGATAATCGCTGTCGCCAGTTTCACTTTGAGCAAATTAGCGTTTACGTGCGAGAGCCAATCGGGTTCATCAGGGTGGCCTTCAAGGTTCAGGCGCGATACAAACGTTTCATAACCGCCTACAATTACCATAATCAGCAGGTTTGAAATCATTACTACGTCAATTAAACCCAATACAATCAACATAATGTCGGCTTCTATCAGATGGTTGGCTTTTGCAACCAAATGCACTAACTCAACACCAAAAAAGAACACATAGACGGCTTGCGCGACAATCAGGCCTAAATACAGCGGCAATTGAAGCCAGCGGCTACCAAACAGGATGTTGGTCATGATGTTGCTTTGTTTGTACTCGGTAGAAGAAGATTTTTTATGTTGCATATGGTTATATAGTCTTTAAGTTGTTTTTTTAAATTGGCGCGTATTGTACCAGTTTGAAATGATATTTTTCTCTAGGCTATGTGGCTGTCCAGCGTAAAGCTTGCTGATTCATCCAGTGCCAGTAATTGTGTCAGAATGGGCATGGTTTCTGCCAGTGTTTTAGGTAAGGTCCATGGCGGGTTAATAATAAACAAACCGCTGCCATGCATACCGAAACCTTCGGCAGAAGGTGCATGAATGGACATGCTGACGTGCAGCCAATCCGGCACATTCAACCGTTTAAGGCTGTCCAGCATTTCTGCAGGTTCCGTGCGCTGCAATATTGGGTACCATACGATGTAGGTGCCGGTAGGAAAACGTTTCAGGCTATCTTTAATGGTATCAACCACGTACTCATAATCCTGTTTGTCTTCATAAGGCGGGTCAATCAATACTACAGCGCGTCGCGGCTGCGGCGGCAGGCAGGCCTTAATGCTGGCAAAGCCGTTCTGCATTTCAATTTTTACCTGTTTGCCAAGGCCATGGAAATTTTCGTAAAGGATTTTGTAATCATTAGGATGCAGTTCAAACAAGCGCATTCTGTCGTCAGCACGTAAATATAATTCCGCTATGGATGGGGAGCCGGGGTAAAGCCTCATCGAGCCGGTATTGAAAGATTGAATCTTCGTGACATAGTCAGCCAGCGGTTTGGGAAGGTCTTTGGCCGTAATAAGTTTATTGATACCTTGTTCAAATTCGGCGTTTTGCGTGGCGTAACCTTCACTCAGGCTGTACATCCCTGCGCCGGCATGGGTATCGATATACCAGAATGGTTTGTCTTTTTGCACGGTGTATGCGAGCACCAACCCTAGTACGTAGTGTTTTAAGACATCGGCATGATTGCCAGCATGAAAGGCGTGACGGTAACTAAGCATGGTGAATGACTGAAAATAAAGTTTCAGTATTATAGCTTTTAATAATTTTTTGAATTTTCTATAAATAAATTTTCTATAAATAATTTAATTTAAAGAAATAGTTTCAGGAAATTGAGCCAAGTCACCTAAAACATCCAGTTTTCAGTTAGCATTTCGCCTATTCATTACTACTTAAGATACGCACGCATATGTTTCAAAATACGCAACATGACGACCACGATGATGACCATCATCATTACTTTATTCCATTCGCGCTGATTTTTATCTTTGCAATTGTTGAGGCGGTAGGTAGCTGGTACACCGGTTCCCTGGCCTTATTAAGTGACGCAGGGCACATGTTCTCTGACGTGGCCGCTCTGGGCTTGGCGTGGATGGCTGGTGTTGTCGCTAAAAAACCGAATGTTGCGCGGCATAAATCCGGTGTTAGCTATACTGAGTTAGCCGTTTCCATTATCAATGCTGTCACCATGTTGCTGGTGATTGTCTTTGTTGTGGTTGAAGCAATTGCGCGTTTTAAACAACCGCATCAAGTGCAAGGTTTAGGGTTAACGATTATTGCGACGCTGGGGTTGATTGTGAATTTAATTGTCGCCAAGCAATTGCATCACCAGGTTGCACATCATGGCGAGAGCTTGAATAACCGGGCCGCATTTTTACACGTTGTCGGTGATTTGCTGGGTTCTATTGCGGCTGTTGCGGCAGGGGTGGTGATTTATCTCACAGGCTGGATGCCGATTGACCCTATCCTGTCCTTATTTATTTCATTGCTGTTATTGGTATTTACTTTAAATTTAGTGCGAGATATTTTTGGTACTTTGCGATGTCAAACAAAACATACGATTGCGCATCATGGACACTAAGGCAACGTTTGATATCAATTGCAGGCAATGTCCACGTCTAGCCAATTTTCTGGATGAGGTTAAAGCAAAATACCCCAGCTATTTTTGCAAGCCGGTGCCTGCGTTTGGTGATGCTGGTGCAAGGTTGGTGATTGTAGGCCTGGCGCCCGGTATGCACGGGGCGAACCAGACCGGTCGGCCGTTTACTGGTGATTATGCCGGAGTGCTGCTGTATGAAACATTGTACAAATACGGCTTTGCCACCAAGCCGCAATCGCTATCGGTCGATGATGGTTTGCAGCTCATGAATTGCCGCATTAGCAATGCCGTAAAATGTCTGCCGCCGGAAAATAAACCGCTTCCTGTGGAAATAACGACATGTAATCAGTTTATAGCAGCAGAATTGCAACAATTGAAAGAAGATAGCATTATTTTGGCCTTGGGTAATGTCGCACATGCTGCAGTATTAAAAGCATTTAATCTGAAGTTGAAGGACTATAAATTTGGGCATGCTGTACGTCATCCGTTACCAAATGGCTTGATTTTATATGACAGCTATCACTGTAGCCGTTACAACACGCAAACGCGCAGGCTGACAGAGACTATGTTCCATGAAGTATTTGCAATGATTAAGAACGAATTATAGAAGTTAGAGTTTTTTTACGACCTGATAATTTTTTAAGGAGAATTAACATGCCATACGTCAATATTAAACTTGCCGGTAAAGTGACCCGTGAACAGAAGGCGCAAATTGCGAAAGAATTTACCGAGACTTTGGAGCGTGTTGCCAATAAGCCAAAATCTTATACCTATATTACATTTGAAGAGGTGGCGTATGAGGATTGGGCAATTGCCGGGCAGTTATTGGATGAGTAGCAATTTTTAATAATCACTGATAGCTTTTGTGATTTACGATAAATAATTTTCTGAGTACTTAGTTATACCTTATGTTTGACCCTAAACCTATCTTAAAGAACCTCCCCAATCTGCCGGGCGTATATCGCATGATAAACGCCACAGATGAGGTGATTTACGTAGGTAAAGCCAAAGACCTCAAAAAACGCGTTTCATCCTACTTTAACAAAAACTTGCCTAGTCCGCGCACGCGCATGATGGTAAGTAATATTGTCAAAATAGAAACGACGGTTACCCGCAGCGAGGCAGAGGCGTTGCTGCTGGAAAATAACCTGATCAAAGGGTTGATGCCGCGTTACAACGTGCTGTTTCGCGATGATAAATCCTATCCTTACATCGCGCTGACCGGCGACGAGTTTCCACGCTTGGCGTTTCACCGGGGGGCACAACGCAAGGGTAACCAGTATTTCGGGCCATTTCCTAACTCGGTAGCGGTGCGAGAGAGTATCCAGCTATTGCAAAAAGTATTCAAATTGCGCACTTGCGAAAATACAGTCTTTGCCAATCGCAGCCGCCCATGCCTGCAACACCAGATTGAACGCTGCACGGCGCCTTGTGTGGGTTTGATTTCGGATGCCGATTATCGTAATGATGTGCATCAGGCCGCCATGTTCCTGCAAGGGAAAACTACCGAGGTTATGGATGCACTGGCTGAGCAGATGAATACAGCCGCAGCTAAGCAGGAGTACGAGCTGGCGGGAGTGTTTCGTGACCGCATCCAGGCCTTGCGTCAGGTGCAGGCCAAGCAGTTCGTGAGTGACTTTAATGTGGCGGATGCTGATGTCATTGCTTGTGCGGAATTGCAGG
>JBAQME010000356.1:0-15307 GCA_049302535.1 Methylotenera sp.
TGATGTGTGCAAAAAACGGGGTTGGTGCCTTCACATGGTCATCAATGATTTTGATTGAGTTATTAAATAAGCTTTCATCATCGATGCCCCAGACGTTTTCAGCTTGAATCGTGCTTTTATCAAAATCGGTACGGTCAACGACTTTGTAATCATTCCCCCTGAAATAGGAATTCATGCTGTCAAATACACCATAACCACCGTAGATAAAAAAGCTGCTGTATTGCTGCGCTTCTAAAAACTCACCGAGTATCGCCAGATGATCATTATCGGGGCGGTGAACAATTGCCTGGCCTGGAATGGGGGGAATGGCAATTGAAAGGGCATCCAGCCCACGCACGGTGCGCGTGCCTGTTGCAAAAACCTTATCAAACACCAAACTTTCTTTAGCCAGCTTATCCAAATACGGCGTTAAATTTTCTTTATTGCCATAAATACCTAAATAATCAGCCGATAGACTTTCCACCATGATCAGCACCACATTTTTTGGCCGCCGTTTAAATGGTGCAATGTTAGACATATCCGGCAATTCCTGATTGCCGGCAAGCCCCGTTGAACTGGCAAGCTCCGTTGAGAAAGGCGGCCTCAGCAGGCCACTCTTTTTCAAAATCGCATCAGCTTGTGCCTGTGGAATCGTTTTATAAAATTTGTCGTAGTCCAGTTCATTACGGCGTGCAGCTGCTGAGAAGCTAACTATACCGTTACCGGACAATTCATTGGCATATGCGTTTTTGCTGAATTGCATTTGATCCACATTCGCCAACGCATAACTCAACATCGGCAGGAAAATAGCCAATACAACTAAACTTGTCTTTTTCTTCAGGCTTTGATGCTTGGTTTCAAACTGCACCAATTTGCTTAACACAAATAAAACTGCCGATACAAATAGAGCAATGCCCAGCAATATCAAAGGTACAGGGTAAGATTCACGAATATTGCCGATAACTTCGTGCGTGTAAACCAAATAATCCACCGCGATAAAATTGAAGCGCGTGCTAAATTCCTGCCAAAAAATAAATTCAGAAACTGCACCAAATACCAGGCCAAACATCACTAAAAACGCGACCAGCCAGCGCGCCTTATTTAACCAGGCTTTATTGCACCAGCGATTGGTAATCAATGCAGAAAACAATAGCCAAGGCACTACCAAATAAGACAATGCAGCCACATCAAACCACAACCCATATGCATAAGCGCCCAATATTTCTCCCGGGCTCATTTGCGTAAAGCCTACTTGTAAACTTAGTACAAGCCGTAGCAACAGCCACACACTTAAAGCAAGAGCGGAAATAAAAATAAAGTAGGGAACAGTGCGTGAAGGCTGTCTAAATAAATTGAGCATTTTTTGTATAGAAAGGTTGGCAGTAAAAAGAGACGTGCAAGAGCAAAAAATCGGGGATTATTTAAAATCGGTGTTTTGTTTAAGATCTGATTTCCAGGTGGAGCAGCTAGCTGTATCCATTTCAAAGGCGGTCAGCATGGCGCAGAACAAATCATCATGGCCAAACGAGTGATTTGCATAAGGGCTGATTTGATCAAATTTGTAATTAAAATTCTCGCCTACCCATGCGATGGCGGGAACATGTATTTGTGTCTTCGGGGCAATTGCATAAGGCGCTCCATGCAGATATACACCATATTCACCCAACGACTCCCCATGGTCGCTCACATACAGCATCGCTGTTTCATGGTCATGGTCATATTTTTGCAGGAACCGGATAACCTCTGACAAAAAATAATCCGTATACAGAATTGCATTATCATAAGCGTTGCCAATTTCCTCTTTGCTGCATTTACTCAATTCATTGGTTTTACAAACCGGCGTGAATTTCTCAAAATCTTTCGGATAGCGTTTGTAATAGGCCGGCCCATGGTTCCCCATCTGGTGCAAAACTATAAGGATATCCTTACCTTTTCTTGCATTTATATGCTGGTCGAGGCCGTTTAGCATGCCTATATCCCTGCACTCTTCGTCACAAACAGGATTTTTTGGCGCTTTCTTAAAGTCCTCATAGGTCATGCGCTTGGCTACGCCTTTAGAATCCGAATTGTTATCGCGCCATAGAATATCAACCCCTTTTCTGGATAGAACATCCAGTACATTCTCCTGCATTAGCCCTTTTTTTATATCAAAGTCGCTGCGTTCCAATGAAGAAAACATGCATGGAACTGAAATGGCTGTTGACGTACCGCAAGCCGAAACGTTTTTGAAACTAACAACCTTTTGCTTTTTTAGCTCCGGGTTAGTTTCTCGCTTATATCCATTTAATGAAAAGCGGTCTGAACGCGCTGTTTCACCAATCACCAATATCAGTAATTCATTTTTATGATTTCTATCAACATCTGTTGTGTCTTTTGCCACCTCAATGAGCGTTGTATTTTCCGGCGGCTGATAAAAAGAATTGCCCAGATACCTGATAACCGAATATGAAAAAAAAGTCGGGTTCGAGAAGAACCGTATAGTTTTATGTTCACGGATAAAAGATGCATATTGAGACGTGAATGGAGCTACAACGAGAATCAATAGAAAAATTAAAACTGAAGACAGTATCAACTTGGATTTCAGCTCACGTTTTAAACCTTGAGATTGGGGACAAAATTTTAAAATAAGGTACGCAGGGAGAATGCCAAAAACCAGGACACGCAAAATAAAGCTGAAATTTACCAGTTCACTGGCCTCTCTTGCATCCGTTTGCATAACATTCTCAAGCATATCCGTATCAATAATGACACCGTAACTATCCATGAAATATGCAGCCAGCGAGGCGGACAAAACAATAATTGTTAATATCCACCGGGTAGTTCTACCGTAACAGATAAGATTTAAAAAAAGCGCAGTTGCAAGCGTAAAGAAACCAGCTATTGATAACAGGAAGGGAACGTTGCCAGCCCCGATTGGATAGGTTGCGATCAGCTTTTGGAAAAAGGCGCCATTCCCCGTCACTATAAGAAATAATGCGACGATAAGAATGAAACTATGCTGAGGACTAATAAATTTTTTGTACACAATAACTCTTGAGGTTTTAACCAGCCATTATATATGACCGTCTGCAGTTAGTTACTGCTCTCATTTCTTAAAAAATTACCTGCGCATTTTTAATCCGCAGGCTCTAACCAATGCTCTTTATACGCCGGAGCAGAATCCTATATCAGGTTCGTAAGTTGCAATAATATTGCACGACGCATCATTTATTGATGACCCGGTGGTTATTTTTAAATCACTTGTGCGTAGTACAGGGGCCGCATCAGCATATTAACTATATGTTTTATATAAAAAACTATCAATAAACCCGTTATATCCCTACAAAAATTGCGGGATTATACAGAATAAAGTAAACACTTTATGCAGCTTTTGCATGATACGCATGTATCAATGCATCATGAGTATAAACGGAGTTTTACTCTACCAATTAAAATATATTTATTGTTAATAATAGATATGTTTTCACAACCAATTGATAATTAACAGAAATTTTTCTAAAAATCACTTGTCTTATTAGCGTAATTGCATTGATAACCTCTTAAAATAAATTCATAAATAAAGTCGGCACACAATTTGCTGATCCTTAAGCATTATTAATACTGCGAAACACAAAATGCCCAATTCAATATATTTCAACTCATTATATTCAAACGCTGCATTTTTAACATTTGGTAACAGCCCTGCATTCTTTAATGCTGAGGCGGCCTATAAAAGCCGGCCGCTTGTTGCCTCCAAAAGGCATCGTGCAGAAAACATTAAAGCGGCAACCTCAGATAGCAGCGCACCAGACCGCCGTGAAATCGAACAGTTTATCCACGATGTGTTTGCCAAGACCTATGGTGCAAATGTACAACACTTCATGCCGCAACTCATCAGTTTGCGTGATGAGCATGGCGAACTGGTAGCCGCATTTGGTATACGCAACGCAGCCGAATCTCTGTTGTTTTTAGAACAATATATGGATGCGCCAATTGAAACCGTACTATCAAACCGGTTTAATAAAACTATCTTGCGCAATCAAATCACTGAGTTTGGCAATTTGGCGGTATCCAACCCACGCAATGCCGGTGTATTGATTGCACACGTAATCCAGCACAGTCTGGACATGGGTCTGGAATGGGGCGTAGCCACAGCACACCACACTTTGCAAAACGGTTTGATAAAAGGCGGTCGTGATGTATATGCCTTGCAGGCTGCAGACCCGGTGCGACTAAACCCAATTGAACGCGCAAGTTGGGGAAGTTATTATGACAATGCACCCCAAGTGGTTGCCATACGCGGAGTGACAGGAATTTGACTTTAATATCACCCGCAAACGATCTGTTACAGGTTATCGCCCGCAACGCCTCCGGTCAAATAGCGCTACGCAGCGCCGAAATATCACTGACTTACGCAGAATTAAATGCTGCCATACAGAGTCAAGTTGAAGCCTGGGCTGTATTTGCTGCAAAAACACCTGCCAACCAGCGCCCCAAAATAGCGTTGGCTGTAGAGAATCATCCGGCTTGGATTATTCTGGACTTGGCGGCAATGGGCTGCAACATTCCGCTTGTTCCATTACCGTTCTTTTTTTCACCGGCGCAGTGGCTGCACGCGATGCAAGATGCGGGCGTCATTATATTGGTGACAGATCAGCCGCAGCTATTCGAACCACTTTTGGCAGGACATATATCAAGCCAGACTGAGTTTGAATTGGCCGGCAAACATCTGACGCAATTTGAGTTGCGTGACTTTAATCACGCAAACTTGAATCTGGTCAATTTAGCGGCTGCCACTGCCAAAATCACCTACACCTCTGGCACTACCGGCACCCCCAAAGGCGTATGTCTAAGCATTGACAACATGCTAAGCGTCGCACGATCTATTGCCGATGCCACAAAGGTTTCACCTAACGACATTCACTTAAGCGTACTGCCACTGGCCACCTTGCTGGAAAATGTTGCAGGTGTTTATGCGGCATTATTCGCCGGCGCTACCTGCGTATTATTACCGAATAATGAGATAGGTTTAACCGGCGCTACCGGGCTGGATATTAAAAAATTACTGGCAACGTTACAGGCCACTCAAGCCAGCACTGCGATTTTCACGCCGGAACTGCTGCATGCGCTCATCTTGTATCTTGAAGCAGGCGCAAGCATACCGAGCCATCTGCGATTTTTAGCGGTGGGCGGCGCTTCGGTATCACCCGCTTTGCTTAAGCGTGCGCAACAACTGCACATCCCGGTGTATGAAGGCTACGGGCTATCTGAGTGTGCGTCTGTCGTAGCGCTTAATACGCCGCATAGCAATAAAATCGGCAGCGTCGGCAAACCATTGCCGCACATCGGGGTTAATTTTACAAATGAGCACGAAATTGTCATTACCGGCAATGCATACCTGGGTTACGTAGGCCAGCAGCACGCACAGCATAATAGCGTTCATACCGGTGACATAGGTTATCTGGATGATGATGGCTATCTGGTCATTACAGGACGCAAGAAAAACATTTTTATTACTTCATTTGGGCGCAATGTATCGCCGGAATGGGTAGAACGAGAGTTGAAAATATCACCTTATATTGCACAGGCAGCTTTGTTTGGTGAAGCAAAACCCTGGAATGTGGCAGTGATTGTTCCACGGCCAGCCGCTACTCATGAGCAAATTAAAGATGCAGTACAAGCCTTAAACGCCAGCCTGCCGGACTATGCCAGAGTTGCCAGCTGGATCAGCGCAGACGCGCCATTCAGCCTTAAAAATCAACAGCTCACCTCCAATGGCAGAAATCGCCGCGATAACATTTGGCAATATTATCAAAATAAAATTAACGCATTATATTAAAGGAAAACCAGCATGACTTTTTACCAAACACTACTTCAAGCCACTGAAAAAGAACGTAACGAACTGCTCAGCTTACCGCTGATTACACAAGGCGCAAAAGGAAAAATCTCTTTAGCCACTTACATCGGGTTCCTCACGCAAGCCTATCATCACGTGAAGCACACCACACCGCTGCTCATGACGTGCGGCGGGCGTCTGCCGGGGCATTACGAATGGTTACGCACAGCAATTGGCGAATATATTGAAGAAGAAATGGGACACCAGGAATGGGTGCTCAACGATATTTCCGAATGTGGCGGTGATAAAGAGGCTGTGCGCGCCAGCAAGACCCCGGCAACCAGTGCCAGCATTGCAACCGAGGTCATGGTGGCTTATGCTTATGACATGATCAACCGTGTCAATCCAATGGGATTTTTTGGCATGGTACTGGTGCTTGAAGGCACAAGTACGGCAGTAGCAACACAGGCGGGCGAAACCCTGATACAAAGCTTGAACTTACCGAAAAAAGCTTTCAGCTATTTGCTTTCACATGGCTCACTCGACATCAGCCACGTGTCATTTTATGAAAGTTTAGTGAATCAAATCACCAATGAGGAAGACCAAGCCGCCCTCATTCATAGCGCAAAAATATTTTATAAATTATATGGCGATATCTTCCGTACAATAGAAGCTGAATATATGCACTAAGGGCTGTTATAAACACATTCCTCAAGCCCTAGTTAATGATTTAAGGATAAACCATGCAACTCAAAAATAAACGTATTTTACTCACGGGTGCTACCGGCGGTATTGGTAAGCATTTAGCGCTGATGCTGGTTCGCAAAGGGGCTAACCTGGCACTTGTTGGCCGCGATGTTAATAAGCTGGAAGAATTAGCAAAAGAAATCGCCAGTAAAGGCGGCAATGCAAAGATCATTGTTGCGGACTTTGAAGTTGCCGGAACCGCCCAACAAGTTGCATCTCAGGCGACCGAAAAATTGGGGGGCATTGATATTGTAATCAACAACGCTGCCATTCTGGATTTTATCCAATTTGAAGATCAAAGCCCTGAACGTATCGAACAAATGATACATACTAATGTCACCGCCCCTATCCTGCTTGCACATGCAGTGTTACCACAGTTTAAAACCAGGAATCAAGGCCACTTCGTGATGATAGGCTCCATTTTGGGGTCACTTGGATTTCCGCATTATGCAACTTATTGCGCAAGCAAATTTGCTGTGCATGGTTTCTCGCAAGCTTTACGTCGAGAATTGGTAGACACCAATATTGGTGTCACTTACATTGCGCCACGGGGGGTAAATACACCCATGAATGATGCCTCCACCCTCGCCATGCTCGCCAAAACCGGTGGTAATCTGGATGAACCGGAAAAAGTAGCCGCAATCGTGGTAAAAGCGTTGGAAAATGAAAAACAGGAAGTATTTATCGGTCAACCAGAATCATTTTTTGCATGGCTGAATGGCGTAATGCCCAAAGCCGTGAATTTAGGACTGAAAAAGCAAACAAAACTTGCAAAAGAGTATGCAGCTCGAAAACCAAACTAGTACGTTTGGTTTTTTATAAATACAGCACTACCGGAAACACGGTAATCGCCAACACCACCAGTAGCCATTCCGCACCCCAGCGCTCAAGATGCCCAGTGAAGTGCAGAATAAGCGCTGCAATAGCAACGGCGTAATAGACCAAATAAATAGTTAGTGCCATATATTCACCAATATAAAGGTTAGGTTTTCATTTAATTTTTGTTGTGTCTAGTTTAACAAAAAACATTTAATAAAACTTAATTTTAATCATGCCAATTGCAAAGCTTATGTATGCCACATTCTATTGCAGATATTATTTGGCCGCACGCATGCCAAATAATACGTGTGCGAATTAATGGTATTTTCAGCTTAAATTCCTTAATAGTCTAATTTTTTCTCATCTATAACTTGACTTAAACACTTGGTTTTATGACAGTTTTAGCGTATATTTCGTCCATTGCTAGGGGTCTGTATTTTTAACAAAATATAGTGAGACACACCCTTTGAACCTGATGCGGGTCATGCCGCCGTAGGGAATGCAGTGTTTACTGCTCCCTATGATTTATTAATCTTTCAAGAAGCGAGCGATAACCTTGAAGTGTAAAATTACATCTTCTGGTTATTACCGCTTTTTCTGGAGTACACAGTGAACGCTACTGATAAAAATCTTTCCAAATTTCTTAATGAAACTGCCTCTGTAGATGAAGGCGCCACCAAACCATTTGCTAAATCACGCAAAGTTTATGTTGAAGGTTCGCGTCCAGATATCCGCGTACCGTTTCGCGAAATTTCATTAAGCGACACGCCTTCAGCTTTTGGTGCTGATAAAAACCCGCCTGTCGTTGTTTACGACACCAGTGGTCCTTATACTGACCCTGCAACTAAAATTGATATTCGCAATGGCTTACCAGCGTTGCGTGCCCAATGGATTGAAGAACGCAACGATACCGAGCAGTTGGACGGTCCGACCTCCGCCTTCGGTCAACAACGTAAAGTTGACCCGGAATTAGCTGAAATGCGCTTTAACCTGACGCGCTTGCCGCGCCGCGCCAAACCGGGCAAAAATGTTTCCCAAATGCACTACGCACGCCAAGGTATCATTACCCCGGAGATGGAATACATCGCCATCCGCGAGAATCAGCGCCGTGAAAACATGAGTGAATTGTTGCAGACGCAACACGCTGGCCAGGATTTTGGCGCGAGTATCCCCAAAACGATTACTCCTGAATTTGTGCGTGATGAAGTGGCTCGCGGCCGTGCGATTATTCCAATGAACATCAACCACCCGGAAATCGAGCCGATGATTATCGGCCGTAATTTCCTGGTTAAGATCAACGCCAACATCGGCAACTCAGCTTTAGGTTCTTCCATCAGCGAAGAAGTTGAAAAAATGGTGTGGAGTACGCGCTGGGGCGGCGACACCGTGATGGATTTATCCACCGGTAAAAACATCCACGAAACCCGCGAGTGGATCATTCGCAACTCACCAGTGCCTATCGGTACCGTGCCGATCTATCAAGCTTTGGAAAAAGTGGACGGTAAAGCTGAAGACCTGACTTGGGAAATCTTCCGCGATACATTGATCGAGCAGGCGGAGCAAGGCGTTGATTACTTCACTATCCACGCTGGTGTGCGTCTGGCTTATATTCCAATGACGGCAAAACGCATGACCGGCATCGTGTCACGCGGCGGTTCTATCATGGCGAAATGGTGCTTGGCGCATCATAAAGAATCATTCCTGTACGAGCACTTTGAAGACATCTGCGAAATCATGAAGCAGTACGACGTTTCATTCAGCTTGGGTGACGGCTTGCGTCCGGGTTCAATCTATGACGCAAACGATGAAGCGCAATTCGCTGAACTGAAAACACTGGGCGAACTGACACAGATCGCCTGGAAACACGACGTGCAATGTATGATCGAAGGACCGGGCCATGTACCTATGCACCTCATTAAAGAAAACATGGACCTACAGCTGGAACACTGCGGCGAAGCTCCGTTCTACACCTTAGGCCCATTGACAACTGACATTGCACCGGGTTATGACCACATCACCTCCGGCATCGGCGCCGCCATGATTGGCTGGTACGGCTGTGCCATGCTGTGCTACGTCACACCGAAAGAGCACTTAGGTCTACCGGACAAAGAAGACGTGCGCGTTGGCATTATTACCTACAAGATCGCGGCACACGCGGCTGACCTGGCAAAAGGCCACCCAGGCGCACAGATCCGTGACAACGCTTTATCAAAAGCGCGTTTCGAGTTCCGTTGGGAAGACCAGTTCAATCTTGGGCTGGATCCGGAAAAAGCCAAGGAATTCCACGATGAAACCCTGCCGCAGGAAGGTGCAAAACAAGCGCACTTCTGCTCAATGTGCGGCCCACACTTCTGTTCAATGAAAATCTCGCAAGATGTACGTGATTACGCGGCTGAACAAGGCGTTTCAGAACAAGAAGCGCTGGCTAAAGGCATGCAGGAAAAAGCCATTGAGTTTGTGAAAAAAGGCAGCGAGGTTTATCAGAAAGTTTAATTGACTTTAAAAGCCCAGTAAAAAGCAGGCGAAATGCCTGCTTTTTACATTTTCATCTACGTATCAAAAGGATGCTAGCCTAGCTATGTAGTAAAAGATTGATGTTTTGTTACCAAATGTTTATTTCACTAAAAAGCACTTATAATGTAGAAAATAGCTTTGTATCAAACCACACCAATTTAATGTGTTTCTTAGGGAAGTAAATTTGTATCAAGTACTTGATCTTTTCTCTGGCGCGGGTGGTATGGCTGAAGGTTTCTTACAGTCGGGCTTTACCATCCCATTCGCAAGTGACAAAAGCGAACAAGCAGCAGAAACATACAAAAATCGCCATGATCAATTAGGCTTTAAAACCACATACTACTGTGGTGACGTGTCTGACTTGTGCATCCCTGAAAACTTATCATCATTTCTAGGAGATTCATTATCAAAAATCGATGTTATCTGTGGAGGCCCTCCCTGCCAAGGCTTCAGTCTAGCTGGACGCAGAAATCCGCTTGATAAAAGAAACCAACTTGTTCAAAGTTACATAAAGATATTAGCCCAAGTCAGGCCTAAATATTTTGTAATGGAAAATGTCTTAGGTATTCTTTCTGCAAAGTTTGTAAATTACCAAGGCATTAAATTAAGTTACATTAACAAAAGTGTTATTGATGTTCTTCGGTCAGAGTTTAATGAAATCGGTTACCCTGATATTCAAATTAAACTATTAGATGCAAGCGATTATGGTGTGCCGCAGAAGCGACAAAGAGTAATTTTTCTAGGTACTCGTGCTGACATCAGAAATAAACTCTCACATCCCACGCCTTGCAACTTACCCAAAGTGTCCGCCAAAGAAGCTATAGACGATTTATCAATTATAGCTAATGGCACAAGTCTTAATGAGTACAATCAAAAAGCACTCTCTGAATATCAAAAACAATCACGTATTGGTAGAACACCCAGCGCTAACAACACAATACAAGCTACCAAGCTTAGCAACCATCAAACAAGCAAACATTCATCATTAGTGATTGAACGTTTTAGCAAACTACGAAATGGTGAAAACATCAAGAATATGCTCGCTAGACTTACTAATGAAGACGCTTTAAGACTAGCAACAAAAAAACAAAATTGTAGAAAAATTGTTGCCAATGAACCTTCACCAACTGTTCTTACATTACCAGACGATTTAGTCCACTACAGTCAAAATAGAATCCTCACTGTTAGAGAAATGGCGCGCCTTCAATCTTTTGACGATAATTTTGAATTTCTAGGCAAACGCACTACTGGCGGAGATAGGCGTAAATTAGAGACACCCCAATACACATTAGTTGGCAACGCAGTCCCACCGCTTCTGGCTAAAGCAATCGCTGGAGAAATAATGAAAAACTTAAAATTGGAGAGCAACTTTGAGTCTGCCAGAAAAACTGCACTTTAAAGTCAGTTCAGCGTTAAAGAATATCATTGGTAAGGATCTCATTACTGATGGTTTTGTCGCTATTTTTGAGCTAGTTAAAAACTCATTTGATGCTAATGCAAAAAAAGTTGATCTCTTCTTTAATGATGTAAATATTAATTTGAATAATGCCTCTATTATCATTCAAGATGATGGTAAGGGAATGGATATTGAGGATGTTAAAAACAAATGGTTGTTCGTTGCATATTCAGCGAAGAAAGAAGGTATAGATGATTACCGGGATGAAATAAAATCCAAAAGAATACAAGCTGGTGCCAAAGGTATAGGCAGGTTTTCCTGTGATCGCTTAGGTCGAAAACTCACGATTTATACAAGAAGAAATGTAGAAGACAAAATTTCCAAGCTGACAGTAGATTGGGATGAGTTTGAAAAAAATATGCAAGAAACATTTGAGCGTGTTTCGGTAGATTTCGAATATGTTGAAGAGTGTCCATATGAGTTAAATACAGGAACAGTGCTCGAAATTTCTAAATTGAGGGATACTTGGGAGGCAGATAAACTTGTCACGTTGAGGCGCTCACTCGAAAAGTTAATCAATCCTGCCCAAGGTAATGATGCAAATGCTTTCAAAATCCATCTTCATGCAAATGACTATATTTCCCACGATAAAGCAGCTATTGAAGCTGAAAAAGAGTTCGATGCTATCAATGGTGAGATTAAGAATTTCCTATTTGAGAAATTAGATCTAAAGGCTACAAAAATTCAAGTTCAGATTACTGAAGATGGAAAGTTTATAATTACTGAACTATCTGACAGGGGCAACTTTATTTATCGATTAAAGGAAGAAAATCCTTATTTTAGTGAATCAGTTAGGTTATCAAATATAAATGTCTTCCTATTCGCATTGAACAGCTCATCAAAAGCCATGTTTACTCAGTATATGGGTGTTAGACCTGTAAATTTCGGGTCTGTATTCGTTTACAAAAATGGTTTCAGGGTTAATCCGATAGGCGAGATAGGTCGAGGTGATGTCTTTGGTCTTGATGGAAGGAAGCAGCAAGGTACTAGTCGTTTTTTTGGCACACGTGATCTTATTGGACGAATAGAAATAAATGGCAGCAACGAGACTTTTAAGGAGGCTTCCAGTAGAGACGGGGGACTTGAAAGAAATGAAGCATTTGAGTTATTACATAACTTCTTTTTTGATCACGTATTAAAGCGCTTGGAGCGCTTTGCTATTGGTGTTGTTAAATATGGAAACATTGATAATTTTGATGTTTCTGACTTAAATGCAGAGTTTCCAAAAGACAAAGCATTAGAATTTATTTCAGCTTTAACTAAAAGTGATGGAATTATTGATATTAGCTTTAATCCCAATATTTTTGACGTGGTAAGCAACGCGTCAGAAAAAAGTTTAAGTACTCTGTTAAGTAATTTTTCTCGTATTGCTTCCAAAACAAATAATCCTGAATTAGTAAACGAAGTAAAAAAAATTGAGGATAAGCTGAAAGACTTTTCTTTAGCAGCAAAAGATGCTGAAGAAGAGGCAAAAAAAGAAAAAGAACGAAGAAAGCATGCTGAAAAGGTAGCTAAGGAAGAAGCAGAAAAAGCTAGAAAAGCTGAAGAAGAGGCAAGAGGACAAAGAGAAAAAACAGAGCATGTTACTAAGCAGTCGATATTCCTTCGCTCCATGGTTACGTCCGATATAGAGAATATCGTATCTCTTCATCACCATATTGGAATTGCAGCTGGTACGATTGAAAACTATGTAAGAAGTGTAAGTAAGAAAATACGATCTGGGGAAGCCATTACAGCTGATAACTTTTTAAAAGTATTGGATGAAATTTCCTTCGTTGCGCGTCAAATTTCAGCAACTACTCGATTTGCCACTAAGGCTAACTTCAATTTAGAAGCTGAGTTAGTAGAACAAAATATATGTGAATATATAGAAGAGTATGTAATGAACATTTGCTCTGGCTTGGTAAAGATTAATAAAGATGTCCATACTAATTTGAATTTTGAGTGGGAAAGTAATGTAATAGAAGGTTTTGTTATCAAGTTTAGGCCCCTTGAAATAGCGATGATACTGGATAGCTTAATAAATAATGCAGTAAAAGCAGGGGCAAAAAATATGATATTTACTGCAGATCAAGTTGAAAAAAATAGTTTGGTATTAAAAATTGCCAATGATGGTGCTTCAATCCCTGAAGGTATAAGAAGCAACATATTTGACATGGGCTTTACTACAACTAAAGGTTCAGGTCTGGGGCTACATCATGTGAAAAATATTGTTAGCGGAATGAAAGGAGAAATCACCCTGTCGAAAAATTCTCCTATTGGAATGAATGTTGAGTTTTTAATTAAATTCTCGAGGTAGTTAAATGAAACTAAGAATAATTTGGATTGACGACTCAACAACATGGGTGCGCTCTGTAAGAGATGATATTGAGGATGCATTTAAAAAAGAGGGTTTTACGCTTGAAATACTTGAATATCAGAACACGGATGAAGCCTATGTGGCTATTTTCGATAGCTATGTGGATCTTATTCTTGTAGATTGCAATTTGCCAGGTCAGGATAATGGAGATCAGTTCATTACCAGACTTAGAAAAAACAGATGTTTTGCACACATAGTTTACTATTCACAAGATGTTAAAAATCTAGGTACAGTTAAGGCGGACAAATACTTCCAACACACATCGCCTAGAGATTATATTACAGATACTTTAGAGGCCGTTTCTGAGCAATTGTATAGAAAGTATCATCATCCAGCCTTTATGAGAGGAATGCTTCTATCAGAATTTATTGACTTGGAAAATTTGATGGAAGAGTTAATTGCTTCATTTTTTAAAAATGAAGCAGATTTTTTCAAAGAAAATATAATTTATAAAGGTGGGGAGAGTTACTCTTTCAAAACTAAGCAGAAATTTATTTCTAGAATGCTTGATCATGAAAAAATAAAGGGAACCGATAAAGAAGGGCAGGTCACTAAAATTGGTTTTAAATCCTCCCAATTTGACGATAAGATACTTAATTCAAGAAATGTGTTAGCTCACGCCTTTCCAACTTATGATGAAGTAAGCGGAACAATTAAACTAATGAGTAGTATCAAAGAGGTGGAATTCACAAATGACTGGTTCAACCAGACAAGAGAAGATATTCATTTATTTAAGAAAAAAATAAGAGATGTCTCAAATTTGAATTTGCATGAAGTCATAATCCCTTAATCTAAACGTTAACCACCGCCACCCAAAGCAGCACATGCGTATCCAACAATATCTTCATGCTCATTATTCCGCACCAAATAGTTCAGCAATTTCATCTTTGCCCATCTGATCAAAATCAGTAGGTACAGTGATTTGCCCCACCATAAAACCAAGGCGATTTTTTGTATTAGCCTCTGGCGCATCCAGTCTGGAAACTTTAACCAAAGGCTTGCCGGCTTTGGCGATAATAAATGATTCACCGTGTACCGCCTGATCAATCAGCTTAGATAGTTGCGTTTTTGCTTCATGGATATTGACTGTTTTCATCATATTCCCCGATTAATCTGAGCTGGTTTGTGTCATTTTAATCTTAATAGTAAATCATTGAATGAACGTAGATATTTAAAAGATTATCTCTTTATTTTGTTAAAATGTTCGAATTATACAAAACCAGTTAGCCAAATTTTGACCACAATCAAACTTAACAAAAAACCTAGCGACGCTCCTGCCGTTGTGGCAAAAAAATCTCCTGTGCGTCGCAGTAGCGTAGTGTCACGTGACCGCACAACTGCGGCAGTAAAAGCCCAGCGTACTGAAACACAGCAATCACATACACAAGCGAGCAAGCCAGTGCGTGCCGAACGTGAACACAGGCCATCGGCACCAGAAAACAATGGCGCTCCACGTCAGCGCAACCATCGCCATGATGGCGCATTGCATGAACAATCATCAACACCGGCTAGACAACAAACACCTGATAGCCGCGCACCGGCATCACGCGCGGTGCAGGTAGATGCACGCAGAAATAGCACCACCAGCCGCGACAAGGCTGACCGTGAGGGCGCGTAC
>JBAQME010000357.1:0-3789 GCA_049302535.1 Methylotenera sp.
CAGAAGGTAATGATAAATTATTGTTCCAGTTGGCTGCACAGCTGGAAACTGCCCACCCATGGCGGCACAAGGTGCCGAAAATCATTGCCTAATGACCGTATCCCCGGTCGATACAGCTAGATAGGCGATTGCATGGTTCCAAAAACGATAATACTATTATGGCTATATCATGTAATTGTATAACTTTGAAATACTGCGACATACATGCACACACGGGGCGTGGTGGCTGTTGCAGCAGTAATTTTAGAAAGGTTTGCCGCTTGTCATGAATATCATCACTGTTTTACTGATTGCGGTTTTTCTCTGCCTTTCTTTCGTGCATTTTTACTGGCTGTTAGGTGGTAGCTTTGGGCAACACGCTGCTATTCCCGAGATTGATGGCAAACCTGCTTTTCAGCCGTCCGCGTTGGCAATATTAACAGTGGCTATCGGTTTAATGTTATGCGCCCTGTTGATTGCAGCAATTTCCAATGTAATTTCCCTACCAATACCACATACTGCACTATCCTGGCTTTGCCAGGCATTGGCGCTGGTATTACTGTTACGTGCAATCGGTGACTTTCGGCTGGTTGGGTTTTTCAAACGTATTCGTGGTTCCCGTTTTGCAGATCTGGATACAGCAATTTACTCACCGCTTTGTCTTGTGCTAGCTATCGGCGTGGCTATGGTAAATTTAGCCGCTTATGCTTAACTGAAAACCGGGAGAGTTGAATCAAATAATTCAACTGTAACTTCTAAAGTATGCTCATCAGCAAGGTGGCAACTGCCTGACGCGTAACTAAACAATCTATATCTGAATGAAGGTCAATCTAGCCATTGTGAAGTATTAAAACTTAGGTAAAATCACAACCTACTCAATAGAAGCTAGCCTCTCATGTTTGTTCACCCTCAGTTCGACCCCATTGCAATCCATTTAGGTTCTTTTGGTATCCATTGGTACGGCTTAATGTATTTGCTTGGTTTTTTAGCATTTTTGACCTTGGGCAAGTGGCAAATTAACCACCGCAATTGGCACCGCTGGACCACACTCATGCTTGATGACGCCTTATTCTTTGGCGCACTTGGGGTTATTATCGGTGGCAGGTTAGGTTACGTACTGTTCTACCAATTCAGTTACTTTTCGCAGCATCCTGTTGAAATTTTTGCGGTATGGCAGGGCGGTATGAGCTTTCACGGCGGCTTTCTGGGCGTACTGACTGCCATGTGGTTTTTTGGCAGAAAGTATCAACTGAGCTGGCTAAAAATTATGGACTTTGTAGCCCCCTTGGTACCGATTGGTTTGGGCGCCGGGCGCATGGGTAACTTTATCAATGCAGAGTTGTGGGGCAGGGTCACTAATGCTAATTATGGCATGGTGTTTCCGCATGTGGATAATCTGCCGCGCCACCCGTCGCAGCTTTATGAGTTTGCGCTTGAGGGTATCCTGCTGTTTTTAATATTATGGATTTATTCAGCCAAGCCACGTGCAACAGGGGCAATTTCGGCACTGTTTTTAATTGGTTATGGCAGCTTTAGATTTTTAGCGGAATTCACACGCGAACCTGATGATTATCTGGGTCTGCTGTCCATGGGCTTGAGTATGGGCCAATGGTTAAGTTTGCCCATGATTCTGATTGGCATTGTGATGTTTGTTGTTAGTCAAAAATAGCGGAGCTGATACTTAAGGTGCGCAGTGCCGCAGACGCAGAAATAAAGCACTTGCTTTAACAGCACCGCTTCACGCCTTTCCATTTGCCGTCTTGCCACAGCTTAAAGAACTCTTTACGCGATAGTGGCGGAGGCGCATCTACTGTGGCTTGATGAAATTCAGAGTGATGCTTGAGGTATTGCTCATACGCATCATCGCCTGACACGTGTCGTAAAAAACACCATAATTTTTTCAAGCGGTTAAATAACATAATCCACCATCCATTTCAGGGTAAAGCATTAATCTCTCACCCAGTTCTCTACCAGCCTGCTCGGCTCATGCGGCACTTCCGATAATTTCAGCACACGTTTGCCAACTAAATAACGTACACATAAACGCAGCATATCAACAATCACCACCCACAGTACCACCACAAAAAACAGCGTTAAATAAGCATCCAGATGCTGGTTGAAAATTAGCTGAGGTGCCACCGCTGCTTTTTCCGGAGGTAACACGCCATTAAAAAGCTTTGCCGCCATGTCATCTGCAGCAGCAAGAAAACCTACGCGAATATCGGGGCTAAAAATCTTCTGATAGGCTGCCGTCGTGGTGACAATCACCAACCATATCAGTGGCAGAGCTGTCACCCAAGCATACTTCAGCTTATCGGATTTCACCAGAATTCCTGTTGCTACACATAAGGCAATCGCAGCAAGCATTTGGTTCGCAATACCAAATAATGGCCACAAAATATTCACGCCGCCATTCGGGTCTATGACGCCAATATACAAAAAGTAGCCCCAGCCCGCCACCACAAGGCTACTGGTAAATATCACGGATGGCATGTAGGAAGTTCTGCCCAGTTTCTTATTAAAATTACCCAACATGTCCTGCAACATGAAACGCCCTACGCGTGTGCCGGCATCCAGTGTAGTAAGAATAAAGATAGCCTCAAACATAATGGCAAAGTGATACCATAGTGCAAGCATTTGCTTGCCAAACGCGCTGCCGAAAATACTGGCCATCCCTACCGCCAGACTAGGCGCACCACCGGTGCGTGCAAACAAGGTGCTTTCGCCCATATCCTTGGCAAGTTGCTGCATTTGCTCAACGGTGACGGCAAACCCCCAACTATTGATTTTTGCCACCGCATCTACCGCTTCTTTACCCACTACACCCGCAGGACTATTAATGGCGAAAAATATGCCTGGCTCCAGCACGGTGGCAGCAACCATCGCCATAATCGCGACAAAGCTTTCCAGCAACATTCCACCGTAACCTATCATACGAATATCGCGCTCATTCATGAGCAATTTTGGTGTCGTACCGGACGCTATCAGCGCATGAAAACCGGAAATAGCACCGCAAGCGATAGTAATAAATACAAACGGAAATAACTTACCGCCAAAAATCGGCCCTGTGCCATCCACAAATTGTGTAACGGCAGGCATGTGTATTTCAGGGCGCAGAATCACAATGGCGATTGCCAATAATAAAATCGTACCCAGTTTTACAAAGGTGGATAAATAATCGCGGGGCGCGAGCAATAACCACACAGGCAACACTGCCGCAGCAAAGCCATACGCAATAATCGCGTAGGCTAACGGCAATCCATCGTGATCAAACAGTGTGCGCAGGCTCTCATTGTTGTTAATCCAACCACCCAGGAATACAGAGAGCAACAGCAAAACAACGCCGATCACCGAAGCTTCCAGCACGCGTCCAGGCCGTATGTTGCGCATATAAACGCCTACAATCATGGCGATTGGAATCGTCGCCGCCACGGTAGAAGTTGCCCATGGGCTATGCTTCATGGCATTGACCACCACCAAGCCCAGCACGGCAATCAGAATAATCATGATCAGGAATGTACCGATAAGCGCTGCGGTACCACCGACTGCGCCAATCTCGTCACGCGCCATTTGCCCCAAACTGCGGCCATTGCGGCGAATTGAGAAAAACAACGTGACCATATCCTGCACCGCGCCACCGAGCACCGCGCCAACCAATATCCATAAGGTACCGGGCAAGTAACCGAATTGCGCTGCTAATGTCGGGCCAACCAAAGGGCCGGGACCTGCAATCGCGGCAAAATGGTGGCCGAACACTATCCATTTATTGGTAGGAATAAAGTCCCGGCCATTGTCCAGACGCTCTGCCGG
>JBAQME010000358.1:0-3345 GCA_049302535.1 Methylotenera sp.
CCTGCAACCTTACAAAACATCGCGGTTTCACATGACGACTTAGGTAAGCCGATGCTGATTCTGGCGCCGGAATTGCAAGCCCTATTGCAAGCCAAAAATATCAGGCAGACGCATATCAGTATTAGCGATGAAAAAAACCTGGCAGCAGCATTTGTGGTGCTTGAGACATGACACTGGCTGCACATTCCACACTAGATAGTTCTGATACGATTGATGTGGCACGCCGCTTTGGCGGTGTGTCTCGTCTCTACGGCGCAGATGGTTTGGAAAAATTGCAATCAGCACATGTCTGCGTCATAGGCATTGGCGGTGTAGGCAGTTGGGCAGCAGAAGCATTGGCGCGTAATGCGATAGGGACTATTACGCTCATTGATCTGGATAATATTGCGGAATCCAATGTAAATCGGCAATTACATGCAGTGGATGGCGCTTTTGGCAAGGCAAAAGTGACCGCAATGCGCGAACGCATCCATGGCATTAACCCGCTTGCGGCCGTGCATGAAATTGAAGATTTCGTAACGCTGGAAAATGTAGGCGTCATGCTTGAGCGTAATTACGATGGCGTGATTGATTGTATTGATGATGCCAAAGCTAAAATGGCAAGAGCGGCGTTTTGTAAAACACATGACATTCCACTTGTCACTACCGGTGGTGCGGGTGGCCGTCTGGATCCTACCAGGATCAAGCTGGCAGATTTATCGCTGGTGACAGGTGACCGGCTGCTGGCAAAAGTGAGAAACGGTTTGCGACGCGATTATGCTTTTCCTAAAGGGCAGGATTTAACAAACAATGCTGCCAAAAAGAATAAAACTGCCAAACCTAAATCATTGCTGTTTGGCATTACTGCGGTCTATTCAGATGAAACCGTTATTCAACCCGATCGTACCTGTGAGCCTGTGGATTCAGCAGTCACCGGGTTAAACTGTGCAGGATATGGTTCCAGCGTCTGTGTGACTGCACCTTTTGGTTTTGCTGCGACCGCGGCGCTTTTGTCTAAACTTCTTCAAGCCTGAAGCTAGCCCATGTAGGCGGTGCTTGCAATGTAAGCATGATGAACATTTTTTTCACCATATCTTCATCAAATTGTCATAATAGACGCTTAGTATGATTTGAATAATTAAATTAAAAATACCATGCGGTCTTTCAATTCCCCATTAAAGTTACTCAACCGAGATGTCAGTATTCTGGCGTTCAACGAACGTGTGCTAAGCCTTGCACAAAATGCGGAATATCCCTTACTTGAGCGGTTACGTTTTCTTTGCATTGTGTCTTCAAATCTGGATGAGTTTTTTGAAGTACGCGCGGCACAGCATGTCGACGCAATGCGTGATGATGAGCAGCATAGCAATATTAATGTACAAAGTTATCAGGCAATTTCAAAAGCTGCGCACGCGCTGGTAGAGAAACAGTATGAAATCTTTAATGCAGAGTTGATGCCGGCATTGGCCGAGCAAGGTGTTCATTTAGTCTCGCATGGGGACCGTACCCCGGAACAAAAGCGTTGGGTAGCGCGGTATTTTGAGTCAAATGTACGTCCATTGCTGGTGCCGGTTGCGCTTGATCCTTCACATCCATTTCCACAGGTGGCAAATAAGTCGCTTAATTTTATTGTGTCTCTGGGCGGCCACGATGTTTTTGGTCGAGACAATAATATTGCGATTGTCAGAGTGCCTAGAGCATTGCCGCGACTGATTAAATTACCTAAAAATTTAAACGGGAAACAGCAAATATTTGTTTCGCTATCGAGTGTGATTCGTGCACATTTGGCAAGCTTATTTACCGGGCGGGAAATGCTGAGCTTTTCGCAATTTCGTGTCACTCGCCATTCGGATTTAGCGGTAGACGAGGAAGATGTAAAGAATTTGCGTACCGCACTAAGAAAAGGCTTGGTACAAAGAAATTTTGGTGATGCGGTGCGGTTAGAGGTGTCTCATAGCTGTGATGAGAAACTGGCAAAATTATTATTACAGCAATTTGATTTACCTAAACAGTCGCTGTATCGCGTACGTGGCCCCGTGAACCTGGCGCGTTTAATGCAATTGGCAGATTTGGCTGAGGGTCCCCATTTGAAGTTCAGTCCGTTTGAACCTAGAATCAGCCAACAATTGGTACCTAACCAATCATTTTTTACCCAGTTGAAACAACAGGATGTCTTAATTCATCAACCGTATGAGAGCTTTGAGTCGGTGATCGATTTCTTGCGTGAAGCGGTTAATGACCCGGATGTGCTCTCCATCCAGCAGACGATATACCGTACCGGTTCAGACGCGCGCATGCTCAAGTTGCTGCAGGAAGCCGTCAGGCGCGGCAAGGAAGTGATGGCCGTGGTCGAGCTAAAAGCCAGATTCGATGAAGAAGCTAACATCAACTGGGCCGAGGATTTGGAATCCGTAGGTGCGCAAGTAGTTTACGGCATTGTGGGTCTCAAGACGCACGCCAAGATGCTGCTGGTAATGCGGCGTGAGGGGGCAGGTCTTAAATACTACGGGCATGTTTCCACCGGTAATTACAACCCGAGAACCGCACGGCTTTACACCGATGTCAGCATGCTTACTGCGGATGTGCAGATTACGCGCGATATGGAGCATTTATTCAGGCATATTGCCAGCCAGGTAAAGTTGCCGCGTATGCAAAAACTTTTAGTTGCGCCATTTAATTTGCATAAGCAAATGCTCGCTAAAGTTAGGGCAACCGAGCTTGCCGCAAAGGCAGGTACCCCTGCGCGTATCATTTTGAAAATGAATGCCTTGACTGACGAGGCGCTGGTAAAGGCTTTAGTTAAAGCCGGGCGTGCCGGTGTTGAAATCGACCTGATATTACGTGGCGCATGCATACTCCCTATAGATGCGCCTGGCCTGGATGGGCGAATTAGAGTACGCTCCATTATTGGCCGTTTATTGGAACATTCTCGTGTTTTTTATTTTAAAACAGGGGAAGTGGAAAACATGTGGTTATCAAGTGCTGACTGGATGAACCGCAACATGATGCGGCGGGTTGAAATTGCGTGGCCGATAGTAGATGCAAAAAATCGGGCAAGAATTTTGCATGAGTGTTGCCAACTTTATCTGGATGACAATCATGATGCCTGGCTGTTGCAAGCAGACGGCAGTTATAGGCTTGGTACGACGACAGGTACTGCCTTGGCTAAGCCACAGGCATTCAGTGCACAGCAGTACCTAATACAAAAGTACGCAGATTAAGAGGTTTTAGCGATATTTATGGCAAATCTGGTATTGTGGCGGCATGCAGAAGCCGAAGCCGAGAGTGCTAGCGGTAAGGACTCGGATCGTGTTTTGACCAAGCGAGGCCGCAAAGATGCAGCAAGAATGGCAAAGTGGCTTAATC
>JBAQME010000359.1:0-5977 GCA_049302535.1 Methylotenera sp.
CTGGCCTCGGTTTTTTCAAACCCATGCTTGCTCCAGAATAATTGATATAAATCATCCGCATATTTCTTGATGATGCGGCCTTCGCTAATAGTTTCTTCAGCAAGGCTGGTTGCCAGGCGCGTGATATCACGCATGCTTTTATTGAGGCCAACGGTGGTCCAGCTGTCGCCCATATCCTGTTTTGCCTGTGCCAGGGTAGTGTGCAAATAACCTATGCTGAGGTGGCGTAAAAGTTTGCTGCTTAACCTTTTGATTTTTTCACTGCCTTGGTTAAAGGTGAGTATGGAGGCTTCATAGCGTTTACGCTCCGTGACTACTTTTGCAAGAATTTCTTTTGAGGTATCTTGATGCTGTTGTTGTAATTCACGTAGCTCGGCAAGCTGGTCTTTAATGCCATTGGTGCGAATTTGCGCCAGTTTGCGCGATGCACGGATCATATTGGAACATTCGGTGACTACTGCGCGGCCAAGAATTTCATGTTTGGAGCGAACTATTTGTTCGGAAAGTGACTTTTCCAAGTCATTAATACCGCTCCGTTTTAGCAGCGTGTCGTCTTTTCTGATTTTTGCCACTAACGCCTTTTGTGCCGAGATGGCAAAAATGTTTCTGACGTCCAGCCCTAGTTCACGTGCGGTATTCTGCATTTGCTTTTGAATCAGCAGGTTGACTTCCACATCGGTTTCCAGGCCATCCCAAAGAATGTCGATTTTATTGAGTACGACCAGTTTATGTGCGGCTCTTTTTTGTACATAATCGGTCCAGATCTGCATGTCGGATTTGGTGATGCCGGTATCTGTCGCCGTTAAAAACACCACAGCCTGTGCATTGGGGATAATGCTGAGCGTCAGTTCCGGTTCGGCTCCCATTGTGTTTAACCCCGGGGTGTCAATCACCACTAATCCATTTTTAAGCAAAGGGTGTGGGTAGTTAATCAGGGCGTGCCGCCAGACCGGGATTTCAATCACACCTTTCTCAGCAAGCATTCGTTGCATGCTTGGGTCGTCGCCGTTCCAGAAACCCATTTTTTTAGCGGTGGCGAGGTTTACCTCGCGTTTTTGTACCAATGTCCTTAATGTTTGCTTCATGGCATCGGCAGAAGATGTGTCCAGCCGGAATTTATGCCATTGTTCCGGGGTTGATTTCAGATAGGTCAGCGTGTCATCTGTTTGCCTGGTTTCTATCGGCAAAAGTTTAATGCAGGGTTCTTCACGCTCATCCCAAAAAATCTCAGTGGGGCACATGGTTGTACGGCCCGGCTCACTAGGAAGTAGCCGCTGGTTAAAGTCGGAAAAGAACAGTGCATTGATCGTTTCAGTTTTGCCGCGTGAGAATTCTGCGAGAAATGCCAGCACCAGTTGGTCTTTTTTTAAGCTCTCTTTAATGTCATACAGTCTCAGGTCTTGTATGGCGTTTAATGACTCTACATGACCAGGCCAATCAATGTATTCATCGATTGTCGTAATCAGCTTTTTACGCCACTGGCTATATTCCGATATTTTGCTGCTTAAATTCGAAATGCTGGGCGTAGCTTGGCTGAGTGCACACTCTGGTATTTGTATACTCATATTGTTGTCTTAACTTACAAAGTAGAAAGCAAATTGTTTTCTAATGGAATTAAGATAGTAGTGAGCAATAACTGTGCCGAGATAATAAATACGAGAGGACTTAGGTCAAAATTTCCTGCGGGCGGGATGTATTTCCTTAAAAACCGCAATATTGGGTAGGTAAGGCTGTTCAAAATGGGCGCAACCTGCGTGTGTGGATTAACCCAGCTTAAGATGGCCTGTATCAATACTGCGTATAAAAAAATGGAGATGCTGATACTGATAACGTCGATGAGTGCCACGACAAGGATGACCAGCCAGATGCCGTTCCCGGCGATGAGAAGTGGAAATCCTTTGAGCCATAACGTACAAATAGTGAGCACTAACTGCGTGAGGTAAGCCAGTAATAGTGTAGATAAATCGAGCTTGCCTATGCTGGGAACAACGCGGCGTAATGGTTTTACCGCAAAATTAGTGAGCGTCACAATCAGTTGCGCGAATTGATTTTGAAACGGCGCTCTTGTGAGTTGAAAGTAGAAGCGCAGCAGAAAAGCAAAGCTAAGCAGTCCCAGCACGGCTTCCAACAAAAATAAAACGGCATTATTGATCATAAGTATTTACTTGGCATTAACTGCCAAGCTGGTCTCCAAGCATTACTGACTTATCTGCAGCGGCTTTTGCGGCTTTGTTGATGATGCCTTTGATATCGGCTGATTCCAGCGTGAGTATGCCTTGTTCCGTAGTCCCCCCTTTTGAGGTCACCTGGGCACGCAAGGTTTGCGCATTTTCGGCGCTTTGGGCTGCTAGTAAGCTAGCGCCGGCAAACGTCTGCAAGGCCAGCAGCCTTGACGCTTCAGCATCAAGTCCTAATTGTACGCCTGCCTCTTGTAGTGCCTCAATGAAGTAGAATACATAAGCGGGACCGCTGCCTGAAATCGCCGTGACAGCGTCCATTTTAGCCTCATCATCCAGCCAGAGCGTTTTACCGACTGCAGTCAAAATGGTATTGGCTTGGTCGCGCTGGAGCTGGCTTACCTCATGCATGGCGTATAGCGCCGAGATGCCGGCCTGGATCTGTGCCGGTGTGTTCGGCATGACGCGCACGATTGCCGGATAATTATTGAGCCAGCGCGAGAGGTCTTTACTTCTCACGCCTGCTGCAATCGAAACCACGAGCTGCGATTGTAAAACCGGGCTTAACTCGCTACATACCTGTTTGAGCTGTTGTGGTTTAACTGCCAAAACAATGACATCAGTGTTGTTAAATTCGGCATAAGTGTCGGTAACTTGAACATTTAAGTCGCGTGCGAGCTCTGCCCGTTTTTGCGCGTCCAGTTCCAAAACCGTAATTGCTGACATATCAAAACTATTCTGTTTCAATCCGCCGATAATGGCGCGTGCCATGTTGCCGCCGCCAATAAAGTTAATTTTCATATACTTTCCAAAGATTTTATTTTTTTAACAGTTAACTCAGTTTACTTTGCTGACCGGTCTGGCACCAAACAGCGCTGAACCAATACGCACAATTGTTGCGCCTTGTGCGATTGCAATCGGGTAGTCGTCAGACATGCCAATAGACAGCGTATCCAATGTGAAACCTTTTGCTAACAGCGCATCATAGCATTCTCGTACTTGTTTAAATTGCGCAATTTGCTGGCTTTTGTCCTTGGTTGGCGCCGGTAGCGCCATTAAGCCACGCAATTTTAATCTCGGTAGCGTCTGGATTGCGGTTGCCAGCGCTTCTAAATCACCAGGTGAAACACCGCTTTTGCTTTCCTCATTGCTGACATTGACTTGGATGCACACTTGCAATGGGGCCAAATTTGGTGGCCTTGCTTCATTTAAACGCTGGGCAATTTTTAAGCGGTCTACACTATGGACCCAGGCAAAGTGCTGGCTGATGGGCTGTGTTTTGTTGCTTTGTATCGGTCCAATAAAGTGCCATTCAAGCGCCAGATCTGCCAGTTCAGCTTGCTTTTCCAGCGCTTCCTGTAAATAGTTTTCGCCAAATACGGTTTGACCGGCTTGATAAGCTTCACGGATGGCAGAAGTAGGTTGTGCCTTGCTTACAGCAACCAGTTTTACCGGTTGCCGGAACTGGCTGGATGCCTGTGCCGACTGAATTGTTGCTAGAATATGTTGCAAGCGATTGCTAATTGTGGTCATAATTCACTAGGCCCGGGGTTTTATACATAGATTTGTGCACATATAACAATTAAAAATTATAACAGGAGCAGGTTGTGGATATTTCAGATTTACTCGCGTTTTCAGTTAAAAATAAGGCTTCAGACTTGCATCTTTCTGCCGGGCTGCCGCCGATGATTCGTGTGAATGGCGATATTCGCAAAATAAATGTGCCGGCAATGGACCATAGCCAAGTGCATGACATGGTCTATGACATCATGAATGATGGTCAGCGTAAGGTGTATGAAGAGCATCTGGAGTGCGACTTCTCATTTGAAATTCCCAATCTGGCCCGTTTCCGGGTGAACGCATTTAATCATAACCGCGGCTCCGGTGCGGTATTCCGTACAATTCCATCCAAGATTCTGACACTGGAGCAATTAAACTGCCCGGCAATTTTTAAGGATATTGCCGATACCCCGCGCGGCATCTGCTTGGTGACGGGGCCAACCGGTTCAGGTAAGTCAACCACGCTGGCGGCGATGATTGATTACATTAATGAAAAAGAATATGGGCATATTCTGACTGTGGAAGACCCGATTGAGTTTGTGCATCAGTCTAAAAAATGTCTGATTAACCAGCGTGAAGTCGGACCGCATACACTTTCATTTAATAACGCTTTGCGTTCCGCACTGCGTGAAGACCCGGATGTTATTCTGGTGGGCGAGCTGCGTGACCTGGAGACGATTCGCCTGGCACTGACTGCAGCAGAAACCGGCCACATGGTGTTTGGCACGCTGCATACAAGCTCAGCAGCTAAAACCGTAGACCGTATTATTGACGTTTTCCCGGCGGCAGAAAAAGAAATGGTGCGCTCCATGCTCTCGGAATCCTTGCGCGCAGTCATTTCGCAAACACTTTTAAAAACCAAGGATGAGCAAGGGCGCGTTGCCGCACATGAGATTATGATAGGCACCCCTGCAATCCGTAACCTGATTCGTGAAAATAAAATCCCGCAAATGTATTCCGCTATTCAGACCGGGCAAAACGTGGGTATGCAGACACTGGACCAGAATTTACAGGATTTGGTTAAACGTGGCATTATTTCAGCCAATGAGGCGCGCGCCAAGGCTTCGAATAAAGATGCAATTATGGGCTAGTGTTCGGCTTCAACTATGCCAATGAATATTGGTTCGCGCATAGAATGATAGTTACAAAATAAAAGCAGTTAAGCGAAAGGGCGTTACAGTGCAAAGTCAGATGGAAAAAGGTCAAGCCGAAAAATTTGTGTTTGATTTGTTGCGATTGATGATGGCAAAAAAAGCATCCGATTTGTTTATTACGGTTGGCTTTCCACCTGCGATCAAGGTTGACGGCAAGGTTACCCCGGTCAGCAGCCAAGTGTTATCTGCTCAGCAAGCGCGTGAAATTTCACGCGCCATTATGAATGACAAGCAAACCGCTGAATTTGATGCTACCAACGAGTGTAACTTCGCAATCGGCATTCCCAATGTGGCGCGCTTCCGCGTAAATGCCTTTGTGCAGCGTGGTTCAGTTGGCCTGGTATTTAGAACGATTACCACCAAAATTCCGGAGTTTGAAGAGTTGGGTTTACCCGAAGTACTGAAAGATGTTGCCATGACCAAGCGTGGCCTGGTGATTTTTGTCGGGGGTACCGGTTCCGGTAAATCAACATCCTTGGCGGCGATGGTCGGTTACCGTAACCAAAATAGTTACGGACACATTATTACCATTGAAGATCCTGTGGAGTTTGTGCATGAGCATAAAAACTGCATTATCACGCAACGTGAAGTTGGTGTGGATACGGATAACTGGCAGATAGCACTTAAAAATACGCTGCGCCAGGCGCCGGATGTCATTTTAATCGGTGAAATCCGCGACCGTGAAACGATGGATTATGCCATTGCCTTTGCGGAAACCGGCCATTTATGTATGGCAACGTTGCATGCCAACAGTACCAATCAGGCGCTGGATCGTATTATTAACTTTTTCCCGGAAGAGCGCCGTCACCAGCTGCTGATGGACTTATCCTTGAACATGCGTGCTTTTATATCGCAACGACTGATTCCTAAAAAAGAAGGCAAGGGGCGTGCGGCGGCGATGGAAGTCATGTTGAATTCACCTTTGATCTCGGATTTGATTTTTAAGGGTGAAGTGCATGAAATCAAGGAAATCATTTCAAAATCACGTGAATTGGGCATGCAGACATTCGACCAATCGTTGTTTGATTTGCACGAGGCAGATGTCATTACTTATGAAGACGCGTTGCGTAATGCTGACTCAGTCAA
>JBAQME010000360.1:0-4221 GCA_049302535.1 Methylotenera sp.
GCAATATCCAAATTGTAGTCGGGCAGGTAGATGACTTGAAGCGTGTCAGCCAAGTCGCGGGCATAGGTATGCAGTTGCTCAATCAGGCGTTTGCCGTTTTCGTCGTGCGGATGTGCCTTGCCGGCAAGTATGACCTGGAATGGCTGATGGTGTGCAATTGTCTTCAGCCTCTTGATGTCAGAGAATAGTAAATCCGGACGTTTATAGGCAGTCATCCGCCGTGCAAAGCCAATGATCGGGAGCTTTGGATCAAGTAAGACCCCGGTGAGAGTTTGTACTTTCTCAATAAGATGTTGTTTCGCTTTAATGTGTGATTCTAAGATCGCCGCATCGGGAATGCAACAATCGGCACGCATTAGCAGCTGCGGCTCATGGCACCAGCTGGGAAGATAATGGTTGTATAACTGGCGAAAGCTTTCTGCCGCCCACGTGAACGGATGGACGCCGTTGGTGATAGCATGCACCTGATAACCGGGAAACATTGCGTTCGAAACTTCAGCATGTTTTTTGGCAACGCCATTAACATATTCGCTCAGGTTCATCGCCAGCCGTGTCATATTCAGGCTGTCTTCGCCGGCCAGATGCTTGATGCTTTCGATGTCGAAGCCGTTGTCGAGTATCCGCTGCACCAGGTCGTAGGTAAAGCGGTCATGGCCCGCTTCAATCGGGGTATGCGTGGTGAAGCTGCACATCTCGCGTACCCTGGGGAGATCATAATGTGACTCGCCCTGCCTGACATCTGCGGTTGGATAGGTGTACCTGCGTAGCAACTCCAGCCCCAGCATCGCTGAGTGCCCCTCGTTCATGTGATAGTGGCGGACTGAAAAGCCGAGTGCTTGCAGTATTCGTACGCCGCCAATACCGAGTACGATTTCCTGTTTGAGCCGATAGGCATCGTCACCACCGTACAAGTAATGCGTAATTTCACGATCCTCAGGGTGATTTTCGTTCAGGTCGGTGTCGAGCAACAGCACCGGTTGGCGTCCCCCCATGTGCCCCTCGACCACGTATAACCATGCGCTGATCCATACAGTACGTCCATCGATCGGCACCGCTATCTTGGCATCGAGCGCACGCGCCCAGCGTTCCGGCTCCCAGAAGACAGCCTGCTCGACCTGCCGGCCTTGACTATCAATCTGCTGCTGGAAATAGCCGGCACGGCTTACCAGGCTTACCGCCACCATTGGAATAGTGAGATCTACCGCAGAGCGTACCGTGTCACCGGCAAGCACACCAAGGCCGCCGGCATAGGTCGGGATTTCATTGCGTAGCGCAATCTCCATGGAGAAGTATGCAACACACGGTGTGTGGATAAACTCATCCAGCATGATTAATCTCTCATTTTGATGATGGGGTTATTAGCAAAAACTAGAAATTGTAATTAAGTCCAATACTTAACATCGAATTATCGATGCCGACTTTTTGATGGCCAGTTGTAGTTAAGGTGTTCCAAGTTCCAGCGTATTTGTATTTAATATTGCCAAAATCGGTGTAGAGGTACTGTAATTTTAGTGATAAGTTTTCCGGAAATGCGTATTCCAGACCAACGCCAAGTGCTGGGCCAAATCTGGTTTTGCTTAGGCTATCACTGGTACCACGATCTATTGAGTAATCATTTTTACCATCATTTAATTGGGTTATTTTTCGATCAATATCCGCGACAGCCAGGCCAGCAGTACCGTAAACCATCAGTTTATCGAAGACCATGCCAAATTTAGCGCGCGCAGTGAATAACGCATTAATTTTGGTGGCCGAGATCAGTCTGTCTGTCACTACACCATTGGTGATGCTGTAATCTGAAGCTAACCCTTTAGATCTGCCATCAATTTTGGTACCGTCAAACTCTATCCCGACCACCTTATTATCGAATCTCCAGTTATAGCCAGCATTTAGCGCATAAAGTGCATTGTCGGAATCCGAGTTTTTTCCTGATTGTAAAAATGACGTGTTATCAGAATATATCCAGTTACTTTTACCTTCATCTATATTGATATGACTGTAACCGACGGATGCTCCGACATATGGGCCATTAAATATTGAATTGTCATCAGCTTTTACAAAGGTAGCAAAGGCGATAAATGCGACTGTTGCGGCAATTTGAATAAATGATTTTGTGAGAGAAAACATTGGCGTTTCTCCAAAGAGGATCGATTGAAGCGATATGTAAAGTAGACAATAAAAACATTCTTTTAGCAACTTACTTTTTAGCGTAAAAGATAGTAAAGATGAACATATCGTCTCAAGTTCAGTCGAATCTGGCGAGGGTTAGCCAAAATGTAATTTTTAGCATTCGAGTTCCTCACCTAATTAAGGCAGATAAGGTATGACTATGAAATTCTTTATTAGAAGTTTTTTCTTGCTTGCAGCATTGAGCTTGTTTAGCCCGGCTACTTTTGCAGCGCCACTTGCCAAGGTGATGGCGCTGGATTTTCAACTGAATGACATGACTGACTTGCCTAATGCGCCAGAAGAATTGGCGCGGGTTGCACTCTTGTCCGCTACTTTCAGGCAGAAGCTTGCAGACGGCGGTATTGAGCTTGTACCAGTGACCGAGCAGCAGAAAACTCAATTGTCCACATATTCAGCCACCTATTTGTTTGACCACACTGACGTAGCGGCACAGCTGGCTGAAGGCAGTGGCGCCGATTATGTTATTGTGGCTGTAGCTTTGAAGCCAACCTATCTGTTTGTTTACCCGAGAGTGCTGGTGGTCGATGTTAAGACAAAAGCGGTAGTTTTAGCGACTTATGCGCAACTTGAAAGCTCCTGGCAGGATAAGAACACTACGATACATACAGCTGAAATCCTAGCTAAAAAAGTTATCGGGAAGTTTAGGGAATATTTGAATATAGAAGCTAAATGAGCCGTATTAAATCAATTTGAGACACCCAGGCACAATTCGCGGATCATGATTTCTTCATCAGCAGAGATAACAGCGATGGGTTTTTTACCTGTTTGCTCAATTCTTGCTGATTTTGATTGATTCAGGTCCGTATCTAAAGCAAAGCCCATAAAGCCTAGAGGCGCGCAGATCTTTTCGCGAATCTCGGGAGAGTGTTCGCCGATGCCTGCGGTAAATATGAGTGCATCAATGCCACCGGCTTTGCTTGCCAAGGCGCCAATCGCGCCACGGACTTGCTGGCAGAAATACGCTATGGCAAATCTGGCATTCTCCGTGTGGCTGGCGAGCAAGTCCTTCATTTCCGCGCTTTCTCCATTGGACAATGCCAGCAGGCCCATTTTGTGAAACACGATATCGGTCAGCTGCTCGGGGCTGTAGCGTTTTGCCAGCTCCAGCATCACGCCGGGGTCCAAGTCTCCGCTACGTGTGCCCATGGTGATGCCGCCCGCGGGAGTATAGCCCATGGTGGTGTCTACCGATTGCAGGTTTTCCATTAAACATAAACTGGCACCGCTGCCCAAGTGTGCGACAACGACCTTTTTATAGGCGGTTTCACCGATGATATTAGGCAGGGTTTTAGCAATGTAGGCATAATTAAGCCCATGAAAACCAAAACGGCGCAGGCCGAACTCATTGGGGATTGGTAGACGCTGGGACAGTTGCGGCATGGTGGCGTGAAAGGCGGTGTCGAAGCAGGCCACTTGCGGTACGTTAAAGCGCTGGCGGCACAAATCCAACCCCAATAAATTGCTTGGCAAGTGCAACGGCGCAAGATGGATCAGGCTGTTTAATCGAGCATGTTCTGTATCATCAATTTTCCGTGCTGCATCTGTAATATCGCCGCCATGCACAAACCGATGCCCCACTGTTGTCGGTTTATCAGGGCCCAAGTCATTAATCAGATTCTCAAAGGCATTTTTAAGGCTGTGAGCTTTGTTGTCGCTGATATGCTCATAGTAGAAGTTACGCCGTGTACCATCTGCAAGAAACAGGCTGGCTTTCAGGCTTGAAGAACCGCAATTAATGGTCAGAATACTCAATATGGCCACATCCAATCACCGGCTTCCGGCAGATCGATCCCATATTCATAGGCATATTGGCAGCACTCAATCTGTTTGTTACGCATTTTTTCTTTCACATGTGCACCTGCCACGTGCAGTGCCGGAATGCGGTCAATCACGCTGATTACCAGGCTGTAGCGGTCAATTTCGTTTTGGATTGCCAGCTCTAGCGGCGTGTTGATACTGCCTTTTTCCTTATAGCCGCGTACGTGCAGGTTATCGTGGTTGGTACGACGGTATGTCATGCGATGAATCAGC
>JBAQME010000361.1:0-1816 GCA_049302535.1 Methylotenera sp.
CTGGATGCCGAGAAGATTAGAGTTATACGTAAAGTAATGTAAATTGTGTTGTAAAATTGCAACAAAATGTGTTTTAAGTCTATGTTTACGAGGGCTTTAGCATTGCATCAGGTGTTTTGTGTGCGTATTATGATGACGTGGGGTTATCTTAACTAGGAGTGAAACAAATGAAGAAGAATATTATTAGTATTGCAGTGGCAACAACTCTGGGTTTGGCTGCGTTAGTTGCTTCTGCAGAAGATATGTACCGTGGTGCTTGGTATGCAGTGCCGGGTGTGAGTTATATGAACACAGATAGCGACTTGGATGCCAAAAATGGTGGCGGTGCATTCATCAAATTAGGTAAGGAGCTATCTCCAAGCTGGGATATCCAGGGTGGCTTAGGTTACAACCGTGCAAGTGAAGATACCAATATTGCCGGTGTTGGCGGTAGATATAAACAAACAACACTAGGCGTGGATGCATTGTATATGTTCAGCCGTGATAAATTCCGCCCATTCTTGCTGGCTGGTTTAGGCGTTGCACGCAATGATGTAGATTACAGCAACTTTGCGGCACTTAAAGACAGAAGCAAAACATCATGGCTGGCAAATGTTGGCCTAGGTGCACAATACCTGTTTAATGATACTTTTGGTCTGCAAGCTGATTTGCGCCATCAATGGACTCGTTCTGACGCTAGAGCACCAGGCACAAATTTTGATGCAAACGGTACAATTGGCAATACTTTACTCAGTCTTGGTGCTATCTTCCGTTTTGGCGCGCCAGCACCTGTTGCAGTAGTAGAGCCTGCACCAGCTCCAGCACCTTATGTAGCACCGGAACCTGCACCGGAACCAGCTCCAGCACCTGTTGCTGCTCCAGCGCCATGTCAGCCAAAATTTGAAACTATTACACTTCAAGCTGAGAAATTGTTTGGTTTTGACAAATTCAAACTAAAAGGTGATGCTGTAATTGAGCTTGATGATGTTGTTGCAAAATTAAAAGAGCATCCGGAGTTTGAAGTGGTTATTGTAACTGGACATACAGACCGTATCGGTTCAGAGCAATACAACCAAAAATTGTCAGAAAGACGTGCTGAAGTAATCAAACAACACTTAATTTCACACGGTATTGATGCCGGTCGTTTACAAGCTGTTGGTAAAGGTGAATCAGAGCCAATAGCTGAGTGTAAAGGTGTTAAAGGCAAGAAATTGATTGAATGCCTAGCACCTAACCGTCGCGTTGTTATTACTGGAGAGAGACAACATCCAGAAGAGAATTGTAAATAAAGACAATCTCAATGCTTAATTTATAGTAAATTTAAGTAATTAAGATAAAGCCTCGCTAATGCGGGGCTTTTTTATTGGTAGAATGAACGGCATGATGACAAAAAATCACTCGGCGCAAGTCGCAACCAATGTAGACCTTATCATTGAGGCGCGCTGGTTAGCGACGATTGTTGCAAATACTCCGCTACTTGAAAATTATTCAGTGATTATTCAAGGCGCTGTCATTGTGGACTTGCTTCCTACAGCTTTAGCCAGGGAGCAATATATTGCTGCAAACCTGGTAAGTTTGGATGAGCATATCCTGATTCCCGGTTTAATTAATATACATACACACGCGGCAATGAATTTAATGCGCGGCATAGCCGATGATCTGCCATTAATGGCATGGCTCAATGACCATATTTGGCCAGCAGAAAATGCCGTGGTTACCGATGAGTATGTCAAAGATGCCTCATTACATGCCTGTGCTGAAATGTTAAGCGGCGGTACTACTTGTTTTAATGATATGTATTTTTATCCGCAGGCCACGGCAATGGCCGTTAATCAGG